>JBLHMA010000487.1:0-4190 GCA_047621545.1 Cognaticolwellia sp. | reverse complement strand
CAGAACGCGCCCCGTCGGGTTGCTGGGACTGGACACATAGAGCGCCTTGGTGCGACCCGAAAAATGCGCATCCAATGCCGAGAGTGCCTCTGAAACACACTGCACCCGGTCGTAGAAAGGCACCTCTACAGCCACCCCGCCAAAGCAGCGCACGTGGCCCCGGATCCACGGCCAAAAGGGCGCCAGGATCATGACCTCGCCGCCGGGAACCAGCAGAGCGCCCATCACCGCCGCCAAGCCTGCCGTAGCGCCCGCCGTGACGAGCACGCCGGAGCGCTCCACATTCAATCCCTTGCTGCGCAGAGATCCGGTCAACCCATCCACGAGCGTTGGCAGTCCCTGGGGCGGGGTGTAGCGGTGTAGACCGGGGTGATCCGCCTCCCGCTGAGCCTCCATCTGAGCTTCCGGCAGAGGCGCCATGAAGGTGTCGCCAACGTGCAGAGGGTAGGTCTCCCCGTCAAACTCGGCCAAACGCTGAGTCAGCCCGCTGTAGATGGAGCCGGGCATGGCCGCGATCGTCGGGTTGATGGGCGGCACAGAGGACAGGACAGTGGGCATAGGAGCGGCTCCGAATCCCGGCCAGTGTACCCGCGAGGAGGTATATGGCCCGCCAAAGGAGACCCCCATGCCTGTCTACGCGATGAAGGTCACGGCCAAGGCCGCCCACGACAAGACCGATCAGCTCTTTATCTACACCTTTGAGAGCCCCGTCCAAGGCGAACGCACCATCGTCGCCAACCTCACAAACACCTATGAAGTGGGTGACGTGGCGGGCATCGCTGTCGAGGGCACCTTCCTGCCCGGCGTGGAGATCAAGCCCCGCAAGGTCTACGGCGTTGCCAGCCAAGGCATGGCCATGGGCAAGGTGGACGCTGAGCTCGACGCGGACCTGACGGCGCACTTCGAGGCCGACAAGGAGCCCACGCCACACACCGTGACCATCACTGTCACCGTGGACGCGCGCTACCCAGAAGACGCAGAGAAGATCGGCGCCAAGGCGATCGGCAAGGGCCAGGGCAAGGTCGACTCCGTCAAGGCTGACTGAGGTCTTGACCGCCCACAGCCGCCGCGGTTCGATCTTCCGGAGGGCTCAGAAGGCCACAAAGAAGTTCACGGCGGCGACGTGCTGATCGAGGAGGGTCTCTTGGCGCTCCAAACGAGCCCAGAGGTAGCCGGCCTCGATCCGCAGTCCCTCACGGGCCTGCAAGGTCGGCCCCAGGAACAGACGATTCTGGTCAAAGCCCGACGCTGCAAAGCCCGGGTCGTTTAGACCCCAGAAGAGCTCGTCCCAGAGCGCCACACCCCAGGGTGTGTTGGGGTGGTTGCGGAAGTCTATGCGGGCAAACTGGCGCACACGCAGCCCCGTCGCCTCTGAGCTCTCGTGGAAGCGCTGCTCAAAGCGCGTCCGAGACTGCGCGTTCAAGCGCCCGTCCATCCACGACTTCTTCACGATGATCTGCTGCCAGGCACGGTGCTCGTCCACGCGCGAGCCGGAGGGATCGGAGTAGACCGGCACCCAAGCATACCCAGCCCAAACGCTCAGCCAGGGGGTCAGCTCATACCCCAGCCCGGGACGGAGGATCAGGGTGGTGCCAGGCCCACCTCTACGCATGTGCCCATCGAACCACAGCTTTAGGTTCAGATTCTCCGCAGGCACATCGGCCGTGCCAAGGACCGCTGTCCAGGTCTGAAAGTCCTGGGTGTCCGCCTCCTGCGCCTGCGCCTCTGGAGAGGCGAGCGCTAGAATGCTGAGGGCGAGGACAAGGGCTGAGAGATTCTTGGTCAAGGATGTTTCCCTTTGAAACAACGACGTGGAGAGACGCGCCGCGCCCAGTTCAATAGTCGTCTTTTCCCTCGGAAATACGAAAGATTCTTGGTATCTTTCTGCTGAAGGGCCCGACTACTACTGGCTCAGAGCAATCGCGGCCTCCATCCCTTCCCGGATAGCCCGACGTGCGTCCAGCTCGGCTGCCAGCTTGGCCCCGCCGATGATCTGCACCTTCACGCCGGCCTTCTCCAGAGGCTCCTGCAGGGGCACAAAGCTCAGCTGCCCAGCACACACCACCACGTGGTCGACATCCAGGACCTGGGCCACGCCCGCAACCTGGATGTGCAAGCCCGCGTCGTCCACCTTGTCGTAGGCGACCTCGGCCAGCATGGTCACCCCGCGCTTCTTGAGCTGGGCCCTATGGATCCAGCCGGTTGTCTTGCCCAGATCCGCGCCCAGCTTGCCCTTTCGGCGCTGCATCAGTGTGACCTGACGGGGGCTGCTGGCCTGTTTGGCGGGCACCAGTCCACCCCGGGTTTTGTGCTCCGCATCAATGCCCCACTCCGCCAGAAAGTCCTCCAGGTTGGGACCCTCGCCGTGGTCTACATGGGTCAGGAACTCGGCCACATCAAAGCCAATGCCACCCGCTCCGATGATGGCCACCTTCTCCCCAACCTCCGCGCCCTTGAGCACCTCCACGTAGGAGAGCACCTTGGGGTGATCCGCCCCATCAAAGCGCAACTCCCGTGGCTTGACCCCAGTGGCCAAGACCACCGCATCAAAGCCCTTGAGTTCCTCGATGCCCACCATCTGCCCAAGCTTCACGTCCACATTGGCGTCGGCCAAGCGGCCATTGAAGTAGCGCAGGGTCTCGTAGAACTCTTCCTTGCCTGGGATCTGCTTTGCCAGGTTGAACTGCCCACCGATCTGCTCTTGGGCATCGAAGAGCGTGACCTGGTGGCCCATCTCACTGGCCTCGCACGCGGCACTCAGTCCACCTGGGCCGGCTCCGACCACAGCCACTTTCAGCCCACGGGGGGCGGTTGGCTTGGGCAGCTCCGTCTCAAAACAGGCCCTTGGATTGACCAGGCACGACGCCCGCTTGTTGGAGAAGATGTGGTCCAAACACGACTGATTGCAGCCAATGCAGGTGTTGATGCTCTGGGATTTGCCGGCGGCCGCCTTGTTCACAAAGTCAGGGTCTGCGAGCAAGGGCCGGGCCATGGACACCATGTCGGCGTCGCCTCGGGCCAGGATCTCCTCGGCCACCTCTGGGGTGTTGATCCGGTTCGAGGTCACCAGAGGAATGCTCACCTCGCCTTTCAGCTTGCGGGTGACCCAGGTAAAGGCGCCGCGCGGCACCATCGTCGCGATGGTGGGAACCCGTGCCTCGTGCCAGCCAATGCCGGTATTGATAATGGAGACCCCCGCTTCTTCCAGGGCCTTGGCCAGTATGACCACTTCTTCCCAGGTGCTGCCGTCGGGAATCAAGTCCAGCATGGAGAGGCGGAAGATCAGCACAAAGTCGGGCCCCACGGCAGCCCGGGTGCGGCGCACGATCTCCAGGGGGAACTGGATGCGCGCCTCGTACTCGCCACCCCACTTGTCGGTGCGCTTGTTGGTGTGGCGCACGATGAACTGATTGATCAGGTAGCCCTCGCTGCCCATGATCTCGACGCCGTCGTAGCCAGCCTCCTGGGCGAGCTGGGCGCAGCGCACGAAGTTGTCGATGGTGGACTCGACCCCTCGGCCGCTCAGCGCAAAGGGCCCAAAGGGCGTGATGGGCGACTTGATGGCGCTGGGGGCGGCGCTGATCGGGTGGTAGCCGTAGCGACCGGCGTGCAGGATCTGCATGGCGATGCGGCCGTCTGCCTCGTGCACAGCGTCCGTGAGCGTACGGTGGCGCCGAACCTCAAGCTGGTTGCTCATCTTCGCCGCGAAGGGCTTGAGCCAGCCTTGGCGATTGGGCGCAATGCCCCCCGTCACCATCAGCCCCACGCCGCCCTTGGCACGCTCGGCAAAGTAGGCGCCCATTTTGTCGTAGTTCCAGTCCTCTTCCAGGCCCACGTGCATGGAGCCCATGACGACGCGGTTCTTGAGGGTAATGGAGCCGACCTGGAGGGGCTCGAGCAGGTGCGGATAGGGGCTGTCAGCCATGGGCGACTCCAAACTGAATGACCATTCAGTCTGAGTCTAACCGCCGAGAAATCTCCGGCAGGCTTTTTCAGCCTGCTAGTCCTGGCGACGGCGAAGCACGAGCAGCCCAAGCACACCCAGCACAGCCAAGCTGCCTTGGCCCCCAACACCGACGCTGCAGCTCATGGGCACGCACTGCTCTTCTTCAAAGCAGTCTGGGCAATCCGAGCTGACGCGCTCAACGCCATCGGAGAAAGGCTCCGCTTCTGCATCTTCAATGACCAGG
>JBLHMA010000486.1:0-4195 GCA_047621545.1 Cognaticolwellia sp. | reverse complement strand
GCTTTGTGGCCTTTCTCACCGTCGTGGCTATGGCCGCCTGGATCCAGGGCCGCTGGGGTGGCTTGGCCGATCCCCGCAAGAACCAGGTGATGGCCTTTGGAGTCGCAGTGGCGGTCTCCGCGGTCGGTGGCTGGTACTTCCTAGAGATCGACCCGCCCCCCGAGTCCGACTGCGCGACCGAGACCGCTGCATTCGAGGACCTGGACTTCAGCGAGGACATCCCTTGGCAGGAGTTCTCCGAGCCGGCAGTTGCCAGCTTGGCCGGCCAGGTGGTCTTCATCGACTTCACCGCGGACTGGTGCCTGACTTGCAAAGTGAACGAGAAGACCGTCTTGAACACCAAGGCCGTGCGCGGTCACATGGCTGACAACGGCGTGATGCCGCTCAAGGCCGACTGGACCAACCGGAACGAGGTCATCACCAAGTGGCTGCAGCGCTACGGAAAGGCCGGCGTGCCCTTCTACTTGGTCATCCCCGCGGACCCTGGCGCTGAGCCCATCGCACTCCCCGAGGTCATCACCCCCAACACGGTGATCGAGGCCTTGGAGAAGGCCAAGGGCTAAGCGGCGCGATAGAGAGCCCTTCTCATGTCGATGAAGATCTACCAAGGCTCCGAGAGCTTCCCTGCAAGCGCCCGTCCAGTGCTCACCATCGGCAACTTCGACGGCGTGCACCTGGGCCACCAACAGCTCTTGGGTGCCCTTGTAAAGCGCGCCAGCGAGCTGGACAGGCCTGCCGCGGTTTACACCTTCGAACCCGCACCACGTCGGGTACTTCAGCCAGAGTCCTGCCCCCCACGCATCCTCAGCATCACGCGCAAGCTGGAGCTCTTGGAGCGACTCGGGGTACAGCAAGTGATCTTAGAAGCGTTCACCTTGGACCTCGGCAGCCAGACCGCAGCCTGGTTCGCGGACGAGGTCATTGGGCGCCGCCTTCACCCCGCCGAGATGGTGGTTGGCTACGACTTTCGCTACGGCCACAAGCGCAGCGGCGACGTGAACACCCTGCGCACCCACTTCCCTGAGCTGCCGGTTCATGCGGTCACGGCCCTGACCGGAGACCGAGAGCACATCGTCTCAAGCTCCGTCATCCGTGTCGCAGTGGCCGAGGGACGCGTCGCGGAAGCCGCCAGCTTCTTGGGGCGCCCTTACCGGCTCAGTGGAACCGTCATCTCAGGGGACAAGCGCGGCCGCACTCTGGGCTTCGCCACCGCCAACCTGGAACCCGACCAAGAGCTCCTGCCGGCACTCGGGGTCTACGCCGTCCGGGCGGGAGTCACTGGCCAACCCAAGCGACCCGCTGTCGCCAACCTGGGTGTGCGGCCAACCTTCGACCGCAAGGGCGTGGTCTTAGAAGTGCACATCCTGGACAGCAGCCCGGACCTGTACGGGGCCCAACTCCAGGTGGACTTTGTCGCCCACTTGCGCGACGAGAAGCGCTTCGAGAGCCGCGAGGCCCTTCAAGCCCAGATCGCCCTGGACATCCACACCGCCCGAGGGGCATTGGGTGCACAGCTGGACACCCTCAGCGCGTGATCTCCGGTCACACCCGCGTATTCGGTCTGCTGGGTCACCCGGTGCGCCACTCCCTCTCGCCGGAGATGCACAGCACCCTGCTGCGCGAGCTGGGCATTGACGGGGTGTATGTGGCCTTTGACGTGGACCCCACGCGGGCCCACCTGGTGGGCGATGCCATCCGAACCCTGGACTTGGTGGGGGTGAACCTGACGGTGCCCTTCAAGACCGCCATCCTGCCCCAGCTGGACCACCTGACTCGGGCGGCAAAGGAGGCCGGAGCGGTCAATGTCGTCACCCAGCTCGAGGGCACCTTGAGCGGCACGAACACCGACGGCATCGGTCTGTACCTCGCATTGCAAGAGGAGCATGACTTTCAGGCCCAGGGCAGCACCTGCGTGATCTTGGGCGCCGGCGGCGCCGCCCGGGCCATCGCAGCTCACCTGGCCTCGGAGGGCGCAGATCGCATTGAGCTGCACAACAGGAGCCCAGGCCGAGCGCAGGAATCCTGTGCCCACTTGAGCAGCTTCTACCCCCACACCGTCTTCCAGCCCTGCCCCTTGGGCACGCTCCCCCCCTGCGACCTGGTGGTCAACGCCTTGAGCGGAGGGGCCCAGGCCACCGTTGCAGCGATGGACCTCACGTCCTTGCCGGCACACGCCATCTGGTGCGACATCAACTACTGGATGAAATCTCCCCCTCAGCTGGCCGCCTGCGCCGCGCGGGGCCTGCGCACCAGCACCGGACTGGGCATGCTCATTCACCAAGGCGCCCTGAGCTTCGAGCTGTTTACCGGCCATCCGGTGGACCCCGCTCGCATCCGCGCCTTCCTGACGCGGTAGACTACCTCCGTGCCCATTACCCTCCTGAGCATTGTATTCTTGGTCGCCAGCGCGCTGGCTATCTTCTTCGCAGTATTCTCGCTCATTCCATCGGAACAGCCTGAGTTCTCAGGTGGCGGCGATCTGGGCTTGGAAGGGGTAGAGGCCGAGCACGTCTCGCCGGTCGTCAGCGCCCTGCGCCCGGTGTTCACCCTGCTCACACCCGCGGTGCGCTGGATCAAAGCCGAGCGCTACCGCACCTGGATCGAGCGCAAGCTCGTCACCGCCGGCATGGCGGGCTCCCTGACCACCGACGAGTTCTTTGGCTACAAGATCATCATGTCGGTGGCGTTTTGGGGGCTCTTTGTCGGGCTCTTCGCCCGGGTCGTTGTGGGCTGGGACCCAAGCATCGCCGGCACCATCGTGGTCTTGATCATCGGCAGCTTCTTCCCGGATGCGTGGCTCACCGGCCAGGTCCAGGAGCGCCAAGACAAGATCCTCAAGGCCCTGCCCTACGTCCTGGACCTGCTCACCCTCTCGGTAGAAGCTGGCCTGGACTTTGTCTCCGGCATCCACAAGGTCTGCGAAAAGTCCGTGAGCGGCCCACTGGTCGACGAGCTCTCCTTCTTCTTGGGAGAACTCCAGGTGGGCGCAACCCGCCAACAAGCCCTGCGAAACTTGGCTCTGCGCGTGGACATGAAGGAGATGCGTAGCTTCGCCGCCATGCTCATCCAGGCCGACGTGCTCGGTGCCAGCGTGGGCCCCATCCTGCGCGCCCAGTCCGACCTAATGCGCACCGCCCGCTTCCAACGCGCGGAGCGAGAGGGCGCCTACGCTGCCCAGAAGATCCTGTTCCCGCTAATCTTCTGCATCATGCCCGCAGTATTCATCGTCATCTTCGGCCCAATCGCCCTGAACTTCTTTTACGGCGACCAGACCATCGGGCTCTGATGGAGCTGCTCCGCCTGCGCAATGTGGACACCGGATCGGTCTTGGCTGAGCGCGCTTGGCATGCCAAGGGACCCCTTGAGCGCATGCGAGGTCTGCTTGGGCGCACCATGGAACCCGGCCAAGGCATGGTGATCGAGCCCTGCAACTCAGTGCACACATTCTTTATGGGCGAGCCGCTGGATCTGCTCTTTGTAGACGCCGAGCACCGCGTCCTTCGAAGCATTCCCGCCCTACTCCCCTGGCGCCTCTCACCCCTGATACGCGGTGCGCGCTACGTAGTTGAGCTACCGGCTGGTGCGGCGCGGGGTACGCTTGCCGGCCACTGCTTGGCACTGGAGCCTGCATGAGTCACCGCCTGCGCATTTTGGAAGGTCCCCGCGCCGGCGAGGTCTTGACTCTTCAGGAAGGAGAGTCCGTCGCAGGCCGCGAGCCGGACTGTGACCTGTACCTGCCCTCACGCAGGGTCAGCCGCAAACACTGCAGTTTTACCCTGAACAACGGCCGATGCATCGCAAGGGACTTGGGCAGCGCCAACGGCATGCTTATCAACGGCCACACGATGGAGGCCTGCGAACTGGTGACTGGCACCCACGTGCAGATGGGCGACGCTCTGATGGTCTACGAGGATGGGCCGATCGAGACCACGCGCCCCCTACCCGACGAACCGAGCGACCCCACGATGGAGTCAGTGGGACCCCCTCCCGGATTTTCAGCCATGGGCTCCGGTCCCACTCTGATGGACTCCGGTGGTCCGATGGGCGGCTTTGGCACAACACCCGCGGCCTACCAAGAGCCACCAGCGAGCGAGCCCGTTCGCGAGCCCGTTCGCGAGCCCGTTCGCGAGCCCGTTCGCGAGGCTCTGCCCGGCCCCAGCCCAGCTCCCTTCGCAGAGTTGGCACCCAGCGCCGA
>JBLHMA010000485.1:0-4213 GCA_047621545.1 Cognaticolwellia sp. | reverse complement strand
AACAGGGGCATGGAGGGCAGTCTACAGATCTTTTTCTCTCAAGGTTTCCCGTCGTGAGCCGATCCCTTGCGGAAGACCGATCGGAGAATGCATGGCCGTTGCTTACGCGGTGAAGAACACCATGACTGAGACTCTGGTGGAGCTACGCTCGGCTCTTGCGGACCCTAACTACCGCCCGCCCATGTTGCCCCGCGCGGCCATGGATGTGATGCGCCTCTCTCGCCACCCCGGCTTGGATCTGAGCCGCCTGGCCTTGGTGCTCGAGCAAGATCCCCTGCTGGCCGCAGCAGTGCTTCGAGTTGCCCAGTCTCCCGTCTACTCGCGCCGTTGGGAGCCACGCAGCGTTCGCGAGGCCCTTGGACGCCTGGGCATACAAGGAATGCGCGCGGTGGTCGTGGAGGCGGCGGTAAACGTGATCCCCTTCCCTTCGAGCTGTTGGCAGAAGCAGGCCAACCAAGTGCGGAGGCGCTGTGTGGCGATGGGGCATGTCAGCCGTGCCATCGCGCTGCTTCCTGGAACCGGAGTGGATCCCGAGGAGGCTTTCCTAGCCGGTCTGCTGGCCGACTTGGGCAAGTTGGCGGTCCTGGGGCTCATCGCTGAGCGCGGCATGACCATGGAACGCAGCGGCAGTCAGGCGGTTCTGGAGGCCCTGCACACGGGCGCGGTGGCCTTGCTGGCGCAGTACTGGCACCTGCCTGATTCGGTGCGTGAGGTGTTGGTGTCCCACCACAGCTTGGCCTTGCTCGGAGATTTGGGCCGGGTCGCATGTGTGGTTCGGGTAAGCGAGACCCTGGTAGACCTCGCGGAGGATCGCGGGCGTTGGCTGCCTGCGGAGCTCCATGAGACCGGCTACTTGCGCGCGCTTTTTGGCTGTGGGATCAAGAATGTGCCCATCATTGAGTTGCACGCTCTGGCCCGAGACACTCTGGGCCTGCTTGCCTGACGCGCTACACTCGCGGCATGTTTTTGCTCCTGCTCGCGTGCGGCTACCCCGACGGCCCGCCCGCCCCTCCGTCCAATCCAAACACCATGGACACCGCGAGCTTCGCAGCCCCCTCCCAGGGAGCTGTGAAGGTGCGGGTCGCCCCCGTGCGGGAGGTGGAAGGGAGCGCCAGCTTGAGCACGCCGATCACCAAGAAGGGGCCCGTTGCACTTCAGGTCGACGGCACGCTTGTTTCCATCGTTTGGCTGGTCAATGGCACGGTGATCTCACGGGCTACTGGGCGCAGCTTGGACCCCATCTGGTTCAAGTCCTCCGACCGCATTCAGGCCAAGGTAGAGCTCAGCGACGGCTCTACGCGTCGCACCGTTGAGACGGCCGTAGTCAAGGTGGACAACTCCCCTCCAGAGTTCACCGTGGACCAGCGAGACTTCACTCAGATCGACGGCTTTGTGGTCGCGGCCGAAGACGCCGATGGGGATGCGCTGACGTGGTCCATCACAGGCGGGCCCCTCGGCATGGAGATCAACCCTCGGACCGGCCAGCTCAGCTATCAGGCTTCTCAGGGCGCCAAGGGCGGCAACTACAAGGCCCGCATCGTGGTCAAGGATCCCAGCGGCTACAAGGATGTTTGGCCGCTGACTCTGGACGTATCGGGGGGACAGGAGGACCAGGTCAAGCGTCGCTACGGCGGCGATTAGTCGGCTGCTGCGAGCGATCGGCTGCTAGTCGTCCAGCGGAGAGAGGACACCTGGGAAGGTATCTCCTCCTCCCTCCCACTCGGCGGTCTCTTCTTCGGACAGCTCAAAACGCTTGCGCTCGATCGAGGCCACCACGCTCTGCACCAAGGGCTCCAGCAGACCTACGCCCACCAGCTCCAGGTCTGCGAAGCTGGCGCTTGGGGCTACAAAGCGTAGGTGCATGGGCCGCACTGTGCTCAGCCAGCGGTTCAGAACCCCTTCCAGGTTGCGCCCGCGCTTGGCTACGTCCCGCCGGATGCGGCGGCTCAGGCGCAGGTCATCAGGGCAGTCCACCCAGACCTTGATGTCCATCAGGTTCCGCAGCTCTTCGTTCTCCAGGACCAGAATGCCCTCGACCAAGATAATGGGCCGGGACAGCACCCACTCCGGCTCTTTCTTGCGAGTGTGGGTGGGAAAGTCGTAGTCCGGCAATGCCGCCGCCTCGCCCATCTGTAGAGCACTGATGTTCTGGACCATCAGTGCCGTGTCCAGGGCATCTGGGTGGTCGTAGTTGAACGATTCAGGGTCCTGGACGTTGTAGTAGTAGCGGTCGTGGGAGAGCAGCAGGCACCGATCCGGCCCCAGGTACTCCTGCAGACGCTTGGCGATGGTGGTTTTTCCCGAGGCGGTGCCCCCGGCGACCCCGATCACCAGAACGTCATTCTCTGCATCGCTCATGGACATCGTCGGGCTCCCTGTGAGGCTGTGCCAGAACCGGCGGTTCTAGTCGCTAGCTCGGAGTGCCTCGATAAGACGCTCAAGCTCATCTGGGGAGCTGTAATCGATCACGATCTTGCCGCCCCCTCCCCTGGCCTTGGGCTTTATGTCCACTGCAGTGCTCAGGCTACGGGAGAGCAAGTCCGAGACGTAGCGCAGTGCCTTGTCGGCCTTTTTCGGGGTGGTGCTCTTGGCTTTGGCGCTGTTCTTGACCTGGCTGCGCACCAAAGCCTCGGTGGCGCGCACGCTGAGGTCCTTGCTCAGAATCTGAGCCACGATGCTTTTGAGCAACTGGCTGTCCTCTACGGCCAACAGGGCTTTGGCGTGGCCCGCGCTGATCCGGCCTTCCCTGAGCAGGTTCAAGACGCTGTCGGGCAGGCGCAGCAGGCGCAGGGCGTTGGCCACTGTCGCGCGCTCCTTGCCCACCTTGTTGGCCACCTGCTCTTGGGTGTAGCCGTAGTCCTGCTGTAGGCGGCGGTAGCCGCGAGCGGCTTCGACCGCGTCCAGATCCTGGCGCTGTAGGTTCTCTACCAGTGCCAGCTCCAGCTGCACGTCCCCTTCCCCAGCATCTTGGCGCAGGATAGCTGGAACGGTCTCAAGGCCCGCTAGGCCGGCTGCACGCAGGCGGCGCTCGCCGGCGATGAGCACGTAGCCGCCGCCAGCCTTGGACCGCACCAACACGGGCTGGATGATGCCGTGCACCTTGATGCTGCTGCACAGGTCGGTGAGGGCCTGTGGATCAAAGTACGTTCGGGGTTGCTCGGGGTTGGGCTGGATCTGCGCCAGCGGCACCTCCAGCACCTTGTTCTTGAATCCGGTCTGAGGCTTGGCCTCCATCACGTCGTCGGGGATCAGGGCGGCCAGGCCGCGACCGAGGGTTGAGCGGCGGGTCATGCGATCTCCTGGGAGCTTTCAGGGAGGACGTGGCCGTCGAGTAGCTCGTCGGTCAGTGCGGCGTAGGCTACGGCACCGCGGCATTTGGGGGCATAGGCCAGGATGGGCATGCCGAAGCTTGGGGCCTCACCTAGGCGCACGTTGCGAGGAATCACCGCCTCGAAGACCTCCCCGGAGAAGACCTCGCGCAGCTGTTTCTCGACATCCCGGCACAGGTTGTTGCGGGCGTCGTGCATGGTGATGACCAAGCCCTCCCGACACAGGCGCGGGTTCAAGGCGCGCTTGACCTCGGACATGGTGCGCAGGAGCTGGCCCAGACCTTCCAGGGCGTAGTACTCTGCTTGAACAGGAATCAGCACTGAGTCGGCGGCGGTCAGCGCGTTGATGGTCAAGAAGCCCAGGGACGGTGGGCAGTCCATCAAGACAAAGTCGATGTCCTGGGGCAGGTCTTCCAGGGCGCGGGCAAGCTTGGTCTCTCGGGCCATGGCCCCGGTCAGCTCGACCTCTGCGCCGACCAGCTTGGGGCAAGCGGGCAGGAGCTCGAGCAGCTCCACGCCGGTCTCCATCACCACGTCCTCGAAGCTGGCTCGACCGAGTATCAGGTCGTAGATCCCGTGCACCACCTCTCGGGGGTCGTTTCCCAAGCCGGAGGTGGCGTTTCCTTGGGGATCCAGGTCGACCACCAGGGTGCGGTAGCCCTGCATGGCCAGGCCTGCGGCGAGGTTGATGGTGGTGGTCGTCTTTCCAACGCCACCTTTCTGGTTCGATACAGCAATGATCTGGGGCATGGCGCACCGGGGGGGATGGGGTGCTCCAGAGCTGGCGCACCGCGGGGGAGGCTCACCATAGTGCTCAGCTATTGACAGCGCAAGAGCAGTGCTCACAAGGATCCTTGAGAAGGGTCAATGTTCCACGTGGAACA
>JBLHMA010000484.1:0-4214 GCA_047621545.1 Cognaticolwellia sp. | reverse complement strand
TCTATGGCTCGTTTACAACGTCGCAAGCCGAACTTCGCGGATCCCGAATGATCGATGTCGACACCACCCTCTCCAATGGGATGCGGGTGCTTCTGAGTGTGGACCACGAGCAGCCCAGGGTAGCAGCGCGTGTGGTCGTAGGGGCCGGCGCCTCCTTGGATCCAGAGAGATTTCTGGGCACGGCCCATGCTCTGGAACACCTGATGGCCAACAAGGGGACCAAGCGCTTGGGCTCCAAAGACTGGACTTCAGAGGCTCCCCTGCGCAAGCAGGAGACGGCCCTGCTCGGCGAAGGGGTCCACAGCCGCCTGACCGAGCTGCAAGAGGTAGAGCGCCAAGCCGATGCCTTCGCCTTGCCCAACGAGCTCAAGGTGGCCTTCTCCAAGCTGGGCGCCACAGGTCTCAACGCCACCACGTCCATGGACCGGACCGTCTACCTTGTGGACGTGCCCAGCAACCGCCTGGAGCAGTGGGCTGAGCTGGAGGCGGACCGCTACCTGCACCCCGTCTTCCGCGGCTTTCGTATGGAGATGCAGACCATCGTTCGCGAGAAGCTGCGTAGCTTTGATGACGCCGGCCGCTCCATGTACCAGGCTTCGATGGCCGCGCTCTTCCCGGGCCACCCCTACGCCGGGTCCGTGCTCGGCGAGCTGGACCAGCTCCTGGATCCCGACTTTGATGCCCTGGTGGCGTACCACCAGCGCTGGTACGTGCCTGGCAACATGTCGGTGATTCTCTCCGGAGACCTGGACCCCACCGAGACCCTGGCGCTGCTCGAGCGGACACTGGGGCAGCTGCCCGCACAGGACCCGCCGCAACGCGCCCACCGCGACGTGCCGCCTCTGCTGGAGACCCAGCGCGTACACACCACCCACCAAGCCCAAGAAGCGGTCTGGTTGGCGTACCGCTTGCCCGCCGGGGACCACCCCGACTTGGAGGCCCTGATTCTGGCCGATGTGCTGTTGGCCAACGGGGCCACGGGACGCATCGACAAAAACCTGGTGCAGCCGCAGAAGCTCCAGGCCGCAGGCACCTCCCTGCGCTCGATGCGGGAAGCTGGCGTGCTCATCCTGTGGGGCAGCCCCCGGCCGGGTCAGACCCTGGAGGAGGTGGAGGAGCTGTTGAGGGGAGAGCTCCAAGCCCTCATCGATGCCGACGTTCACCCCGATCAGGTCGCCGAGGCCCTTCAGGCATTTCGTATCGGGCACGAGGTCGGACTGGAGCGCAACGACAGGCGCGCGGATACCCTGGTGCACGCCCTGGCCCGGGGACTGGATCCCCACATGGTGGTGGCCCGCCGCGAGCGCTTGGCGCACGTGCCGCTGCCTGAGATAGCCCAAGCTCTGGCCCGCTGGACCGCAGGTCCGCATGTGGTCTTGCAGCGGCACCGCGGAGATCCTGACTTGCCGGACATGCCGGAGGCGCCAGAAGGCGGCCGCACCCTGGACGCCATCAGCGCGTCCAGCGATTTCGTGCGCGAGCTCCTGGAGAAAGAGGTTCCGCCGCTTCAGGTTCAGAACCTCAAAGAAGGAGAAGACTGGACCTGTGTGCCCGGACCTGGCGGCCCGCTCTACCGGGGCCCCAACACCCGGAACAAGGTGGCCCAGCTCACCTTGCGCATGCCCCTTGGCCACCGCCACGATCCCGTACTGGAGCAAGCTGCTCGGGTGTGGGGCCGCAGCGGAGTGGGGGACCTGGACTTGAGTGGCGTGAACAGCGCGCTCTTCTCCAAGGGCCTGTCCGTGGGCTTGGGCTGTAGGGCCTGGAGCACCAACCTGGGCGTGAGCGGACCCGAGGAGCACCTCTTGGAGGGCCTGAAGCTGGCGCTGGAGCGCTTGGCCGCGCCGGTGCTGGACGACAAGGATGTTCGTCAGCTCCTCTCCGATGTGGTCGAGCGCAGGCGCGAGCAAAAGGCCACCAGCGGCGTGCGCGCTTGGGTCATGTCCATCGTCGCGCGCTTTGGGCCGGACTCCCCGCATCTCTTGCGCCTGGGTGATGAGCAGATGTTGGCCTTGGGGCCCAAGGACCTGGCGCCGCTGACCACGCAGCTCTTGGACTTGGAGCGCATCCTGTTCTTGATCGCCCAGGATCTGGACGTTGGGGATCTGGGGCTGTTGACTCCGAACAAGGCGCTCAAGGCCGGCCCAGGTCAGCCTCCGCGGCGCCTTGCCAAGCACAGCCAAGACCGGGTGCTGTTCATGCCCTTCCCGGGCGCACAGACCCAGCTCCAGCTGGTGGTTCCATATGGTCAGTACGACCCAGCCGATGTGCCGACGTACCGACTCCTGGACCAGGTCCTGGGCGGCTCAGCTGGTCTGGTCTTCCAGGAGATTCGCGAGCAGCGCGGGCTAGCCTACGCTGCAGGTGCCGGCTACGACCGCGGCGCGCTGGTGGGAGACGATGGTGCGCTGGTGTTCAGCGCCCAGGTGCGTCCAGACCAAGCGGCTCAGGCCGCTCAACTACTCTTTGAGATCCTACGCCGTCCGAGTCTGAGCGAAGACGCTGTGCTGCGTGCGAAAGAGAACGTGGTGGCCTCGCTCCGAGCAGAGAGAACGGGCTTTCGAAGCGTAGCACAGGCTGCGTGGTCGTGGCACCGACGTGGGCTGCAGGCGGATCCACGAACCCAGTGGCTCGCTCAGGCAGAACAGGCCCACGCCAACAGCCTGACTCCGATGTGGGAGGGGCTGGCTCGGACTCCCGGCATCCTGACCGTGCTTGGGGATCCCGAGGGCGTGGACCTGCAGGAACTGGCTGCGATTGGGCCGGTAGAGACGCTGGATATCAACGACTTTCTGCCCTACTAGACAGCCCTATTGATCACCCTACTGGGCCCTACTCCAGGGTCCAGTAGACACCGTCGACCATGAGCTGAAGCAGGTTGGGGTCGGTTAGGCAGTAATCGGCGGGGTCTCTGCTATCGCTGGAGTAGTTGGCTGCGTGTGCAAAGCCCACGACCCGGCCGTTGCCGATCTCATTGACTGCGACTGCATCGCCGAGCTGCGAAGATGTGGCAACGGCTGTCGCGCCATTGGTGACCGTTCCTACATTGCCGCCGCAGTAGCCGGCGACGGTGAACGCGGATGGCACGTTGGCGACCACGGGATGGGCTGTGGTGACGGCGTAGTCGTGCCCGGCTTCCTCGGTTCCACTGTCGCGCTGCAGTGCTTGGATTCCAGCGAGTGTGGCCGTGGAACCGGTGTTCACCTCGTAGGCATTCCACTCGGTGTGGATGTAGCCGCCGCCAGCGTTGACAAAATCCACGAGCGCTTGTTGCCCAGACTCGACCATGCTGGATCCGTAGGTGGTTCCGTTAAGGTGCACGACCGAGTCAAAGTTGGCTAGGCTGGGATTGCTCCCGTCGAAGCTGTTCTCATCGGTGTCCGAGAGGGTCACGCTCAAGCCGGCGTCTTCCAAGGCCTGGACCAAGCCTGGGGTGCCGAGCCCAACGTCGTCCCAGAGCACCAGCACTTCAAGCGAAGGAGGCAGAGTGATCTCGGCGCTCTGGGAGACCGTGGCCTCTCCATCGGACACCGTGACCTCGCAAGACCAAACATCATCGCCTTCCGTCTGCGAGGCCAGGATGGTGTCGCCTGCATAGACTTGGTCCGGGCCAAGAGCACTGACCTCGACCCCATTCTGTTTCCAGACGATGCTGCCGGTGAGCGTGTCGTCGTCGGCGTCGCTTGGAGGCGTAGGCAGGTTGCAGTTCAAGTCGTCGCGGCTTGTGGCGCCGGCTGGGCCGATGCGTACGCTGTCGAGCACCGGCAACGTATTGGTGATGACAAGCGCATCGGAGTCTGCCTCGACGCTCTCGGTGCCGTCGTTGACGGTGACGGTGACGGTCACGCTCTCGCCTTTGGCGCTCAAGTCTGCGGACAGGGTGTCGGTGTCGCTGCCTGCGGCCTCTCCGTTTACATACCAAGCGTAGGCATACGTCAGCTTGTCGCCGTCGACGTCGTTGGCGCTGACAGTTGCGACGATGGCGTCGGCTGTCAGGGCAAGCTCGGGGCTCAGGGAGACGCTGTCGATGACGGGTGCGCTGTTCTCCAGCTGCGTGTCGGCCGGCTCGCTGGTGTCGTTTGTCGAGGAGCCGTCCTTGCAGGCGAAGAGGGACAGAGCGAGCAGGAGGGTCATGGGGTGTTTCATATTCATGAAGTCAGCCTAGCCGCTCGTCGGCTGCTCGGAACCCTTCACGAATCATACACTTTGACCCT
>JBLHMA010000483.1:0-4227 GCA_047621545.1 Cognaticolwellia sp. | reverse complement strand
GAGGACCAAGCCGGCCTGGAGGCCTACGCGGTACACCCTGTGCACCTGGAGGTTGTGGCCTACATCAAGGCCAATGCCGAGAAGAGCATTGTGGTGGACTACCTGGCATGAGGGTGCCTCCTCAACCAGACTCCTCAGTCCCCCGGCGGCGGAATCGGCCTTAGCGGCGCCTTCCCCCACTTCTTGGCGTCGTCTTTAGACAGCGCGCCCCCGTAGTACATGTTGTCCAGAATGCGCTGCACCGTGCCCCGCCGCTCTCGGCCCCCCAGGTACCAGCTCTTGTAGTAGCGCTTTGGGCTTGGCAGCAGCGCAGCGAGAAAAGCGGCCTCGTTTGGGGGCAGGTTGCTGGCGTCCCGCAAGAAGTACAGATCCGATGCCGGGCCGATCCCCCACACATCGGGGCCCCACTCCACGATGTTCACGTACAACTCCAAGACCCGGTCCTTGCCCAGCTCTCGGTCCAGCTCTACAGCCAGCAAGGCCTCCCGCAGCTTGCGCTCCATGGTGCGCTCCCCGTCCAGGAACAGGTTCTTGGCCAGCTGTTGCGTCAGAGTGCTGCCGCCGCGCACGACGGTTCCCGCCTCCTGGTTGTCGGCCAGAGCATCGCGGATGTTCTGTGGGTCAATGCCGTTGTGGGAAGTGAAAGCGGAGTCCTCCGCGGCCAACACGGCGGCCCGCAGATGGGGGCTGACTTGTCTCAGGGGCACCCAGCCACGGCTTCCCTCTCCCGAGGTCCGTGTGCTCTCGCTGCCATCCGCCTTGCGTACCCGGTAGCGAAAGCGGCCACGTCGAAGGCTGCCCAGATCTGGGACGGCGCCATGCACTTCGAGCTGACCGATGTGGGGATCCAAGACCCAGGAGCCGTCCTGGTTCAGGGTGAGCTCGCCACCCAACAAGCCCAACACGGTGGCCCGCTGCAGCTCGGGCACCAGGGGCGCGACCACCGACAAGACCTGCGCTGCGGGCTGGTCGGGAACGACGACGCGCACCACGCAGTCTTGGGTGCAGTCGGCGTGCAGTGTGCCGGTCATCCCTCCCAGAACAAAGCTTCCGTCCGCTTGCTTGCTGGCCAAAGTCCCGCTGATGCTGGCGGTGAGCAGGGGCAGAGACAGCGGCCGCTTGGACAGGTTGGGGTGCTCTGCCACCAAGTTCTCGCTGCGCAGGTCCATGGAGAGCCGTTCCCCCGCTTGGGTGGCGGTCACCTCCAGCCAGCCGGACAAGCCGTCTAGGGGGATGGATAGGCCGGTCACCACCAACATGTCCTGGCCAGTGGGACCGGGCAGCAAGACCTGTGTTCCATCCGCAGCACTCAGGGAGGCCAACGTGGGTGTCCAGGTGCCAGACAAGCGCTCTCCCACCTGCTCTCCGTCCAGGATTAGAGCCAGGTCCTGGATGTTCAGAGTGACCCAGGATGGGAGCTGCGGGGGAGCCAAGCTCTGGTCCGAGGGAGCGGACGGCGTGCCGGAGTCCGGGGTCTGGATGCGGATCTCGACCCCGGAGAGCTGGAGCTGCGTGGGCTTGGAGAGGCTCCACTCCAGGCGGTCGACATGCACCGGTTCGCGGGTCAGGTCAGTCCAGGTGCGCGAGAAGGGATTGCCCTGGCGCGCACCGATCTCCACGCCCTTGGCTTGGGCTTGCTGCGCGGCCACAAACCAAGCGCCTTCGATGGCGCTCACCCCAGCCAGGGGCGCGGCCAAGAGCAGACCCAGAGCAGTGAGGGGCTTGCGGCTCAAGCCGATCTAGAACCGCGCTCGGGCACGACGATGACCGGAGTTGGAGAGGCCTTGGCCACCGCTTCGGCGACGCTTCCCAAGAGCACCCGGGCCAGACCGCGGCGGCCCTTGGAGCCTACGACGACCAGGCTGTGCTCCTCGGCGACAGCGCAGATGCCGCTGGCGGTTCCGGCGGCGCGCCCGACCTCGAACTTGGCTTGGATCCGCTCCCCTTCCCCGGGCAACAAGACGCTTCGCACCTGGTCACGCATGGCCTGGATCATGGCGTCTTCGTCCAGAACCACATCGACGTTGACGGCGTGCAGGAAGGTGATGGGCACCCGCGCAGCCAATCCCAGGGCCACTGCGAATCGCACCGAATCAGGAGGATGATCAGGGTCCACGCCGCAGACGATGGAGCTCAGACCGTCGAAGTGGGTGCGAGGACCGGCGATCAAGACCGGAACGTGGGCGTTTCGCAGGATCTTGGCGGTGGTGCTTCCGAGCACCAAGTCCAGGCCGCGCATGCCGGTCCGGCCGATGGCCAGCATGCCGCGGGGATGGGAGAAGGACTGTCCCCAGGCCACTGGATCGGAGTCCGTGATCTGCATGCGTACGTTCAGGCCCAACTCGCTGAGTTCCTGTGCCCGCTTGCCTAAGTCGGAGTGGGCGCGGTCTCGGCCTTCTGGGTGACTGCCCAAGGCGTGGATGAGGGTGATCTCAGCCTCTGTGAGACGGGAGAGCGCGCTGACTGGACCCTGGCAGCGCTTGGCGCCGGCGGAGAGATCAGTGAGCCATGCGATGTGGCCAAGCAGGGGAGTAGACATTTGTGGGATCATAGCGCCGGAGCAGCCATTGGAGGCAGAAATGCGCTTTGTAGGAAGCGAGGTAGACCGGCTGAGACGCGTGGTGGTCAAGCCTCCGGGTGTTGCACTCTCGCGCATGTTGCCGCAGCACATTCACCCTGGCAGTGAGCACTACCTGCTCTTTGACGACCTGGTAGATGTGCCCTCGGCCCAGGAGGAGCATGCACAGCTCTGCGCGGTGCTGGGGACGGCTGCCGAAGTCGGAGACCTGGATGAGATGATCTTGCTGTCTCTGGGAGACACGGCTGCGCGCAAGGGCCTGATCCCCGAGATCGCCCAACTGGAGGGCCTGAGCGGCAAGATGATGCAGCGCTTGGGTTCGATGGACCCCGCCGAGCTGGGCCTGGCTCTGGTGGCTGGGGTGATCGGCGACGAGCAGGTGATGAACCCTCTGCCCAACCTGCTCTTTACCCGGGACCTGGCCGCAGTGGTGGGCCCGCTTCTGGTGTTGGGCGCCGCCTCCAAGCGCGCGCGACGCCGAGAGTCTCTGCTGATGGAGGCGGTGGCCGCGCACTCTCCGTGGTTCAACCAGGGTCCGGTGTCCTCGCGCGAGCACCTGCAGTCGGCGATTGGCGCGCGCTACCCCTTGACCGTCGAGGGGGGCGATGTGCTGGTGGTGTCCCCTTCTCTGGCCCTGATTGGCGCCTCTGAGCGCACCACCTGGGCGATGATTCTCCACCTGGCGCAGGAGCTTGTGGCCCACGGGGTGAACCGCATCTTGGTGGTCGAGATGCCCAAGCAGCGCAGCTCCATGCACCTGGACACGGTGTTCACCCTCGTGGACCGCGATCTGGCGGTGGTCTACGAGCCCATCTTGCGCCGGGGGGACCCCGAGGAGTGCAGCGTCACGCGCCTGAGTGCAGACGCCAGCGGGCTGAGCATCAAGCCGGTTCAAGGCGATCTCTTGATGGCCTTGGCTGCAGAGGGACACCCGATTCGAGGCATCCCCTGTGGCGGCGGGCACCCGATTACCGAGCGCCGTGAGCAGTGGACCGACGGGGCCAACTATGTGGCTCTGGCTCCGGGCATTGTCGTTGGCTACGCTCGAAACCAGGGCACAGCAGGCGCTTTGGGGGACGCCGGCTTTGAGTGTTGGAGGGCCGAGGCCTACCTGGACATGCTCCAAGCCGACTTTGGTGGCGACTTTGATGCCTTGATGGCCAGTGGTCGCCAGCTCGCCATCCACATCGAGGGCCACGAGCTCTCACGCGGTCGCGGCGGTCCCCGCTGCTTGACCCTTCCCCTACTGCGTGAGGCTTGAGATGGAGCGTGTGACTGGAATTGGTGGTGTCTTCTTTAAGTGCGAAGACCCCGCCGCGCTGAGCGCTTGGTATGCCAAGCACTTGGGCGTGAACATCGCATGGCCCCATGGCGCCGTGTTCTCTTGGCCGGAAGGTCAGACCCCTGAGCGACCGGGCGGCACAACCTTGGGCTTCTTCTCCAAAGACTCCGACTACATGGACCCGGGAAAGGCGCCTTTTATGATCAACTTCCGCGTACCCAACTTGGCCGCCATGCTGGCTCAGCTCCGAGCCGGCAGCTGTGAGGTGGTGGACAAGACCGAGGTCAGTGAGTTCGGGTCTTTTGGCTGGGTCGTGGATCCCGAAGGCAACAAGGTGGAGCTGTGGGAGCCGCCGGAGGGGGCTTGA
>JBLHMA010000482.1:0-4228 GCA_047621545.1 Cognaticolwellia sp. | reverse complement strand
GCAGGACTACAACGCCTGGATCCGGGAGCAACGCGCGGTGGGCCGAACCCCCATGCAACCTGTCGCTCTGCCGGACACCCGCGCGCCCATCGAGCGGCACTTGCCTCCCCGGGAGCCCTCCAAGCCACGCACGCTGCTGCTGCTCATCAACCGCGGCTGCAATCTGACCTGCAGCTTCTGCGATCTCTGGGACAACCCGCAGAACATGCCCTTGAACCAGGTGCTTCAGCTCTTGGACCAGGCGCTCAAGATCGGCACCAAGACCCTGGTCATCACTGGCGGCGAGCCCTTCATGCACCCGGACTTGTTCACGGTGGTTCGTGCGGCCAAGGAGCTGGGTTTGGCGGTGAACATCACCACAAACGGGACGTTGATCGAGAAGAAATGGGATCAGCTCGTGGACTCCGGTGTGGACTCCCTGAGTGTCTCCTTGGACGGACTGGCTGAGACCCATGAGCGCCTACGAGGCCAGCCTGGCTGTTTCAAGCGCTCCATGAAGGGCATCCAGAAGCTGCGCGCGGAGAGCGAGATTGGCCTGAGCATCTACTTCACGGCCAACCGAGAGAACGTGCATGAGCTGGTGCCTGTCTACGAGCTGGCTCAAGAACTCGGCGCCGGCTTTGATTTTTGGCCGGTCAACGATGCGCCCGACCTGGCGTTGAGCGAGCCCGAGCACCAGGCCGCGTGGAAGCAGGCCGTGGCCACATTGGCTGCACGGGAGCAGCGCATTGCGGAGCGGCAGCACTTCGACGCTGAGAGCCTGAACTACCACGCGGGTCAAGTGGATACCGTGCGCTGTCTTGGGCTGGTGGACCAGTACGGCGTGACCTTTGAAGGGGAGCTTCTGCCGTGCTGCGTCTGGGGCGGAGAAGGCCTGAGCGTGGGCAATGTCTTTGAGACGCCGCTGACCGAGCTCTGGGAGTCGCCGGAGGTCCAGGCCGCGCGCGAGGGGCTGTACCACCAGGGCTGTGATGCGGGCTGTTTCAACCACAGCCTGTATGAGTTCACGCGCTCGACGGGGGAGAGCTTTTTGGTGGAGTAGGGGAGGGCGTCAACTTGGTCTACGCGCCGGTCCCGCACGCACCCAGCGGCTCCTCCTCCAGGTAGCGGCCACTGGCCCAGCCACTCTCCTCCTCACCGGCGAACTCACTGGCGTCGGCGACATCGATCACGCGCATGTGGATTCGTTGGGTGGCTGAGGTGGCTGGCTGAGGTGGGTGGCGTGGCGCTCTCTCCGTCGACATCCACAAGCTGCGCCCTGCCGCCGGAGAAGCCCACAACCCCCGGGATGCGGCCCCCAAAGAACCCAGCTGCTCTGAAGAGTCACATGTTCACACAAGCCGTTCCGGTTCTCGCCAAAGGGCTTGCGGCTCTGGCAGAAATCACTCTTGTTCTGGACCCGCTTGCCGCCAATTTTGGCCAGGATGGCGTCGATCTCCGCCCAAAGAAGCAGGTCCTCTGGTTGGACTTCTGGAGCGGCTGGTGGCACTGGAGCAGCTGGTTTTGGGGGGAATGAGGCAACCGGTGCCGTACTGACCTCGACAACGGGAGCCTGGGATTCAGCGCTTGGAGTACACCCCAACACCAGTCCCCAAAACGAGGTCACCCCGGCCAAGGTCAGCCCTCCAGAGATCATCCCTTCTCAGCCCACAACCTGAAGATCTCAGGCGCCTCGGGCTCACCCTGCATGTAGGGCTGCTCTTCCAGAATGCCGACCTGTTTTGTTGAACGCACCATCACCTTGCCGTTGTCGGGGTAGCCGCAGACTTCTTGGGTCTCGTGGCCGCCTACACACAGATAGACCAAGTCTTCAGCATGCGGGTTCCCGATTTGGTGGGCGATACCGGTGCCGGCTGGGCAGTTGATGGTGTCGCCTGGGCCGACTTCCGCCAGCTCCTCGCCGTAGCGGAAGATGCCGCGTCCGCTCAGAATGTAGAAGAGCTCATCCTCCAGTGCGTGCCAATGGAAGGGGACGGCCACGCACCCCTGGGGCAGGCGGTTCAGGCTGGCGCCCATACATTCCTGCTCGCGGTTCTCTGGGGTCAGTACTTTGAAGTGGTGGCCGATTTTGCCGGTAAACCAGGACTCTTCTCTCGTCTCGCTGCCGCGGGTCAGGTACATGTGGGCTCCATTTTCGGAAGGCTAGCACGCAGAGAAAAGCCGGACCCCGTTTCCGGGGCCCGGTGTGTGGGTCTATGCGTTTGATTCAGCGACTATAGTCCGTCTTGCTGCCAAGAAAAGAGCAGCTCCGGCGTCCGTTTTCGGTGGATGCCATCGCTTACCTCCTGCCGGAACCAAGGCCGGGCATGCATCAGAGCCGCGAGGGTCTGATCCACCGGTCCGGGGCCGCTGACAACGACCTCCAAGCGGGCGGCGTCCATGCTGCGCACGAGCACAACGTGGACGCCTTCCAACCGGAGGTCGCTGGCAAAGGGCAGGCAGAGATGCAGGACTTGGGCGACCTGGCCGCAGAGCTGCCGGGTCTTTCGAAGGTCCTGCTTCTTCTTGCTCTCTCGGAAGGGGTCTCGCTCTCTCTCAAAGGTCGCCTTGGGCGCCTTCTTGCGTGGGACTTCCACGTGGCCATCGTCGTCGAAGGCCACCATGCGCTGACGCATGTGGTGATGAATGCTCATTGTTTTGTCTGGGCAATGGGCTGCTGTGCTTCTGTCGCCCGGCCCGAAACGGTGGCTTCGGGCGCCGGGGGCCGACGAGCGGGCTCCGTCTCGTCGGATGCAATTCGCCCGAGTCGTCGCGAGCAGAGCTCACTCCTTTGTCGTACGAAATGCATCCGCTACGCCCGCTGTGTCTCTGTCGGCCCTTCGGGGCCGACGAGCGGGCTCCGTCTCGTCGAATGCATTTCGTCCGAGTCGTCGCGAGCAGAGCTCACTCCTTTGTCGTACGAAATGCATCCGCTACGCCCGCTGGGGCCGAGTCGGGAAATATCTGCAGCTCTGACGGTGCGCTTCCAGGTGGGTGCGCGGGGTTCCGAAGCTGAACGGGTCAGCTGGGAAAAGTCAGTTTTGTCTCGTTGCAAAGGGCGTCATCTCGCCCTCCAGAGGCTGATTCGGGGGAGTTATGCACCCCCGGTCAAGCGTCAAGCGGTCGCCTGTTCAGCAAGAGGCTGAGCAAGCTTGTGGCCAGATTACCAACCTTCAAAGCCCCCGGCCATGCCCAGGTCGTTCACCAATAGGTAGGGGACCACGACACCCGCCGTGCTGGTGTAGTTGGCGTAGCTGTTGAACTCGGGGTCTTCCATCTTCGCAGCGATCTCGGCAGCGATCTCGGGGTGCTGGGCCTGGATGTAGGCCTGCATGCCCTGGTAGACGGAGAGGTACTCCAAGACCACGCCATCTTCGGTGGTGAATGTGCTATCCGATCTACCCTCGAAACTGCCGTCCAGCGTGGCCTGAATCAGCTCTCCTCCCATACTCGTTGCGATCCGCAGCTGCTCGGCTCTGTCAGCCTCCCGCTCTGCATCTCGTTTCTCGGTAAGAAGACCCAATCCAAGGTGGTTGTAGCTGTCGGCGTTCTTGACCGCGTCCGCCGGAGAGAGACTGCTGAA
Organism: Cognaticolwellia sp.; assembly: GCA_047621545.1. Classification (GTDB taxonomy): domain Bacteria; phylum Myxococcota_A; class UBA796; order UBA796; family CAJQPC01; genus CAJQPC01. Next base: position 666 of record JBLHMA010000482.1, on the reverse strand, counting down.
TGCAGAGTCGTGCATGTAGGCCTTGTCCACGGTGCCGGCCCACTTGTGGGTGCCCTCGTGGAAGATGGTTCCGGCCTGCTTCTTCGTGGTCATTTCGAAGAACTTCGGGGTGAGGTGAATGTCGCTAAATCCTGCGACCGGTCCTCCGTAGACGTAGCCAGCGGTATCCCCCCCAAAGCCTGGCCACATCCAGGTCTCTACCTGGATGTTGAAGGCGGAGTTCAGGCCCGTGGCAGTCTGGCTCAGCGCGGAGTTCACCGCAGAGAGGGTGGTTGTGCTGCTGTCGTGGAAAGACCCCGCCACCTTAGCCGCAGCGTGTTCATCCGACCCAGCGCTTCCGGCGATGCCTTGGGCCAAGGCAGCCATCTCCCGCGCGCCATGCACAGCAGCGCTGACCACGCGCACTTGCTCATCGTTCTGGGCATCCGTGATGGTAGCCATCTCGGTCGGCGCGCTGCTGCCGCCGCCTTCCGGCATATCGGCGTTGCCGCCCGTCCAGGCCACTGCGCCGGCGGGAATGCCCGAAGGCTGGGTCAGTGGATCCACGAGGTGGTCCTGAGAGACCGTGGGGCCCTTCTCCGGGCCTGCTGCGGTGCGTGTTTTCTGCCCAACCACCATCTTGTCCTTCCTACCTGGTACGGAGAGTCTAACAGGGATTTCAGCCTT
>JBLHMA010000481.1:0-4236 GCA_047621545.1 Cognaticolwellia sp. | reverse complement strand
GCACGGGTCCGGCTGCCCAAGGTGGCCTCAAGACCAGGACGGTCCACCCACAGACCGACATGGCAGTCCCCCGTCAGCGAGGGCAGTGCAGCGTGGGGAACCCAGCCATGAAACAAGAAACGCTCAGGAAAGGGTCCACCCAGCGCACCGGCCTTGAAACGCTCAAAGGTGGCACAGTGGTGCCCAGGGATGCCCCCTCCAGTGATCCGTACTTCCATGTCAGGCAGCTCTCCCATGGCTTGGTGCAGCCCCTCCAGCAGGGTCTCATCGTCCAACCAGGTGTTGAATCCTCCGGCCAAGAGCACACGAAGCGGCGCGCCCGGTTCCTTGCCCTTGGGCGCAGCTCCAGGCAGTGCTCCAAAGTCATAGGACACCGGCACCACACGCACCCAGGTGTGGGCCAGGGGGGCACAAGCGAGTCGCCCCATCAGGCCCAACTGGCCGCGTAGTGCCATGGCTTGGGCACCGGAGATGGCCAAAAAGGCGTCGGCACGGGCCAGAACTGGCCGCCAGAGGGCGACGGTCTCTAAAGTGGCCCGACTCTCCGGGTCTTGAGCGTCTTTGGCTTGGGCCTCGGCAAAGGGGTCGCCGGGCACGTCGATGAGAAGAGGAAGCCGCTCAGTGGCCGCGAGCGCTGCGATTCGTGCTGGAAGGAAGGGTCCTGCGCTGATGACCCGCGTCGCCTTGAAGCTGGCCAAAACTTCCCCCACCCGCAAGGCCAGGCTGGGACTCTCGGGGTCCACGTAACTGACCCCCTGTTTTGCAGGGCTGCCCTGGGGAGCTTGGCCGACCAGCAGGGTGTGCACGTCGTGTCCAGCCTCGAGAAGCAGTCGGCGCATGCCGTCTACGCGAAGCTGAGGAAAGCTGACCCGTGGGCTGCTGGGGGTGGGCAAGGGCCCCTGGCCAACCAGAAGCACCCGCTGCATCAGTCTTCCTGGAGCTGGGAGGCTGGACCAGCGTGGTGCGTAATGAGCCCCCAGCCGTGCTCCAGGGCGACCAATCCGTGATCTTCGCTCTGCTGTGCCACTTCAAAGTCGTAGAGCTGGTTGTGCCATACGTGGGGTTTTAGGTGGGCTTTATCGAAGACGGCCACGCTGATCCTATAACTGCCAGCGAGCAGGTTTAGCTCTGGGTAGTGCAGGAAGAAGGTGTAGATGCCGTCGAAGGTTCCGTCCATCACTCCGTCGAAGCGGGTGTTCGGCCCGTAGACATAGACCCCGTCGTTTCGGTGGATGGCGGCGCCCAAGATAGGCCGCTCCACGGGCTCAGTGGTGCGAAAGGTCACAGCGATGACCATGGCCTCGCCGGAGCGAAAACGTTTTCTAGGGTGGCCCTTGCCGTCGAGCAGCTGTACCCCCTGGATGCGCACCTCTCCAGACCCAATCAGAACCGCCCGCTCCCCGTCGTAGCTCTCAAAGGCTTTGGTGGGCACCGCCTCGGCGTACTGGGCCTGGGCATCGGTGACCTGGCAGGCGCTGAGCAGCGCACGCCGCAGCACCGGGTCGTCGATGTCGGCGACAAAGCGCAGCTGAGCTTCTGCCTGAAGGGACCCCGTCTGGGGAGGGGCGCCTTGAGGGTCCGCCTGTTCACCCGCGTCTGGTACCGGTCTGGGGCCCTTGGGCCGCCGCATCATTCCGGCCTGCTCTCGATCTACATCCATGTAGCGTTCGATGACGTCCTTGGAGGAGCCCATGGCCCGCACTTCCCCCTGGTCCAACCAGATGGCGTCGGTACACAGCGCGCGCACGGCGTGAAGGTCGTGCGAGACGAGTACGATAGTGCGCCCCTGATCGACGAACTCCTCGATCTTTCGCACGCATTTGCGCTGAAAATATTGGTCGCCGACCGCCAGGACCTCGTCGACCAGAAAAATCTGGCTGTCCAGGTGGGCCGCGATTGCAAAGCCCAATCGCAGGGACATACCTGAAGAGTAAATACGAACTGGGTAGTCGATGAACTCCTTGATCTCGGCGAAGGCGATAATATCCGCCAGGCGCGCCTCGATCTCCTCGCGGGCCATGCCCAGGAGTTGGCAGTTCAGGGTGATGTTCTCGCGACCGGTGAAGTTCTCGTGGAAGCCCAGCCCCAGGTCCAAGAGCGTTGAGATCGGCGCCCGGACATCCAAGGTGCCGACCGTGGGCTGGGAGATGCCCGCGATGAGCTTGAGCAGGGTGGACTTGCCGGCCCCGTTCCCTCCGACCACGCCGAAACTGCGCCCCGGCTGAATGCTGAAGCTGATGTCACGAAGAGCCCAGTGCTCCTGGTGGTGGACGCGCCGCCCCAGAAACTCAGCCAAACGACTCCGGTCGTTGAGATAGATATCAAAGCGCTTGCCCACGCCGTGGGCTTCGATGACAGCGGGGGCGTCGACCGGGCTGGGCGTAGACATAAGGCTTGGACTGGGGGCAAGTTGTCGCGAGGGCTGTAGACTAGCACAGCAAGGAAAGAAGGACTCCCCAATGTGGCTCTTGCTGCTCGCATGCACTTCCCAGGACAAGGTGCCCTATTTTGACGGGTGCGGCGCCTGCGACCCCGACGAACTCAAGTGGGTCGCTGAGGTGATCGACGGCGATACCGTGCGCTTCGAAGGAGACGAGGAGAGCACCCGTCTGTTGGGTATCGACACCCCCGAGGTGTTCACCGACTCGTCCATTCCTGAGTGCTACGGCGCGGAGGCCTCGGACTTTATGAAGGACCTGCTGCCCCCCGGCACTCAGGTGCTGCTTCGCTTCGACACCGATGACAACTTGGTCGATGTAGTGGGCCGCAACTTGGCTTACGTCAATGTGGCGCTGGACCTCGAGGACCGGGAGCAACCCATCTTCAACTCCTCCACCGATTGGGCACTCTCCGACAGCGAGTTTGTGGAGAAGGTACACGTCAACCGAGAGCTTCTCGTCAAGGGATACGCCTCCTTGATCGAAGAGGATGACTTCATCGAGGGGCTTCGCTACGAGGAAACCCTGCGCAACGCACAAGATCTGGCCATCGAAAATGGCGCCGGCCTATGGTTGGCCTGTGAGGAATCCCAATGATGAACCCGAATGAGCCATCCACCCCTGGCCTCTTGGCCGCCCTGGAGGCCGTCTCCTCTTGGCGCGAGGCCCAGGAAGAGGAGGCAGCAACCCAGCTGGCCGAGGTCGACGCCGAAGAGCTTCGTCTCCTGCACGCCATCGCTGACCTGACCAAGCAGAGCGGCGCCTTGGAGGGCATACGGGAGCAGATCAAGCTTCGAACCGCAAACCTTGACCAGAAGGAGATCCTGCGCTCTCACCGGGCCCTGATGGATAGCCTACAGGCGGACCGCCACCTGCTGGAAGAGAGGGCAGCAAAGCTGCAGGAGCAGTCCGCTAATGACCGGATCCGCGCCCAGGCGATGCTGGAGGACCCCGAGCTGGCCGAAGTGGTGCGCGAGTACGAAGGCTTCGCCAAAGTAGAGGAGGGACTCTCCAAGCTGCCCCCCAGCTACCGCAAAGCCATCCAAGAGCACCACAATACGGTCAAGCGTCGGCTACGACCCGTCCTGGAGCTCCTGGAGGGTGCAGCCCGACCCCTGGATGCCCACACCGAGGCTATCAGCCTAGTTGCCTCAGTAGAACCTGTAGAGGGCCCCCCTCAGGCCTTGGCTTTGGTGCTCCCCGTGGACTCCGGGCTGTACTACGAATGGGAAGAGCGGCCGGACAACCTGAGCAGCCAGCTGGCCTATCGGGTAGTTGCTGCGGCAAGTGAGCTGGCGCGCCGACTTGGGGCTCCAGACGCTCCCATCACCTTCACGAGTGTGGATGGGAACCTGACCGTGCAGCTCTGGCTGGCGGACCATGAGATCGAAGGCGACCTTCGGGAAGCCGCCACCGGCCTGCTGGACGTAACAGCGGAAGCTCCAGACTTTGGAGCCGCCAAGATCGAGGTCTACGCCCTCTGGCTCCCGCCAAGCGTGCTGTCCCCTCCCGAGAGCGATGAAGACCTTGAAGGTGAGCTCAGCATGGACCAGCACAGCGGTGAGCTGGACCCCGATAGTATCGACGACACGCTCAACGAACCTGTTCCCGGCTCGGAGTCCTGATGTCCAACTCCCTGAACAACCTCCAGCGCCTCGGTGTGGCCCAAGCAGCCGCAAGCCTACAGATCCACCCCTTCGAGCTGGTCCGTGCCCTAGTGAATCTAGAGCGACTACCGACTGACCTGCGCTTCGCAGCAACTCAGCTTGATGGTCTGCGCGATCTGATCGGCCTCCAG
>JBLHMA010000480.1:0-4269 GCA_047621545.1 Cognaticolwellia sp. | reverse complement strand
CTGGAGCTCAAGCACTCCCCGGCTTGGGGAGAAAACCAAGTCGTGAAGCGTGCTCTTCGCCCAGTCTTCGGCGTAGCGCACGACCCGCCAATGGGTTCCCGCCGGATCTGTTCCAACAATCTCCCCCACGCCCGGCCGCTCAGCCTGAACCGGTGAATGCTTGAGGGTCACGGGGGTCTGGCAGCCGCAGTCACTCATGAACTCACCGAGACCAAAAGCGTGCTGGTATCGACGAAGGGCACCTCGTCCTCCGCCAGGGAGATGCGGTCAACATCGCTCTCCAGTTCGGGACAGTTCGTTAGACGCTGGGCGGTGAGGCGCTCGTCTCTGCCTAGTTGCTCGCCCTCTTCTCCTTCCGCTGCCGGCGCACGACAGTCCAGCATGGCCGAGAGGCGCTCGATGCGTGCGACCCCTTCCACCGCGAAGAGTCGCGCCAGAACCGCCGAGTGAGAGAGCAGTGCGCCAAAGGGTGTGCCCTCTCCTTCCTCTCCGCCACTCAACACATGCAGCCATGTCTCAAGCTCTGCTGCGATGCTCTCTCGCAGAAGTACGCTGCTGTAGCCAGGCTCGGCCACCACCGTGACCTCCACATCGTAGAGGCGCACGTACATGGGAGGGACCACATGCACCTCCGTGGTGATCAAGCGGTGCTGATCCAGCCAACGGCAAACGCTTTGCAGCATTCCGGCGGTGGGCCGTGGGTACAGACCGACCTCGTCGGGCACAACAACGACGCTCAAGGCACCCGCTGCGCGGCGCCTCAGGTCCAAGCCTGGCCCCGTTCTGGCCGGCTCGGCATACGGGCGGCGGAGGGGGACCACCTCTGCCCGAGCAACCCGGAGACCGGGCGCTTGCAAGGTCAGGAATCGATAGTCACTGCTGGTCACCGCTCGCCCCAAGACCTCGAGCTCCTGGGGGGCACGAATCTTGGCCTGCTCCAGGGTTTCCGCGTCCTTGCCACCCAAGGCGCTGACCATGTTGCTGACTGCGGACACCTCCGAGGGCATTCGGGTGACCTTGGTGATCACGCCTGGAGGCAGATCGGCACCTTGGCCTCCGCCGTGCCTATAGGACAGGGCGATGATTCGGGCTCCGATCTGGGGCGGGCGGCCACGGTTTCCGTCGCCAAAAATCACCTCTCCAGCTTCTCGATCTAGGGTAAAGACCTTGGCATCGGGTTCAGAGGCATCCAGATCCTCGACCCGCTCCCAGGTGTGCAGCAAGCCATCACTCAGGTCCGTGACCGCCAGCTCCAAGGTCTGGTCGAGCACATTGCCGTGAGCCAGGCGCAGGACCTGGCCGGGCTCTCCATTGCCCGTTCCCATCAGCTCGGAGATCACGCTTGCAGCCTGGGTCACCTCCACGACGTTGAAGCTGACCTGCCGCAGGGAGACAGCCGGCACGCTTCCCCCAGGAAAACTGACCGCTATCCATCCGCTGACCGGAACCACCAAGGGCAAACCGACAACCGACGTCGGCAGGCTGCCGGGCAAGGGGTGCTCAACCGGTTCAGGAAGCGGGGTATCTGGGCTGGCCGTGGCGGCCTCGCAGATCTCTTCCATCGTCAAAACAGTGGGGGCTCGAGGCGCCTGCCATTCCGTATCGGGAATGGGCCCCATCCTGCGGGGTACGTCGAAGCGAATTTCCCCTGAGCGTGCCCACGCATCGGTGGTGTCCGAGAGAGTCCTTAGAGTCACCCAGCGGCCCGTGGTCTCACCGGCTTGGCGCGGGCGGTAGTAGTGGTACTGGGCCCCTGCCAATTCTGAGATCGCCACAGCATCCCCGCAGCGGACCTGGGCGAAGGTGTCGGGCTGCTCATCGTCGTCGAGCTGAACGCTCAGGGTGACGCGCTGTCCCAGAAAGCCTGCGGGCCCGGCCGGATTGAACACAAAGCCGAGCCAGAGACGCTGGTGGCTGGCATCTTGATCCACCTGACCCAGGGGCAGCGGCTGCGCGCACATCTCCTCCAATTTCGGCGTTTTGCCGTCCCAGACCAGCGCCATGTTGTCTTGAAGCCATGCCTCCGGATCGTCATCGTCTGCAAGGGGAAGGGCGTCGATAGAGATGTCGCGGAGATCTGTGGAGCGGGTGCTGACCACCACCGCCAATTGGGCAGGTACAGCGGCGATCTCCGTGTCAACCTCGAACTCCGGGGCCTCTGCGGTGTCCGCAGTTGCCAGAGAACCCGCCGGTACTCGAAAGGCTTTGAGGGTCTCCGGCTTGACCATCACAAGGGCCAGCCGAGAGCTGGCGGCTTGGGCCGGGCTCAGTCTGACCCCCAGCAACTCCAAGAAGGCGATGTAGTTGCGGTCGCTGACCTGGTTGAAGCGGTAACCAACCTGCTCGGTCATCCACGCAAAGAGCTCCAGCATCGCAATGCCAGGATCTGAGGCGTTGTGGTCCGTCCATTCCGGCGTGTGTACCGGAATGCGCGAAATCAAAAGCTCACGCAGCCGCTCGTAGCGGAGATCGTCCAGGTCCGGTCGCTGAATGGGCACTAGGTCCCCTCGCTCAGATAGAAGGGAAAGACCCGGTTGTGGGCGCTGTTGGTGCGCCGCACGACGTAGTCCAGGTCAATGAGCAGCAGGTTGGGCTGGGTCAGGTCGGCGTTGACCTGAACCCGCTCCACATCAATTCGGTGCTCGCTCTGCACCAGGGCCACTCGAACCGCAGCCGCCAGGCCAGCGTGGGTTCCCGCCGTATTGGGTGCAAACACAAAGTCCTGGAGCCCCGCGCCGTATTCCCGGCGCATCACGCGCTCCCCAGGAGAGGTCTCCAAGATGTCTTGTACAGATTGTTCGACGGCCGCCTCGTACTCGGCCCACGGCAACTTGCCAGCGACCGGACGCAGCGGAAAGGGAAAGCCCACACCCAGAGTGGGGCGCTTGCTGGTGCGACGTGCCATCAGAGCGCCGGAGAGATGGAGATGGGTGGTCCGGAGGGACCCACACCAGTGGCGTGTTGGTGGTTCCAGGAGACCCCATCCAAAACGATCTGGGTGTTGGCGACGCTGCCCCCGGTGGTGATGCTCACCTTCTTGCCGGCATCTTGGAGCTTGATCTCCGCGCCCGAGGACGTGCGAATGGTGATTCCCCCGCCCCCCGGAGAGTCATCGAGTGTGATCTCATGTTTGTCGCGGGAGACGATGGTCCGGATGTTGTTGGAGCTCGACGTGTCCGCCTGGCTGGGCGGATTCGCATCGGGATTCCATACGGAGCCAACCACAACGGGCTGAGAAAGGTCGCCCCCCTCAAAGGCTACGATGACCTCGTCGCCGACCTCGGGTCGGAAGTAGGCGCCCACGCCGGGTCCAGCCATGATCGAGGCCACTCTGGCCTCGTCGTTGGAAGGGTCCACATTCAAGGAGCGGTACGTCAAGATGACGCCCTCCTCCGTGAGGGCAGTGACCGTGGCCGTGTGTATGCCCAGGATGCGGTCATCCAAGACCCTCCTTACGACGGACTCGACCAGCTCGGTGATGGTGTCAGTGAGGGACATCAAGCCGCCTGCGGGGGAATGCCGTAGCCAGGACGACGGATGGTAAGCGCGGTGCGATAGCCGGAGTCATCAAAGGAATGCCCTGCCTTCTCGACGTACCAGGTCCCATTGAAAGCCTGGTCCAAGCCATGCAAGACAACGTGAAATCCCGGCCGCAACCAAGGCAAGCCGACCACCTCGATCTGGGCGGTTAGAAAACGCCGGGCAGCCGCAAGTAAGAGGGCCTCGGCCTTGCGTGACGCGCGGGCTTTTCCCAAACCCGTGGACTGCACGTGCAGCAGGTTGATGGGAGAGGTCAGCTCCCGCTGTGCGAATGCCGCTCGTACCGTCAGAGCCGACTGAACCTCTTGGTCGAAGGGCCCTGCGCTCGCTCCCCCAACCAAGTCCTTCTCCACGACGGACACGTCCGCCGCTGCGTCATTGAAGCGGCGCGAAGTACGAGGGTCCTGTCCACTGGCCACGGCACCGGTGTACTGCTTCCAGAACTCCAAGGTGGGGGAGAAGGAGATCACATGCCGCCCCCAGACCAGGTCGACCAGGTCGGCATCGGAGCGGGCCAGCGAGCGAGAGCGTTCAAAATGCAGCGAGACTGCGCTTGGGCCCTTGGCTTTCACGCCGTGCGGACCATAGTCGTCAAAGTCAACGAAGACCTCGTAGTCCAAGCGCTTGGCCATGCGGCTAATAAATTGGAGCTGGGTGTTGCTCTTCTGTTGACGCACCCGTCGAACGGTCTGACCGAAGGCCATCTCGGGACCCGTGGAGGCCAGGGGC
>JBLHMA010000479.1:0-4277 GCA_047621545.1 Cognaticolwellia sp. | reverse complement strand
GGGCCGTGAGGCATGATGGGCCCTCATTGGACTCGGAGTCTTCTTGAAGCGACAAGTCACCTGCGCGCTGCACTTCGTGCAAGCACGCCGCATCGTCTGTGTGCTCTGCCAGGCCCCCTACACCTACCTTGTGCGCGGTGCGGGGCTGGGCCAAGCAGAGGCGGGGGTGGCCTTCGCCGACGATGCGGAGCTTCAGCGCGAGGCGCGCCTAAAGGCCATGGCGGCTGTGGACCGGGACGCCGGACCCCAGCCGGTCGGGCGAGGACGCTGCCCCCATTGCCATCAGCTTCAGCCTTGGATGGCTCTGAGCGCGGCCGGGTCTGTGGCCATAGGGGCGGTGGTGGTTCTGGTTCTCTGTGCCGTTGTCGGCATCGTGGGCTCTGAGATCTGGAATTGGCCCACTGGGGCTGGACTGGCCGGCGCTCTGGCGTTGGTGGGCTTTGTTCTTGTCGGCATCTTTGCGCCACGCCTCGCCGACAAGCCGGGCCCTCAGCCCGAAGACACCCAGGACCCTGGCTACAGCGACGCACGATTCTTGGGCATGCTCGAGGAGAACCCCAGCTTGCGAAACTGGGTCTTGGCCCAAGGCACCGATCTGGACACCGAGGTTGCCTGGATGAGCATGGGGGTCTTGGACTTGGGCGAACCCAAGCTGGCCATTCCGGAAGGGTTGTCTACGGAGGCTTGCTCGAATCTCATGAACCGGCTCTGATTCGGTCCGTCACCGAGACTCTCTGGCGAGCAAGTTGGCTCTTCTGGCTGAAGGAGTCTCTCCGGTCCACTGGCGAAAGGCCCGAAAGAACGACGTCTGTTCGCTGTACCCACAGAGATAGGCCACTTCGGCCAATGTGAGCGCGGTATCTGCCAGGTACTTCTCAGCAAGCCCACGGCGGGTTTGCTCCAACAACTGCGCGTAGTTCACTTGGTGTTGCGTGAGCCGGCGCTGTAGGGTTCGAGGGCTCATCCCCAACTGTTTGGCGATACGCGTCGCAGTGGGTTTTCCGGTCGCCAGGGCGTACTGAATGGTCTTTCGGACCTGGTTGAGCAACTCGGGTTCGTCGGGGACAAACTGGGCGGACTTGTGCAGCTTGGCCTGGAAGTAGTCGGCAAGCTCGGGGTCAGCGGACTGTATGGGCAGGCCCAGTACCCGAACATCCAGCACCAAAGCGGTGTGCTCGGCGTCCACATGTACCGGGGCCCCCAGGTAGTCCTCCATCATGGACCGCAGGGCCTGGGATACTCGGGGGCTGCGGGTGTGCAGGGCCAGGGCTGGAACATGGCCTCCAGTGGCCGTCCGAAGCAGCTGCATCGCGACCAGAGCGGTGTACTCGGAGACCAGCAGCAGGCCAGCGCGGGGCTTGCCCCAACGTTCCTCTCGAAACACCAGCTGCATGTTCTCCGCGCTGCTGTGGTACCGGGCCGTCTTGTTGGTCAGGTGCTGGAAGCGCTGGTGGCAAATCAGGGCTTCGTGGACCGTGTTCAGAGTCTTGCAGGCCAAGCCCACGATGCCTAGCGTCCCAAAGGTGTGACGCTGCACTGAGGCCCGCAAGAACGCGGCGTAGTCGGGCAGCCCGGCCATGTGCTCAAAGTGCCTGTAGGTCGCCTCCCCCGAGACCGCTCCGTCTGGGTCGGACATGCTCGCCGTCGATAGACCCAGCGCCTGCAGTTCTGCGGCGGAGACCCCGGCCGCCAGAGAGGTCTCGTAGGCCGGCAGCACGTTGGCGATTGCGATGTGGTCGGGGGGCAGAGCCGGCATGTAGGCGCCCTAGAGCAGTCGTTGGAGGGTGCGGCGAGGCCATGTTGCCGGCTGACGCCTCGGCCCTTCTCCTGCGCGCTGCGGACGAACCAGATGCCTTGGGTGAACGCATCTACGAGGGGAGCGTCGTGCGCCGTGACGGTGAAGGACCAGTGTTGTTTCGCTATGAGCGTCGGGTTCTTGAAGTTGAAGAGGGTCTGCGTGCCTCCCACCGGGGTTCCCGCAATGCGCTTGGTCTTTGACCAGGACCACGAGATCCTTGTCTACTCGGGCTTGGTTCCGCCACTGGAGGAGGTGGATGGACGCCTAGAGAAGCTCGATGCGACGGTGACCTATTCCTTCGCTGGGACTCCATGAGGGAGCCTGCTTGAAGCGTTGATTCGCCTAGTTGGCGAGTCGCAGACCTGCCAAGCGGTGGTGCCCGACACGGGCACTTGATCAGGGCATGGCTGTCGCGCTTTTGGGCGCAGGCCGTGTAGGAGTCTGGGGGGAGGTTGTTCTCGGGCGGACGTGCTGGAATCTCTTCATGACTGAAACCGCAACAGAGACCGAGAGCAGTGTCAGCTCCAAGCAGGAGCAGGGCCCGCCCGATCACCTCAGCAAGAAGGAGATGCGGCAAAGTGGAGTCGGCAAGCCCAAGTTCGGACAGCAGAATAAGGAGCCGCTGCCGAATCGAGGTGAGGATGGCACGCGGCCCTATGCTGAGTTCGATGCGCTGATCGCGCAGTATGAACAATGGCTGAACTACGATCCTGCACAGAATGCTGAGGAAGCGGACACTGCGCAGAGGATCAACACCATCTTCGATCCGGTCAATGAAAGCAGGAATCAGCAAACCGAGGACATGTATGAGGGAATCCAGGCCTCGGGTGCCCAGCTTGCCCAGGACAATGCCAACGCTTGGGGTGCGATGGAGGGACGAAGCGGGGCGGCCATTACCAACAACGCCAAGGCCAGGTTGGCGGACTCCATTGAGTTTAGGGAGAAAGGTACTGCTTGGGATCCGAACGCCGACACCGGTGTGTCGGGCGGTCTGAAGGGTGACTTGACGCAATCGGGATTCTCCGGTGGCTCCAAAGGCTTTGTGAACAGCCACTTTGACGACAGCGCGGTCCAGTCTAAGCTCTGGAATACGAAGAAACCCGAGGATGTTGCTGCCATTGGGAACGCTCCGGTCAAGGGCTACTCGACCTTCAAAGACGAAGCCCAGCAGACGGTCTCGGTCCCGCAACTGGGGTGGGGAAAGAAGAAGCCGGTCATCTCCAAGTGGACCATGGAGGAGAAGGAGACTTGGTGTCCCCACGTCGAGGGCAGCGCAGCCAAACAGCGCTCTGGCTCAAAGGGTCAGAACGTCTGGAACAACGCAGGGGGTGGGTTCGCGGCTGCCCTGGGCTCGGTCGTCAACGGAGGCAAGCACATGATGGGCAAGGAGGGCTCCGGTGAAGTGACGGGCTGGGACCAGTACATCCAGCACTACCGGGTGAGACCAGACGGCTCCCGCACTCCAGAGACTCGGCCTAAATCAGCGATCAACGAGCGCCGGGTGCAGCTCAACAAGCTGAAGGCCTACTACGAGGAGCGTCGCAAGTTCATCGACGACTACAGCAGCTACCTGCCTGACTGAGCAGGGCTGCGGCGTCTGACTAGGAGTAGCAAGCTGAGCCCCCACAGGCCGCCCAGACCTCCACCCGAACAACCGCCGCAGCCACCAGCCGGTGCCTCGTCGTTCTCTCCGGTATCTCCGGTCTCTCCGGTCTCTCCGGTCCCTCCGGTCTCCCAGCCTGTGTCCGCCTCCGAGAAGGTCCAGGTGCTCTCCAGGGCCAGAAAGCCGGTCGGGTCTGCGCTCCCCTGTTTGTAGGGCGCATTCAGATAGTCGGCCCCAGCGCTGCTCAAGGCCAAACGCAGAGAGAAGGGCTGCTCAACCGCCGCGCTGCTGCGCAGATCCAAGCTCAGGGTGCGTCGGCTGTGCTCAGGCAGGGTGCCGCTGAGCACGCTGCCGGACTCCGTGGCGGTCCAGGTGCCTGCATCCGGCAACTCAATGGCCTCGTCGACGGAGAATGGCTCTAGAGTCCAGCCGGATGGGGGGCTTAGGCGCACGCTAGAAGAGTGGAAGAGCACGATCGTCGCCTCCCCATCCGCCCCCCGGTTCTCTACATTGAAGCTCCAGCTTCCAGAAGAAGAAAAGTCTCCAGGGGACAGAGAATCCAGATCCGGAACGGCGGTGTCCAGGGCATCTTGAACGCTCAGGCGCCCGTGGGCCGTGTAGTCGCGCAGGGCCGGAACATCTTGAGCGGATGACTTGAGTACCCGGGCCACGTCTACCGCGCTTAAGTCAGGGTGAGCCTCGAATACCAGGGCTGCAGAGGCGGCAACCAGGGGGGCCGCGTAGCTGGTACCGGCTGCGCTGTAGTACTCGCTGGTGCTGTTGACTCCCAAGCTGCAGATGCTCACCCCTGGGGCGGCCAGATCTACGCTGCTGGCCCCATAGTGGCTCCACGAGTTGTGCTCGTCGTCCTGGGTG
>JBLHMA010000478.1:0-4283 GCA_047621545.1 Cognaticolwellia sp. | reverse complement strand
CGCAACGCATGGGCCCCGGCGGAATGAGTAGAATGAGCCATGCCTACTCGCTCCTATGTCGACCCTCGCTTGGTCCTGGCCACCCACCAGGACTTCTTCGGCCATGACCGCTTGGCCCGGAGCGTCCTACGCACACTGCCCAGGCTCAAGCCCGGAAGTACCGTAGCGGTGCATGGGGCCCCCGGTTCGGGCAAGAACACATTCCTGCTGCGCGCCGCAGCCCTGATGGAGCGCGAGAGGTCCACGCTCAACTTCGACCCCCGGGCCGTCGCCGGAACCTGGTGCTGGTACAACCCGTGGCTCTACCTGAAGCACGGAAACATCCTGAGCGGCCTGGTCGCGACCATGGCCCAGTACTGCGAAAACCCACAGGCCCTGGACCGTGCACGAGACATCGTCGGCCACCTAAATCGCATGCACTTCGGCGAGACCATGCCGGCCACATCTGGCACCGGCGTAAACCGCGGCGATGTGAATCCAGTGGACCGGGTACGCCGAGGTTTCATCCAACTCGTAGAGATGCTTCACACCCAGAATCCCGGCCGCGTGCTGGTGTTCATCGAGGACTGCGACATGCTTCGGCCCTCGGCGCGTCTCCTGCTCTTGGAAGGCCTGAGACTGCTCGCCACCGAGGACTCCAACGTGACCTTTGTAATCGCGATGGGCCGTGAGTCCGCCTTGGAGTCGATGCGTGTGCGCGAGGGCGCCATCGACGAGCGCAGCGCCGGCTACTGCCTAGCGGAGCTGATCGATCTGGCCATCACCGTGCCAGGACTCGACGTTCGCCGCATCGCGCAGCTCATGCGCTTGCACCTGGGCACCGGACAGGACGTGATCCGAAGCGCTTTTGGGACAGACGCGATCGACGCACTGAGCGCCGCACTAACCAGTCGCCCCCTGGGCATGCCCCGCTTCTTGGAGCGCTTGGCTGGCCGGGTCATCCTGCTGGGGGAGTACGCCACCGCCTCACGCACCACCCGCGAGCTCTCCGAGGCACAGTGGGCCTGGGTCATTGTCTCCGAGCGCTGGCCCGCCTTCCGTCGCTTCATGCTGCGGGGGGGACGAGATCGTTGGCTGCACCTGCGAGACGCCCTGGTCCAAGGCAGCGCTCCAGCTCCGGCCGGTGTCGCGACCAGCTCGCCCGAGGTCAACGCCTGGCTGCAGAAGGACCTGATCCTGACCGACTACCTGCGTCTGTACGCAGATGATTTTGAGCGGGAGGCCGACGCGGTTTACTGGCTCGAGACCCTCCAATTGGCCTGCGGCCTGTGATTCGCTTCCTGCTTCGCTCCTGCAGCCTGGGGCACGCACTTGTGGCTTGGAGCTCTCAGGGGGTCGTTCATCTGTCCCTGGGCGATGATCCCAAGGCCCTAAAGGCGTGGCTGCTGGCACGCTTCTCCAAGGCCAAGGAAGCGCCATCGGAGCTGCTCAGCTCTCAAGCACTGGCCGTCGTGGACGGCCACAGCAGCGAATTGCCGCCGCTGGACCTTCGAGGCACCGTGTTTCAACAGAAGGTCTGGCAAGCACTCCTCAAGATCCCGGCCGGCGAGACCCGCTCCTACACACAGCTGGCGGCCACACTGGAGCTGACTGACGGCAACCGAGCAGTCGCCAGTGCGTGCGCTCAAAACACCTTGGCTGTGCTGGTGCCCTGCCACCGAGTGACCCCGATAGACCGCGACTTGGCCGGCTACCGCTGGGGGATGGAGCGCAAGAGGAAACTCCTCGAGCGCGAAGGCGCGATCCCCGAGCAGTCCGAGCTCTTTTAAGACCGAGCTTGGACTACTCGACCCAGTAGCTGTTCTCCGCATCCGCGGTGACACGGCCTGTGGTGACTTGGCCAGTGACCAAGTTTGTGGCCTTGCCTTGGACGGAGCCCTCCCAGATCAGCCGGGGACCACCCGGACCGAAACGAATTCCACCCTGCTCCGGCAGAATCTCCACGCTTCCCAATTCGGCGAATCGGGCAGCGAGCAGCTGGTAGCTAGCGACCGCGGGCTTGGCGACGAGCTTGCCCGGCTGGGGCTGCGCATAGAGGCTGTGGGTCTTCATCCCTCCTGCGCCCTTTCCAGCCTTGGCCGGCGCGTCCGCCAGGGTGTGCCAGTAAAAGCTCTGCACGTCTTCGCGAAGCGAGACGCCCACCATGCGCGTCAGCATGGCGGCCTGCCAAGCTGGGGTGACGAAGGACTTCTTCTCGTCCTGGGACGGCTGGTTGGTCTCCGTGACCCAGATGACCGCGTCAGGTGCGGCCGCCTTGCCCCAAGTCAATGCACGCTCAAAGCGTCCAGTACCCTGTTCGGGGAAGTAGACATGGAGGCTGAGTACATCGATGGCCTGACGTGCCTCTTCCGTGGCGAAGACCTGGTCCATGTAGGCCCGACCGGACTCGGTGTGGGGTCGGTAAAAGCCGCCGCCGACTACAACGGCTTGTGAATCGGCTTTTCGGATGCTCGCGCTGGTCATGATGAGCACCTGCGCGTACTCCGAGGCCGGACAGAAGCCCTTCTTGGAGACCTTTGCGTTGGGCTCCGCCTTTAGGTCCGGCTCGTTGTCCACCTCCCAGTAGTGGACCCCCGACTTTAGGCCTGGCATATCGTCTACACCATCGCCGTCGTAGCGCTCAACGACCGATTCCACCCATGCAAGATAAGCTTTGCTGTCTTTCGGCAGGTAGTTGGAGGTGGCCTGTTGGGTCTTGTTACCCGGCCAAGGCGACAGCATGATCAGGGGCTCAAGTCCCTGGCTCTGGACCGTCTTTACCCACCGATCCGCCCACTCTTGACCTTTGGCAGGATCCTTAGACCACGCTTGGTGATTCAAGAAAGGGAAGGTAGCGGAGTGCCCGCGGACCCAGTTCGCGCCCAGATCCTGGGTGAGCCGAGCATCTTGGTCCAGCGCGGCCTGAAGCTCCGTGTCACCAAAGCCAGGCCGGGCCAGAAAAGGAGGCGGAACGGTCACCGCTTCGTTGATTCCCAAAAAGCGGGCCAAGTCCACCTGACCGGGGGTCTGAGAGAGCGCCTTCTTGGTACTGGCTGGAGGGACAGCCGGCTCCTTGACTGGCTCCGCCTTTCCTCGGTTCAAACCACCACAGGCCAAGGAGAGCAGAATCAAGAGGGACATGGTGGTTCTCACTTTACGAGCCGGAGTGTTGGGCGGGTGGTCTCTTCGGGCTCAGGCTCAGGTGTGCTGGGGCCCGTTGCGTCTGGCGGCTCGCAGTACAAAGTCACCTGGAGCACGGATGACCAAGGGAACACGCAGGTGTAGACGGTGTCGAAGGACAGGGTCAAGGTCAAGCCGTGGTCATCATATTGCGGCGCATTGTACTTATGGTACGCCGCATCCAAGCGAATCAACATGCGCTCTGGAAAGCGAGCCAGGACCTGGGGCGGGACCCCAGACTCGACGAGCTGAGCGCTCTCGGAGACAAAGGCAAAGTCGACTCCCATGGCAAAAGCCATTCGAATTCCTTGCTCGGCGTGCAGGCCGTATGGGCTGAGCATGACCGCATCTTCTGCGTCAGCCTGGGCCAAGGTGGGTGCCAATACCTCGACATCTCCCTCTGCAGCTTCGGCGACACCAGCGGGTACCTGTGCCAGCTCCTCCATGCTGAGACCCAACTCTTGGGTCCACTTCATGAGCTGGTCCACGGTCAGGGGCTCCTTTCCGGCCAAGATACGCTTAACCAAGCTACGCTTCTCACCTACTTTTTCAGCCAGAGCAGCGACATTCATATCCCGCTTGCGTAGAGCAGCACGAAACCAGGCCAGGACAGGTTCAGAGGGGCGGGACACAGAAACTCCAACGGTCGGTACAAGTAGACTGGCCCAATGGTCACACGGCGCGTACCCTTTGTGTGGGCGCGGCTGTGCAAAAGCATGGAACGCAAGACAAGGGCTGCTGTCTGAGACAAGCCTGTTGTGGAGGTCCAAGGTGATCGACTGGATTCTAGCGGTGGTTTTGGTCATGGCCTGTGCTGCCGGAGCAAGCGCTGCGCTTCGCTTCACTCGAAAGAAGCGGCGCCGGGCCAGCGGCAAGCTCCCCGCGGGCGAGGCCCCTGTGCTGCAGCAAGTAGACATTCCCAGTCGGGTCTACGTGGACCGCACTGTGCTGGCGGGTCCAGTAGCTGGGAAGATCAACAACATGGCCGCCGACATCATCCTGACGGAGAAGCGTCTGGTGGTCAGCACCCACCAGGGCAAGCTCCTAGAGCTCACCCCGACGAGCACGGGCAGCGTGCGCTGCACTGGCCCAGGACGCTTGGTGATCGAGGGCAGCACGCCGCG
>JBLHMA010000477.1:0-4289 GCA_047621545.1 Cognaticolwellia sp. | reverse complement strand
GTCTCCCCAGTGCACTCCAAGAGCAGCGAGAGGTCGCTGAAGTCTGGGCATGCGGGCCGCACCTGCAGCTTTACCCGGGTCTCCTCTCTCTCCAAGACCAGAAGCGAGGCGCCGTCCCGTACATCGACTCCGCCGACCTCGACCTGGTCGTTGAGACGAACCAGGTTGTTTGAGCTCGCCAAGAGATGGGCACCCGCAGGGAAGGGCCCTTGTGCCTGGGTCAGCAGCATCACCCGGTTCCCGTTGTACTCTTGGCCACGCTCCACCAAGTAGAGCTGCTGGGCATAGCGTGCCAAGTAGACCGGGTTCACGACGTGCTCCCAGCTCCAAAGGTAGTCGGCGCTGGTCACCGGCTTGCCATCACTCCACACCGCGTCTTCTCGCAGGTGGAAGGTGTAGCCCCGGCCATCGGGATGCTGCTCCCAGCTCAACGCGTGGCTTGGAAACGGGCTCAGATCGACCGGGTCGTACTCGGTCAATCCGTCGAAGAGCTCGCCGATGATCCGGCCGTCGGGGTGACCGGTCGCCTGGGAGGGGTCCAGATACTCCGGCTCCGTGGCGTTGTTGAACACCAGGGTCTTGGGGTCCTTGTCCGTGCGGGGCAGGCCAAAGCTCGGGCCGTCGGGGGCACAGGAGAGGAGCAGGGCCGAATGTAAGTAGAGGGTCGCTGTGAGCATCCCAAGGAGCCTAACCGTCAGCCTGCGGCTCTGCGCCGCTCTCCTCCTTGGCGGGTGAGGGACAGAGGCTGCCTTGCTCGATCCAAGCCAAAACGAGCGCGATGTCCGCATCTGGAATGGCTGGCAGCCCCATGGGCATGCCCGGACGCTCTGGGCGCGTGAGCTCTGCGGGCACTTCGCCGGGCGCCAGGTGGTCTCGGGCCAGCTCAATATTCCGCAGCGCCAAGGTTCCTGGAATGCGCCCAGAGAGAGCCGCCACGCTCTCGCAGCTCTGCAGCTCAATACCGGTGGCCTCCCACCCAAAACCGCCTTCGTTGCCTGGTCCAGCCCGCCCCTCGTTCCAGTCTGGCTTCATGTGACAGTGGGCGCAGATCCTTCCAAACACACGGTCGTTGACCTGCTCCCAAGAGATGTCTCCCTGGGCAGGCTGTGGAAGCTTTGGCACACCCGAGGCCACCGTCTGCTGCAAGTTCGCCAGCAGAATAAAGTCCCGGAGCTGCACCGCCTCCTCCCAGCTCACGCCCATCGCGGGCATGGTGGCGTGCTCGGAGACACCTCTTGGGTCGCGGATCCAGGCGGCGATGAGCCCAGGAGACATGCGCTCGCGGGTGTAGGCCAGGTCTGGCGCCAAGGGGATCCCAGCAGTGAAGCGTCCACCCAGGGTGTGACATGCCGTGCACCCACGCTCGGTGAACAGGGCCTCGCCTGCCTCCAAGTTCGCAATGGTGGGCTCCGGGGACTCAGGCTCGGGGGCGCGGGCGTCGGCGAACCAGCGCTCGATCGCTTCCAGCTCCCCATCCGAGAGGTCCATGCGCGGCATGGTCTCATCCAGGTGTGGCCGCAGGTCGTGGGGATCGTTCAGATAGCCGGCGATCCAGCTGGGCTCCAAGCGTGCCATGGCTGCCTGGAGGTTGGGTACCTGCTCATAGGAGTGCACCGTCTCCTCGTAGCGACGCCAGAGGGGAAAGCTCTCCAGGGCCACCGCTCTGCGGGCTGGATCTGCCGCCACTGACTGGATCCAAGCATGACAGCTCTGGCAGCTCTCAACTTGGGTGGCCTGGACCACACCGGGCACCTGGTGGCAGAGCACGCAGTCCCCCTCGGCCAGTGCGTCGGTGAGGGGGACAGGAGGGGGCGTGGGCGTGGGCGTGGGCGTGAGGGGCGTAGGAGTCTGCGCAGCGCAGGCTACGAGCAGCGCCCATGACAGGGAATTGAACATGGGCACAGTTTAGATGGCTCGCCGTTTGGGAGTGGGTCTCGGCCTTTAGGAGTCGAGCAGGACCACTGGGGCGGGCACCAACACAGCGGGCTCGTCGACCTGGATGTCAGTGACCAAGACGGCGGGCTGTACTGCGTCAGGCTGTACTGCGTCAGGCTGTACTGCGTCAGGCTGTACTGCGTCAGGCTGTACTGCGTCAGGCTGTACTGCGTCAGGCTGTGCTGCGGTGGGCGGGACCTCGGTGAGCATGGCTGTCTCCGGTAGTACGGCGGCGTCGGCAAGCACTGGCTCGTCAACTGCAGCTGCCACGACTTCGGCCTCGATCAGCACAGGAGCGGCCTCAACCTGCTCCATGGCCTTGGCCAAGCTCATGCCCCGGGCGGGAGGCATTCCGCAGGCGCTCGCGGCAGAAGAAAACATGGACAGGCTGATAAGGCTGATGGCGAGAATGGACTTCATGGGACACCTCCGGGGTTGTTCGTCTGGACAACGGGCTCCCGGGGCGGTTCCTTACACTTGCTTCTTAAAAGCAGTTGTTCTTTCAACGCCTCTGTTCCTTTAAGAAAGTTGCTCCCGAAGGACAGTGCCCTCCGGTCCCGGCACAACCCAGTTGGCCATGCCCGGCTGAACGAGGAGTCCAGGGCCCTCAGCTTCTGCCAGCCACGCCAGCGCTTGAATGGCTCGGGGATCCTTCTGGATGGCCAGCCACCTGGCTGCTTTGAGAATGCTTCTGCGTCGGGTGCCCTTGCGACGGGTGTGCCCCAGCAGCAACAAGGCCAAAAAGGCAGCAAGGGTGGACTCCAGTGAGCCCCAGCTTCCGTCCACGCGCTGAGACTGAATCAGCGCGACCACAGGCTGCAAAGCCGGACCCGCACCCGAGGCCATCACAGCCTTGGACCGCATCGGTGCCGCGCTCGAAGCTGGGGCCGGGCTCGAAGCTGGGGCCGGGCTCAAAGCTAGGCCGGGGCTCGGAGCGGCCGGCAGCAGCCTGTTCACTGGCGGACGGGCACGCTTCTTGGCCCGAGGAGGCTGAGCCCGAGCAGGTTGGGACCCTGCCATAGGCATGGCCAGACCGCCCACCATCATCGGGGCTGCCTCCGCGCAGATCTCTTCATCTGCGGGCAGGCTCGGCTGCAGGATGTGTGTGCTCGGTCCGATGACCTTCAAGCTCGGGTCCACCAACACGAAGGCGCTCTGGCTACACAACACGCCGTGGGCCAGACTCAGCTCGAGTATGGCTGGTTTGAGGGCTTCTTCTTCGTGAGGGTAGGCAACCAAGCGGTCCTCCAAACGGCGTATCTGCGCCTTGGCATATGCAGCCCCCAGAGACGCGACCTGCTTTGGGCTCGCGCTCAAGGTCACGGCACCCAGCGGGCCGGTGCCGGTCACCACCAGACTCTCCGGCGCACCCTCCACCCACAGCATGGCGGGCTGGTCCCCAAAGAGCTCGCTTGAGCCCAGGCTGCCGGTGGCCTTGAGCTCGGCCATCAGTGGCGCACCGAAACGTCCCTCCAGCTCGGCGACCTTGGCCTCGATGTCCTCGCGGGGCGTACACAGCGTGCACGTTCCGCCGCCCAGCCGAGCCAGCTGCTGGAGTAGAGCCTCATTCACAGCGGTGTCGATCCCGAGAGTGAACAGACGCGCATGGCCACGTCGGTGGTGAACCGCCGCGCTGAGCTCCTGCGTGTTCCAGGCTTGCCCGTCGGTGATAAACAGGACCGTGTGTAGGCGGCCGGTCTCCGCTGGTGGGGCCAGGCCCATCTTCAAGGCGGGCAGCATCTCGGTTCCCCCCCGGGGGCGGAGCTGATCGATCCAAGCCTCAGCCTGAACAAGGGTGCCTTCGGTCACGGGCAAGAAAGCGGCCTGGGCGTATGGCTCCAAGCGGTCATCAAAGGCCAGAATTCGAAAGCGGTCTTGGACATCCAGGCCCCGCAAGGCGGTCTTGAGGGCCAGCTTGGCCGCCGCCATCTTCCGTCCTCGCATGCTGCCGGAGATATCGACGATAAAGCTCGCATCTCGGGGCAATGGATCCGGAAAGGCTTGGCTCGGAGGAGCAATCTGAGCCAGCGTAAAGTGACCGTCGGTCCAAGCCTTCAGTGCGGGCTGCTCCGCTGCGGCCAAGGAGAAACGCAGCACAAAGTCACGGTCCAGCGCAGCCCCAGTCGGACGCAGCGTCACCCCGCCATCCAAGTCCATCGACACACTGTGTTGAGCGACCTCGAGTCGACTGGGCATACCGGCGATGCGCACCTGAAGGTCAAGCTCGGCCCCACCTCCAAGCAGCAAGGGAGGCTGGAGCCTCGAGGCATCGGGCACCCGATCGGTGTCCGGCAGCCGGGTTCGTCTAGTTGAGCCAGATCTGTCGTTAGAAACGCTGCCTTGAGACCCACCGT
>JBLHMA010000476.1:0-4297 GCA_047621545.1 Cognaticolwellia sp. | reverse complement strand
CCCCAAAAGCCTGCTGCTGAGTAGGCTGTCGGGTAGTCGGTGGGGCTCTTTGCCCCAGAGACGAAAACGGGCGCCCCAGTAATTGCTGGGGCGCCCGTTTTACATTGGGTCTGCTATCCGCCGCTCAGACCAACTCCATCACCTCATCGAGCATGTCCGCGAAGAACACATTCTCGTCGTCCACGCCGATGGTCACGCGGAACAGATCGTCGTAGGTGTAGTCTTGGAGCGGGACGAAGGTCTTGATCTTGACCCCACGCTCCAGCAGACCTGTGGCAATGGCCTTGGCTTTGGGGCCGTCCAAGGTCTGCACCAGAAGGAAGTTCACCTCGGAGGGGTAGACCTTGAGGCGGCCGGACCACTTGGCCATGCGCTGGGTCATCAGATCCCGTGAAGCCTTGGAGCGCTCCCGCAGGTCGGGCAAATGCTGGGTGTCTTTGAGGGTAGCCACGCCCATGCGCTCGGTGAGCAGAGGAATGCGGTAGTTGGTGACCTCGGACTCCAGAGTCTGGACCAGTTCCTGTGGGGCCAAGATGTAGCCGATACGCGCGGCGGCCATGCCGTAGGCGAAGGAGAAGGTGCGGGTGCACACCACGTTGGGGTACTGACCGACCAGATCCGCCAAGTAGCGGTGCTTGGCAGGATCCACGTACTGAACGTAGGCCTCGTCCAGCCAGAAAGTGGACTTGGGGTACTTCTTGATCAGGACTTCGATCTCATCGCGGGTGACCAGAACATTGCCCGTGGGGTTGTTCGGCGTGGCCAGGTAGACCAGCCCGTCTCCTTGCTTGATCGCAGACTCCAGTTCGCCCAGGTCCAACGCAAAGTTGTTCTCCGCTTTGAGGGGAACCAAGCGCACCTTCAGGCCTTTCCTCATCGCGCCCAGGGGAACCTTAAAATAGGTCAGGCTGGGGGTGATGATCGGGTAGCCGCTCTTGCTGGTCAGGTGCTTGAACATGCGCGTGGCACTGCTCTTGATGCTGTCACGCACCAAGTGCGGGATGACCTGCTTGAGAATGGGGCCCGAGCCGTTGCGCAGGTAAACCATCTGGGGCGTGACACCGCACTCTTCAGCGATCAAGCGGCGGAGCTCGCTGTTGTCCCCGTCGCTGTAGTTGCGCAGTGCGGTTCGGCTGTCGTGATTCTGGAGCACGTCGATTGCGCCTTGAGCGCAGTAGGTGCCGTCGTTCAGCCCCAGGTTGATGGGCAGCTTCCAGCCGGATGTGTCGACGGAGGTGGGCATTGTGTCCTCATTTATGCATGGTTGCTAACCGTGTAGGCGGCCTTCCGCTGGCTCGGACCCGGCCCGGATGTGCCAGCAAAGCCATCCCCACCCACCTCTTCCGGTCAAGGCCCGGAAAAGGTGCGCCCGTCATCGGTATCTTGGTGCCCTTCAGAGGTACCCTTGCGCGCCTTGGAGGCCTTTGCCCATGTTGCTCAGCGTGCTCGGAATTTCCTCGTCTCTGGCTGCCTCATTGACGGTGCTGCCTATGCCTCCGGTAGAGGCCGATGGAAACACGCCAGTCCAGGTTCAGGTCTACGCCCCAGGGGTGGTGCCTGGGGATCGCATTCGGGTCCGACCGAGCCAAGGTGTTGTCGGTAATGCAGCCATCCCGGCACCCGACATGGTGATCTTTGAGTACACCCCGGTGACCGCATTCACCGCAGGCGAGGCCAGGGTGCGCGTTCAGATCCGCGGCAAGGTGGACGAAGACATACAAGTGCCGGTGGTTCCCCCCGCAGCCGGCGAGCTGAGCGTCAGCTTTGAGCCCCAGACTTGGACTGGCGGCACCAAGGGCACCGTCGATCTAACCATCACCGCCGAGGGGCCCCATCCCCTGCCCCTCTCAGCCCGCAGCGTAATGGTCGCTGCTTCCGCCGGAACTGTGGGCGCCGTGACCCAAAATGCCAATGGCAGCTGGTCGGCCAAGTGGACCGCCTCCACCTCCCTGCGGGAGCCCCAGCACGTTGTGTTCACCGCGACGGACGCCACCGCGCCTTCCCAAGTGGTCGGCTTTGGGGCGATGCCCATCCTGGTAGAGCGCACCCAGAACGTCAAAGCGGCCGCCGGCTCCCAGAACGTCCTGGTGATCGGCAACGAGCAATATGGGCCATCGACCGCAGGCCCCGATGGTGTTGCGGTAAAGGCGCTCTTCGACCCAAGGGTGGAGACCGGGACGCTTCAGAGCGTCGACGAGATGGGCAACCGAAGCGACACCCAGGTGGACTTGGAGTTAGGCTCCAAGCCGGTCTTGGCCATGGCGCCGCTACCCAAGGTCATGCCGACCGGCTACGCATTTCGGGTACACGTTCTCGTCCTCGAAGGGAGCGGAAAAGCATGGCGGGGCGCTGCACCCAGGCTGGACGGCAAGGGTGGAGAGAGCCTGGGAGAGGGGTGGTATCGCTTCGAGTCGAGGACCGAGGAGAGCCCCGGTACGCTGAAGCTACAGGTCTCCATCGAGGGTGAGGAGACCCTTCAGGCCAGCCACAGCATCACGACGATGGACGCGGTTCCGACGGTCTCTCTCAGCTCGGACCCCGCAGCTCTAAAGGAAAAGGCCCGGGACTTTGCGGTCACCGCTCACCTCAAGAGCGCTGACGGCGGTGCTCTTACTAAGCGCAAGGTGCGCTTTGAGGTTCAAGGGGCCTCGTCCCTCGGTGGTACCCGGGACAACGGCGATGGAACCTACACCCAAAAGTATCGCCTGAGCTCCAAGGCCGACCAGGCGGTGGTTCAAGCTGCACCGACCTTCAAGCCCACCGGCCTTCCAGCCCGGCACCTGGTTCTCTGGACGGACAAGGCGGTGATCCCTGCCGGTGGCGACTCGACGGTGACCTTGACCGTCGTAGCTCTAGACGCCACTGGAATGCCCGTCCCCAATGCGGTCATCAAGCTGTCCACGCCCATGGGCTCGGCTGCGATGAAGCCCGAAGTGACCACGGATAGATACGGCGTGGCCAAGATCCAGGTCAAGAGTGACCCAAACCCGGGAATCGTAGCTCTTCAGGCGGATCTGAACGGCGTGGTCGGCCGCACTCTACTCACCACCCACGTCCCTGGAGCTGAGGTGCAGGGGGTAGAGACCGGTGGGTCTGCCGCAGATCGCGCCCGCGTGGCGCGCTGGCAGCAGACCTTGGTCTCCTTGAAGATCGGCCGTGTTGGCGCGGATGTGGGCCCGCCTGCTGCGTTGACCCTCAGCTCCGTGCCGACCTACACCACGCCCGGCGCAGCCGTGCTGGTCACCGTCAAGGTGGTCGACGCACTAGGCAAGGCGGTCGTGGACCAGACCCCCGCTATGCAGGCGAGCATTGGCAGCTTGGGCGCGGTTCAGAACAACGGAGATGGAACCTACAACGTGCCTGTGCAGCTCCCCGCAGGCACCGATGGGCCGCTCACGGTCACGGCGACGGCTGGCGGTGCGGCCGGCTCCACGGCCCTGCCAACACTAGCGGGTATGTCCGAGGAGGCCGCCGACGACGGCGGTCGCGATCCCAAGCCTGGCAAGGAAGCTCGGGACCCCAAGGAGGCAGGCGCCTTCAGTGGCCACGCCCGTTTGATGCTGGGTGGCGTACACACCACCTACAGCAGTGAGCGCGACAACACGGACGGCAACGGACGGGTGCCCTCGACTGTGGCCTACAGCAAGCGCCCGATCCCCGGCGCCGCGCTTCAGATCGACGGCCACGGTGGGCCCAAGGGCATGCTCGGCTTCGACGTGGGCCTGTACACGGGCACCTACACGCTAAAGGTAGAGAGCTTGGAGTTCCGGGACACCTTCCTGCCGGTCCATGCTGCGCTGACCGTTGGCACGGTCAAAGGGCCCGCCTATTTCTTTGGAGGCCTTGGCCTTGGTAGCGTAGACACCCCGGTGTTCCGCTACAACGAGGAGCTCACCGATGTCGGGGTCTTTGACCGCCGGCAGACCGGTGCCCGACTGAGTGCAGGCGCCCAGATCGACCAGGAGGCCTTCGCCTTCCGCTTCAACCTGGCTGAGACTTTTGCTCCCTTGCCTGTGCTCACGGAGCTGGGTGCGTTCTTCGACATCTCGGTCGCCGGGCCCCTGACTGTCAGCGGCGGCTACCAGCTCCATCTGCAGCACTCCCTGGTCGCCGTCCCCCCAAGCGGCGACGGTTCTGACATCGCGAAGATTCGCGTGCGCCAAGGCGCGCTGAGTCTGGGTGTCGGCTACTCCTTCTGAGGAGAAGGCGTCATCGAGACAGCACCCAGGAAGTCTCTTTTGCCGACATTTACGCCATTGTGCCGCAGGATGGCGTAGCTCATGCTGGCGTGGAAGAA
>JBLHMA010000475.1:0-4312 GCA_047621545.1 Cognaticolwellia sp. | reverse complement strand
TTTGTGCAGGGTCACAAAGAGCAGGTTGCAGCTGTTTTTCTTGTCGAAGTGTACCCCTTCTCGGGGGAGGTACAGGCCGCCGCTGCGTACATCCTGCAGGGCCGACATGACCTCGTTGAGGCGGTAACTGCCGTGGATGCGCAGTGGAATCCCTTCCATGCTGAGGGGAAGGGTCTGGTGGGCCAAGCTGGCTCGAATCACCCCCAAGAGCTGCAGCAGCTCCCGGACCATCGCCGGGTGGTTGAAGAGCACGGCCTCCCCTTCGATCAAGTCGTCCGCTACCTCGCGCCCCAAGAGCGTGGTCAGCAACATCGCACGGGTCCCCCAGTCGAGGTCACCTTGGCCCTCCAGCCACCCCTGCCAGCCCGAGATGCGTGCCACGTCGTCCACATGCAGCAGGCGGCCCAAGCCGCGGGCGATCTTGGCCTGGTCTGGGCCAGGATCAGCGATGGGCAAGCCGGCCATCCGGCCCAGTTCGCTGAAGCAACGTCCGCCGCGGTAGAGCTCCTCCAACTCCAGCCCGGTGCTGTGGAGAAAGGCGCTCAGAGTGTGCACCCCGGACTCCTTGAGTTCCTTGGCCAGAGAGCGCTTGTTCAATCGCAGGCCCGCCGCGATGTTGTCGAGCACCACCTCCTTGGAGACCCGGTCCAGCTGGATGGAGCAGCCGCTGGGTAGGAAGGGAAAGTCCTGCTCTACCTGTTCCTTGAGCGCCTTGCGCCCCACCTTGCCGACGATGGCTCGGAAGCGGTCGGCGTAGCGAAAGTCCGAGTGGGCCAAGCCGACGAAGTCCAGGACGGTCAAGCAGCGCTTCCCCTCGTGCTGGCGCAGGCCACGACCGAGCTGCTGCAGAAAGACGGTGGAGGATTCGGTGGGCCGCAGAAAGAGCACGGTGTCAATCTCGGGGATGTCCACGCCCTCGTTGAACACGTCCACTGTGAGCAGCACCTGCAAGGATCCGTCGCGCAGGCCCTTGATGGCGTTGCGGCGGTCCAGCTTGCTGGTCTCTCCGATGACCACGGCACACTTCAGCCCCGCTTCCGTGAGCGCGTGGGCCATAAACTGGGCGTGGTTGACCCCGGCGCAGAAAGCCAGAGCGCGCATTCTGAATGGGTCGTCGATGTAGTCCTGGAGCGCGTCTACCACCAGGTGCGCCCGCGCATGGTGCCCGGTGTACAAGCCATCGAGGGCACTTGGGCTGTACTTGCCACCGCGCCAGCTTGTCCTTAGGTCCACGGTGTCGTGAATGCCCCAATATTGGAAGGGCACCAGCAAGCCCCGGTCAATGGCGTCCCAGATCCGCAGCTCCGATGCCACACGCCCATCGAAGAAGCGCAGCACGGACTGACCGTCGGCGCGCTCCGGCGTGGCGGTCAGCCCCAGCAGCTCTTGGGGCTCAAAGTGCTCCAGCAGGCGGGTGTAGGTGGGCGCGGCTGCGTGATGAAACTCATCGATGATCAGCACGTCAAAGTGCTTGGGATCAATCTGTGAGAGGTCCTTGTGCTGCAGCGACTGCACCGAGGCAAAGACATGGTCCCAGTCCAGGGGCTGCTCTCCGTCTACAAAGAGCTCGCCAAAGGAGCCATCGGAGACCGCGTGGCGGAAGGTGTCCCTGGATTGGGCCAAGATCTCCTTTCGGTGCGCCACAAAGAGCAGGCGCAGCCGCTTACCCGCCTTGGCGTTCAAGCCCGCATAGTCCAAGGCCGCGACCACCGTCTTGCCCGTCCCTGTCGCAGCAACCACCAGGTTCTTGTGTTGATCTTGCAGCTCGCGCTCGGCCTGGAGGCGCTCCAGAATCACCCGCTGAAATGTGCGTGGGCGCAGCTGAAAGACAGACCGGAGTTCCCCTTTGGGGCGCTCGGCGCGAAGGGTTGCCAGGAAGAAGTCCCGCTCGTAGGGCAGAAACTCCTCGTCCTGCCAGTGGTTCTCAAAGGCCGCAGCCAGCTCTCCAAACACCGGGCGGTTCTCGATCTGAGAGAGCCGGACGTTCCACTCCTTCCCTGAGGTCAGGGCGCTGTGAGAGAGATTGGAGGAGCCCACCAGGGCGGTGCCAAAGCCGCTGTTTCGATGGAAAATCCAGGCCTTTGCGTGCAGGCGGGTTGCACCCGATTCATAGGACACCCGGACTTGCGCGCCCATCTCTTGGAGTTCATCCAAGACCCGCGCCTGTGTCACCCCGCAGTAGGTGGTTGTTAGAACTCGAAGCCCCCCTCCCCGCGCCAGGTGTTCCGCCAGCACGGGCTTTAGGTGCCGGTACCCAGCCCAAAACAGAAAGGCACAGATGAGGTCAATCTGGTCCGACGAAGCCGCCTCCAGCTTCAGGGCCTGCTGCAGTGAGCGCTCGCGGTTCGCGTTCACATACAGACCCGACTCCGACAGCGGCAGCTGAGGTCTTGGCCGGGGTGTACCGATGCTCTGGAGCAGCTCGGCACGGACCGCGTCTTCGGCCGCAGGAAAGCCTTTGGTGTGCCGCTCGACCACCTCCAAGAGCTCGTTCACCATGGCGATCTGGGCTGCGGGCTGCTCCTTGGTGGGCACACTGGACAGGGCGCGCTGCAGGTGGTCCCGCAGGTGGTCCGCGAGGCGTCTGCTGGCCTCGCTGGCGCGCAGAGGTCGAACATCCGCGTCCTCTGGCAGCGCCTGTGAGAGGGCTGTGGTGAGAATGGACTCGTAGAGCCCGGGCTCTTTCGGCATCGGTGCGACCTCCAGGGGAATCGCGCGTCTATCGTCCCTCCCCCAAACCCAACTTAGACCACCTTGAACCCTTCTGCCAACGCCAAAGCGCCCACCTGATGGAACACCGCCACCAGCTGGCCATCTTTGTTGGCTTTCTCCTATGCGCTTGGGCGGAGGACCAAGCGGGCGCTATCTGATACGACCCAACACGACCCGACCAGAGGCCCACGATGAACCGCACACACCGCCGTGCACTCAAGCAGCTGCCACGCTCCCTCTCCCCCTGGGAGGTCCTGCTGGCCCCCATGCCCGAAGGCCTGACCGACGCCGAGAATCAAGGCATCTTGATCGTCTGTGACGCCCAGACTGGCGAACTTCGGGCCCTTGGGCCGCTGCTTCCCGACACCTCGATCTGGTCAGTGCTTACCCAAGCTTTCTCAGCCCCATCTGAGCCCTGCGTGCCCGCCCAGCCAAGAAGCCTGCGGTGCATGGATCCCGGTCTCGCCGCCAGCCTGAAGAGCGCCGTCCAGGGTCTGGGCCTGCCCGTAGAACTCGTAGCAGCGCTCCCGGCAGCCCAGGCCGCCATTGACGGCTTTCTGAAGATCTTTGCACCGCAGCCCGGCCCAGCCGCCCCTGGTCTGTCTGTTGAGCCGGCCAAGTGGGCCCTCGCCCTCGAAGAACTCACTCAGCTTGCCCCCTGGGAGGACCTCTCCAACTCCATGACCTTCCGCTTCCGTGGCAGCAAGGCCCTGGGGACCAGCGTGGCCGTCCTGATCGGCAACTCGGGCGAGCAGAGGGGTGTGATCGTGTATCCCACCGAGTGGGCCTACCTGTCCTTCCGGAAGGCCGCCATAAGTGGTGTCTTGACTGACTCGGAGGCGTTCTTTGCCCTGAACCTGTACCTGGATCCCACAGTGGAGTTCAGTCCACAAGAACTCCAGGCCTGCCAAGCTGCAGGCTTGGTCACTTCGAGCGGACTCTGTCCTCGTTTTATGGTCCTGGACAAGGGGCAGCCCAGGCTCGCCAAGCCGGGGGAGCAGCTCTCCATGCTGGCGGTGGTACAAGCGATCTCAGCCCTCTGCAAAGGGGCCCTCGTCGACCTGGAGCTCGTGCCTGCAGCCCGGCCCGTCAGGACACAGCTGGGCACCATCCAGGTCATGTCCTCCCCGAGTCCAGTCCACGTTGAACACCTTCCCCCGCCCATCTTCGAGGGTGAGTGCGGCATTCACACCGGCAGACTCATGAACCCGGACACGGGCGAGTTCCAAGACGCGCTGATCCTGAAGCTGCGCAAGAAGCAGGCCCAGAGCCTCGCCAAGAAGCTCCAGAGTCTGGACCGCCTCGAGCTGCAGCCAGACTACTCCCTGTTCGCATTCCAAGGCGACCGCCTGATGGGGCGCCTCTTGGACCCAGATCCCGAGATGCTCATGAAGCTCGTTGCTAAAGATCGCCTGACTCTGTGCGTTTCAGCCGGCGGGCCCTCGCGTGTGACGATCAAACAGCATGAGTTCGTGATGATGAAGACGGTGCGACTCGGGGTGGAAGCCGAGAGCGTCGACTAACCAAGGGCCACCCAGCAACCTCAGCGCGCGTACATGTTCAGCGTCGCGCCCGTATCCCAAGGCAGCCGCGCGCTCGG
>JBLHMA010000474.1:0-4322 GCA_047621545.1 Cognaticolwellia sp. | reverse complement strand
GAAGAGCTCATGAATCACCTTGGCGGGTGGCGCCAGACAGTTGGTCGTGCAGCTGGCGTTGGATACGATGCGCTCCTTACCAGTAAGGATCTCGTCATTGACGCCGACGACTATCGTCGCGTCGGGGTTAGCACCCGGTGCCGAAATGATGACCTTGGTTGCCCCTGCGGCCAGGTGCTTGCCTGCGCCTTCGCGGCTGCGGAAGACACCGGTGCATTCCAAAACCACATCGACCCCGGTCTCCTTCCAAGGCAGGTCAGCGGGATCGCGCACTGCGCTCGTCGCGACCTTCTTTCCGTCGATCAGTAGTCCGCCCTCGATCACCTGGACGTTCTTGTCGAAGTGGCCATGGACGGAGTCGTTGGAGAGCAAGTGGGCGAGCATGTCGTCGCCGGTCAGGTCGTTGATGTGAACGAACTCGATCTCTGGGTCGTTCCATCCGGCTCTAAGGACGTTGCGGCCGATGCGGCCAAAGCCATTGATTGCGACGCGGACAGGCATGGGAACTCCACAGGATCTGAGGGGAGGGCAGGGCCCGCCCCGGGTTTTCTAGGTGGTTCGGCTAACCGAGAGGCGGCCGTTGGTCACCCAGAGCCGGAGCTGCGTTATGAATGCTGCTTGGAGGCCGAGTGGCAATCCTGGTCATGGGCGTAGAGTGGCGCGGTTCAGCAGAAGAATCCGATACCAGCTTGCAGGTTTCAAGCGTGGCGGAGCTGTTGGGTATTCCCTCGGAACGAATCGCGGAGATCCGCCTTATTAAGCGCTCTCTCGACGCGAGGCAGCGTAGGAAGCGCTGGCTGGCCAACTATAGAATTGAGATCGACAGGGGGGAGGAGGAGCTGTTGGCGCGGGGAATCCATGGCGTGCGGATATGGACCGAGCGTGATGCGGAGCGCTATGGCTTCTTCGATCGGGCCACGATTCCGAGGCAGACCTGGCCTTCAGATGTGAGGCCGATCGTGGTCGGTGCAGGGCCAGCTGGTCTTTTCGCGGCGCTTCGTCTTGCCGAGACAGGGGCCAAGGTACTGTTGATCGAGCGGGGTGAGCCAGTTGAGAACCGCGTTCCAACTGTGAACCAAGGCTGGCGAAACAAGGTTCCACTGAACCCGGAGAGCAACGTAGTGTTTGGAGAAGGGGGCGCGGGTACCTTCTCCGACGGCAAGATCTACACCCGCAAGCGAGATGGTGATCTGGGCTACATTTTCCAGCGTTTGGTCCAGTTTGGCGCCGATCCGGAGATTCAACAGGCCAGCTACGCCCACTTGGGGACCGATAAGGTGCGGGCCATTCTCCCCGTCTTTCGGGAACGGCTCCGTGTGCTTGGGGCGGAGATTCGCTTCAATGCAAGCGTGACGGAGTTCCTGAACGAGGGCGGTCGATGCGTCGGCGTACGCTTGAGCGATGGCAGCGAGTTGCGCAGAGCGCCAGTGATAGTCGCAGCAGGTCATTCGGCGCGGGACACCTACCGCGCGCTCCACCAAGCTGGAGCTGGGTGTGTCGCCAGGCCCATCGCCATTGGTGTTCGGATCGAGCATCCCCAAGCTCTGATCGACAAGGCGCAGTACCACGGCGAGCGAGGCGACCTGCCACCAGCCAGCTACCGCCTTACGCACAGCCCAAGCAAGGGACGCTCCGCGCACACCTTCTGTATGTGCCCAGGAGGCATGGTCGTTCCGGCTACTGCCCAGGAGGGTCGGGTTGTCGTAAACGGGATGAGCTTCGCTGCCCGGCGAGCTTTCTGGGCGAACTCCGCCATCATCGTCGAGGTGCAGGCCAACGAGTATCCGGAGGTTGGAAAAAACCCACTGGCCGGGTTGGATTACCAAGACCGCATTGAGAAGCGAGCCTTTGAGCTTGCAGGCGGGGACTACCGTGCGCCAGCACAACGAGTGGAAGACCTTCTCAAAGGAACGTTTTCGGATTCCCTTCCTCGGAGCAGCTACCCCCAGGGACTCACTGCTGTAGACCTACATGAGCTACTTCCCTCCGGCTTGGTCTCCGGTTTGAAGAAGGCGATCCGCTCCTTTGACCACAAGCTTAAGGGCTTTGCGGGACCAGAAGCGCTCCTTATAGCGCCTGAGACACGCACCACCTCGCCAGTCCGCTTTCTTCGAGGGGCGGATTTGCATGCGCAGGGCTTACCCGATTTGCTCCCAGTCGGTGAAGGGGCTGGCTACGCCGGCGGCATCGTTTCAGCCGCCCTGGATGGCGTTCGCGCCGCAGAGTCACTAGTGGAGCGCTATGCCCCGAGATCCACAGCAGGGATCACGGGAGCGTAGCGCTTCCTGAGTAGATCAGCGCATCTTCATTTTGTACGAGCCACTCTCCATGATGGTGAGCTCCGCACGGGTCTCACCGCCGGGCTCGCGGCCGGCACAGGTGGTCTTCTCGATGGTCCAAGCCACAGTGGCGGTGCTGTCGGAGGCCGCAGGCTCCATGGTCCAGCTGCCGCTTTCCATGCACTCCATGCCCTCGTCTGCGATCTCGACGACGCCCTGAGCGGCCCAGGTTCCTTCTGGAGAGAACTGCAGGCTGTTGTAAGTAAGCTTTACGTCGCCTTCAACGGGCTTCATGCCAGAGAAGTCGTTGGCCATCAGCTTAGTGCCGAAGTTAGCGGAGTTCTTGTCTGCAGGCACGACGGTAGCTGCTTCGGCGGCGGCCTCGGCGACAGCGGAGGTCTCAGAGGCCTCCTTTTCGCCGCAAGCCACGAGCAGGGATGCAATCAGTAGGGTCAACATGGAGTCCTCCTTAGGGGCGGGCATTCTAACGAAAGCAGGGGCTGAAAGCACCCCGCGGCTGTGGCTTGCTGCGGACAAACCAAAGTTGTCACACTGTGCTCAATGATTGAGCACGATATTTCATCATTGATAACGGGTAGTTAAGACCAATAGACGAGGCCCTGTCACGACGGCGCCACTTGGAGAGTTGTCCATAGCTTATGGACAAAGCATGTAGTGAGGTGGTGGTAGAGTCTCACCAATGGGTCGACAACACGTGACATCCCCTCCCTCCCCATGGCACGCCCGAGTGCTGCGGTTGGCCATCTATTCACTGTTGGCGTG
Organism: Cognaticolwellia sp.; assembly: GCA_047621545.1. GTDB lineage: Bacteria > Myxococcota_A > UBA796 > UBA796 > CAJQPC01 > CAJQPC01. The sequence continues at coordinate 1,260 of JBLHMA010000474.1, read as the reverse complement.
CTGGGTCACGTGGCCTGCGCCGGTTCAACTTGGACAGAGCGTGCCGGGGGCTGGTCGAAGCGATCTTGGGAATAGCCTTTGGTCCCTTTGGTTCGTTGAGCACGAACTCAGTTCCGGCGCACTCCCCTGGCGAACGACCTTGCTGGGTTGGCCAGATGGTGGCGTCCTCCTTGTTGCGGATCCTCTCAATGCGCTCATCGGTCTGCCCCTGGTGGCTGCCTTTGGCCTCCTAGTGGCCTACTCGCTCATCTGCATGGGCCATGTCGCCTTCTCAGGTTTGGCTGCTCATGCTCTTGGGTTGTACTTGTGGGGGGATCGTCGCGCTGCCTGGGTCGCTGGCGTCGGCTTTGCCTTGGCCCCGGTGCTGATCTCCGGCATGCAGAACGGTACGAGCGAGGCCATCGCGGGCGGTTGGCTGCCGCTTTCTGTCTTGGCGCTGCTCAAGGCCCTAGACCGAGGTGGGGCTGGGCGAATTCTCTTCGCGGGGGTTTGCTTGTTCCTTGCGGCACTGTCGAGTTGGTACATTGGGATCTGCGCTTGGTTGTTCTGGGCTGCCTTTCTGTTTGCTGCGCGGCCGGGAGTCTCCCGTGGCCGGCGTCTGGGCCGGAGTGCGTTGGTGGCGGCGCTTGGTTTGGCTCTCACATTGCCATGGGCTGCAGCCTCGCAGGCTGGCGTGAAAGCCCCGGACAATCTGGTGGGCATTAAGCACGACAAGGAGTTGGACACGGTACGCCGCAGTATTGGGCCGGCGGATCCGCGCGGTTGGTTCGTGCCGGGAGACTTTCGCAGCCCAGACTTCTCGGAGCTGAGCCGCTACGGCGAGGAGTTCGTTCACTGCCACTACCTGGGATGGCTCCTGATGCTCACGGCCGGGGCCGGATTGGCACGTGGGAAGAGAGGTCGGGGTCGGGGGGCACTCGCTTTGGCCGGTCTTGGTGGCCTCGTTCTTGCGATGGGGCCCGTGGTCTGCATGAATGGGGCAGCCTGGGTCATCGATCGACGGCTTGCCGTGCCGCTTCCATACTTTCTTATGGAGGACCTCCCTGGCTTCTCGTCCCTTTCCCTGCTCTACCGCCTCGGAGCCGCTGCATCACTGGCACTCGCATTGCTCGCTGCCGGTGCCGTTCGAGGTTTTCCCCAAGCGTGGTTGGCCCCAGTTCTCGCAGGATTGGTCGCGTTGGAGTTCCGCATCGCAGCACCGGTACACGGCCTGCCCGACACTTCACAGATGGTCCTGGATCCAGCCTTTGACGTGCTTGC
>JBLHMA010000473.1:0-4323 GCA_047621545.1 Cognaticolwellia sp. | reverse complement strand
CCTCGCGGGCAGAGAGGAGGCGCAGGAGCTTGTCTTTCTGGGAGAGCTTCGCGCGCTTGAGGCGATGAAGCTGTCCCTGCTGCTCCTGGTCCAGCCACAAGGCAGATTGCAGTGCGTCCAGCTCTCTATGAAGGCGACCGTGATCCTGAAGAGCTTGATTCAGGTCGGGGTCATTGAGTGCGGCGATTCGTTTAACGAGTCTCTTATCCATTGGTCCCTTTCAAGCTTTAGGGGTGGGTAGCTTTGCGTCGGCCTCGCGCAAGTACTCCAAGCGAACGGCTTGGGGAGAGACAGCTTGTGCCCTATGTTTCCATGCATATTCTGCCATTTCTACGACCGGAGAGCGGCAAGGATCAGACGAAACCGTTCCACCCGCCGCTTGGATCTGGGCACTCCACACCTCGGCCCCCTCACCTACTGCAAGAAAGCCCGCACCCAAGGTCTCCAAGGCACCCTGGATCGCTTGGTCGGGAGGAAGATCCGCACCGGGCCCAATCGGCGCCGCGTCCTGAAAGCTCTGGGCGTAGGCCTTGGCTTTTCGTCCGTCCAAGATGGCAAGCGTCGGACCGATCGGCACGAGCAAGGCCCGGGCCTGAAGCGAGCCAATGGGCAGTACAGGGATCCCCCGCGCCACAGCGAAGCCAAGGGCCGCTGCGACACCAACTCGCAAAGAAGTGAATGCACCGGGCCCGACGGACACACAGACCAACGAGACCTGTTGGCCTTCCAACAATTCCACCATTGCCTGGGCCAAAGCCACGTCGGCCCCGCGCAAGATGCGCTGCTCCCAGCTCTTTCCACCCAGGACCGCAGCCCCAACCACAGGAGCGGCTGTGTCCACACTCAGCACACTCATGCAGCAATCCAGTTTCGAACATCGATAACTAAGACGACAAACATCAGGCCGAGCAAGAAGAGCACACCAATCTGCTGGGCACGCTCACGCACCTGGAGGCTCAGAGGACGGCCCCGAATGCCCTCGACAGCGTAAAACAGGAACTGGCCGCCATCGAGTACCGGGACCGGCAGGAAGTTCACCACAGCAAGCGAGATACTAAGACCAGCCATCATGTAGGCCCAGTCGAAGATTCCTCGCTCAGCAGCGGCAGCGGCGTGGCGGAAGATGGCGATGGGCCCGCCGACAGTCTTGGACGCAGCGGCCTCCCCGGTCACCAAGTAGCCCACTGTCGAGATGACCTTGGTGGCAGCATCCAGGGTCCGCTGTCCGGCGTGCTGAACCGCTGGCAACAGGCTGTAGCGTCGCGTGGCCTCTTCTTGGGCAATGCCCACACTGAAGGTGTTGAAGCCAATGACTGGACGGAACGTGTACCGGCCGAAGTTGTCGTGATCCTCTCGAATTGTCGGCAAGAAGATCCGATCTTGCAGCTCACCGTCACGGAGCAGAGTCAGCGTGACGGAACGTGCCGAGGCGACATCGCCCTCACCGACTTGAGCCTGCTTGACCAAGTGGATGACATCGTTGAAGGTGCGCACCTTCAACCCATCCACGGCCGTGACCACGTCACCACGCAACAGACCGCCGATCTCTGCAGGACTCTCTTCTTGAACCTCGTAGACTGCGAGGTAGGGCGGAGCCAATCCCCAAGCGTTCGCATGAGGATGCTCAAAGGGCAGACTGGACTCGGGACGAGTTGGGTCCTGGGTGACGGTGACGGTCCCGTCGACCACGTCGCCCTGGGCATCGCGCCGCATGTACGCAACTTCTACCTGACCCAGAATCCCATCGAGCTCGGAAATCAGCCCCTCAAAGGTCCGAACGTCCTCTCCACCCACCTTCGTGACTAGGTCGCCAGTCTCCAGGCCTGCCTGGGCAAGCACTGCGTCCTGGTCTGAGACCACAACGTAGGGACCAGGGAAGATCGCGCTGATACCGTAAACGCTGGAGGGATAAACACCACCATCCAAAATCGCATCTACAGGCGTGTCCAGAGTGAGTTCAAGGGACTGCTCCCCACGCAGCACCTGCACAACCGGGTCCTGGTCGATGTGCTCCAGGCTCTCTTCTAGGGCCCCCCAAGTCGCAATCTCCTCACCGTTGATATGGGTGACCCGATCACCGACCTGCAGACCAGCTTCTTGAGCTGACGAATAGAGGTCCACCTGCCCTAAGACCGGCGCCGCTCCTGGCTCCCCGACCATGAAGAGCACTGTGAAGACCACGACGGGCAAGAGCAGGTTGAAGGCCGGCCCAGCAGCAACGATGATCAGGCGCTGCCAGACGGGCTTGTTCATGAAGCTAGTGGGCGAGTCGGCGTCCGCGTCCCCGTCCCCTCCATCTTGGAAGGGATCGGCACCCTCCATCATCACGTAGCCACCGGCTGGAATCAGGCTGACCCGGTAGTCAGTCCCTCCCCACTCCACGCCAAACAGACGCCGTCCAAAGCCAACAGAGAAGACCTTGACCCCGACTCCAAATATCTTCGCAAAGATGAAGTGGCCGGACTCGTGGATGAAAACCAGAATGCCCACGAGGGCCAAGGCTGCAAGGAGCTGAAAGACCAAGGTGCTCGTCTCCGGGTGTCAGCGCGCGCGCCAGAACCAAAGGGTAGTCGCGGATGACCGCATAGGCCAGCCCCCGCGACTCAGGGAAGCAGGGGACGAACGGCCATGACGTAAAGCCAGAGCGCCGGCCCAGTGAGCAACAGGGCGTCCACCCGGTCAAGAAGTCCGCCATGACCGGGCATGATCCAGCCAGAGTCTTTGACCCCAAAGGAGCGCTTGAGCATGGACTCAACCAGATCGCCGCAGACGCCGATGGCATCGACCACTATGCCGATCAGCACACACTCCCACCAAGCCAAGCCAACGAGCGCGTCGAACTGCATGGCGATGGCTTTAACCGCGCAGACACCCAGCGTAGCCGTGACAGCCCCACCAATTGCCCCTTCCCAAGTCTTCTTCGGCGAGACCTTCTCGTAGAGCTTGTGCTTGCCCAAAAAGCGTCCAGCGAAGTAGGCGCCGGTGTCGCCCAGCCAGGTCACTGCCAAGAGCAGGAAAACCCAGGCCAATCCGTCGTCTTCCTGGCGAAGCAGCACAGGGAAGACCATGAGCATGGGCACGTAGACCCATCCCAAGAAGAGACGGGCGGTGGCGTTGGCGGCCGTCTCGACTGGTTCTGGCCGGAAGAGGACGGCGCCAAGAAACCAGAAGCTACCCAAGATGAGCGTGGCGACGACGGCCATCTCAGAGCCGTGCAGCACGGAGAAAAACAATCCCAGCGAGGGCACCAAGAGAACAAAGAGATGCTTGAAGCGCTGCTCTGGAAACGCCATGGTGGCGTACTCATCTAGGCAGACCAGCATGGCAAGTCCTAAGATGATTTCAGCAGCGATCACGCCGCCAAACAGCAAAGCAGGAATCAGTACAGCAAGGCCGATAAAGGCGGCTAGGAGACGCTTTCCCACAGAATCAGGTCCCTTCGGTCAGTTGAGCGGAGGTCTTGCCATAGCGACGCTCGCGCTCCCCGAAGGACGCGAAGGCTTCCGCCAGCTGGGGACGACGAAAGTCCGGCCAGGCCACGTCGGTCACAAAGATCTCCGCGTAGGCCAGCTCCCAGAGCAGGAAGTTGGACAAGCGCAGCTCACCGCTGGTGCGAATGAGCAGGTCCGGGTCGGGCAAGCCCGCGGTGCCCAAGTGCATGCTAAAGGCCTTCTCGTCGAGGTCCTCCGGCTTGAGTTGTCCGGCCTGTGCGGCCTTGGCAATGCGCTGGGCGGCCTGAACGATGTCGGCACGACCACCGTATGAAAGGCAGAGCGTCAGCGTCATCTTGACGTTGGGACGGTCTGTGTCGCGCATCAAAGCTTGGAGCGGCTTGCGCACAAAAATAGGCAGCCGATCGATCTGACCAACCGCTCTGAGACGGATGTCATTGTCGATCAACTCATTGCGCTCATCTTTGAGGTACCGCTTGAGCAGGTGCATCAAGCCTTGAACTTCATCGACAGGACGCTTCCAATTCTCCGTGGAGAAGCTGTAGAGCGTCAGCGCCTCGACGCCCCACTCTCTGCAGGCTTTGGAGATCTCGCGAACGGACTCTGCGCCTTCGTGGTGACCCTTGATGCGCTCCCATCCGCGAGCCTGTGCCCATCGACCGTTGCCATCCATGATCACCGCGAGGTGCTTGGGGACCCTTGCCCCCTCAGGCAGAGGCGCGCTCAAACCTCCACGATCTCCGCTTCCTTGGCCGAGACCAAGGAGTCCAATGCGTTGGAATACTCATCCGTGGACTTCTGAACCTGCTTCAGGTAGCGGTCCAGGTCGTCCTCCGAGATCTCCTTGTCTGCCTCGGCATCCTTGAAGATC
>JBLHMA010000472.1:0-4328 GCA_047621545.1 Cognaticolwellia sp. | reverse complement strand
GCAAAGGACCCCCGCCAGCGGGCCAACCGAGTCGCTCTGCGCAACGCACGCCAAGAGATCGAAGAGCTACGCTTCCAGCTTCGTATGGCCAACCGGGCCATCCTGGACATGGAGCTACAGCTCAGCGAGGCCAAAGCCTTGGCCCGCATCGACTGCACAGACCCCATGCCACAGTACCCAGACATTTAGGGCTGCAGACTACAGCGCAAAAATGGCGCGCCCCCGTGAATGTCCAGGGCCGAGGTCTACGTCGAGCTTACTTCAGGCTATTCGGCTACGAAACTACCCGATGGTTTCCCCGTCGAACCACCAGCTTCCTGCAGCGAAGCGCTGGCCGTTCTCTCGGGACCACTGCTTCCAAGCGCGCTGATGTGCGACCTGAAGTCGGTATGGGCCCTCCGCGTCGAAGGGCAGGGTCTCGCCCGTACTGATGACCAGCTCATCGTAGGAGCCACGGCGCACCAAGGCATCATCGTGACCGAGGGCCTGAACCAAGACTTCGGGGGTCAGCATGTGGCCGTAGCGGTAACGAAGCCCTTCCTCCAAACCGCTGCCCTTCTCCTCCCACCAACGCTCCCAGCGTGCGTGAACGCCTGGCTCGTCCGGATCCTCACGATGGCCCGTGATCAGCTCCAAGGCCGCGCTGGCCACTGCAACCTTGCTGCGATCTCGCGAGGCCAGTGCACCCAACAAACGTGGAATTCCACGAGCATCGCCGAGGTAGCCCAAGCCTTGCAGTGCAGCCAGAGCGCGGGTTCCCTCGCCTGCGGCCGTTCCAAGCAGGAGCAGGAGGTAGGAGGGGCCGCCGTATCGGCCAACTATCTCACCGGGGGGAGAACTCATCTCTTGTCCGCTGGCCAAGGCCTGGCCATGAAAGTCCACCCCGCGGCGGTCTCCCAACAAGAGCAAAGCAATGGCCACATCTTCGGCGAGTTCAGGGGCATCCAAGAGGGGGAGCAGGTCATGCACCGCTTCGCGGTCTCCAATCCGCCCCAGGGCCACTACTGCCGCGCGCCTCAAGTTTCGCGAGCGAGGAGTCGATGCGATGCTACGCAGGGCAGCTGCCGCCGCCCACTCCTTGCGCCAGCCCAGAATCTCCGCTGCGCTAGCCGCCGCCAGCGGGTCCTGGACGTGCTCAACCGCCGCGAGCAGACCATCGACCAGCGCTGCATTGGGAGAGCGAGTAATGGCACCACGCAATGCACGGGAAGGCAGCTCCGGCAAGCGATGCTCTAGGAGCTGTGCGAGCAGGACCTGAGCAGCGTTGTAGCTGCGGTGGTAGGCGAGCAGATCCACGGCAGCTACATAGCGAATCACCGTAGGATCTGAAGCGCGCGCATGGGCGTTGCTTAGCTCGCGGACCCCGGCGCTCAGTTCGGTGGCCAAGGCATCGACAACGCCCTGGCCCGAAGAGGAAATGGCGATGCGATGAGTTGCCAAACGACGCTCTGGGCGGTCCGCGTCGGCACGAACCATAGGTGGCCGAGCCCGCTGTGCCTCCTGCCTACCCCGTGCGTGCTCAGCACTAACCGCCATATGCCAGGTCAAAGACGCTCCTGGGTCACCCTGTAGGGCATCGCAGGCCCCCACACCCGCAGCGAGCTGGATCCCAGGGTCCATGAACCGCTGACGTGCGATGCGCACGGCTTCGCCAGCCTGAGCTTCAGGTGCGATTCGAGCCACACGCAGCAGCGCCCAGGCCTCGCGCAGGGGGAGCTGCAGCTTCCGGTAGCCGGCGGCGACTCGCATGAAGGTGTAGAGGGCCTCGCCAGCGTTTCCGAGGGCCAAGTTCAAGTCCCCTCCACGCAGCTCTACGCGCAGCGCCAGCTCCGGGTCGGCAGACGCCTCAGCGTGCTGGGCCGCCACACGGTAAGCCTCGCCTGCCTGCTGTAGGTGCCCCTGAAGACGCAACACATCTCCCAGACCAATGCACACGGCTCCCTGCAGCGAGCGATCGGATGCCTGAACGGCCCACGGATCCGCCTCGACGTATGCGGCCTGCGCCTCGGCAAGGTTCTGCTGCAGCAGCTGCCGTTCTCCCCTGAGCAAGTGGGCGCGGGCCTTGTCCGCTGGGCGGGTCAACCCACCTCTCGCGCTGCGCAAGATGTCATCAGCCCAAGGCTCCTGACGGCGCACGGCGATTCGAGCCAACGCCAAGTGAGCGCGAGCACGGAGGCCCTCATCCTCACCACGAAGCAGACCTCGGAGACGCCGCTCGGCGTCGTTGTGCAGTCCAAGGTCGGTCTCTACATCAACCAAGCGAAGGGTCAGGCCAGAGAGGCTTTGTGCTAGGGCGAAGCTACGAGCCCGCTCAATGGACTGAACCAAGAGGTTCCGCAGCTCGACTCGAGCGCTCTGGGCCAACAAAATGCGAGACAGGGCCAGAACCGCTGCCTCGTACAATGCCGCGCCCTGGGGTGTACGGATGTCACTGACCCGCTCCTCCAGGAAGCTGTGGAGTTCTTGTTCCCAGCCACGGTCGCCAAGCGGGAACAGGCGCTCCAGAACACTCAGGCCATCGGCAGAGAGTACCCGGGCTCCAGCGAAAGGCAGCGGTGTCCGGCTGGACCGAAGGGCCCGCAGCAAAGAGAAGCGCGCCTGCCCCTTGTCTCCGTCGGCCAAGTGGCTCTCACCCAGGCGTTGCCAAGCAGCGATCAAGCCCGGGTCTGCAGCGACCGCACGCTGAAGGTCCCGGCGGGCCTTGAGAGGGTCCCCCTGCCGAAGGGCGAGTTCGGCGCGCTTGAGCAGCAAGTGCCCGCCCTCTGGGTCACAATCCAGACGAGCTTCCAAGACCTGAGAGGCGTCGAAGAGGTCCTCATCCAAGATGCGTAGAGTGGCCTTGAGCCAGCGGTCAAAGCGGTCGTTGAAAGGGACCATAATCCCGTCGACGAGTTCCCCGAATATGAACTCGCCTCGCCCATCGTGGGCATAGACAAAGCTCCGCGACAAGGTCCCCGGGCCGCCTGGAAGATCCGCAAAGGCCACCAAGCCTGGAAGGTCCTCACGCGGAGAAGCCAGCTCACTGCTTCCGCGCAGCAGGAGCGCGCCACGGAAGAGCACGCCTCCGTTCCAGCGACGCAAAAATCCACCCAAGGTCAGGGGCAGTCTGTGCCCTAAGTGACGCTCAGCGGCGCGAATGGCGTCGTCCGAGGCACCAGGCTGCAAGGAATGAACCTCGCGACGGTAGCGGTCGACCAAGCGAATGAGGGGATGGAAGGGATCGACAGCGGGATCCATGAAGCGCACCGGGCAGAGGGCTGGACACGTCAAGACTTGACTGAAGGAGTATAGCCAGGGGTTGCATTGGATCCCACCTGAATCCCTCCGGCTTGCTCTGCTGTACCCCACCCGTCTTCCTTCGCAGTCCCCGAAGGTCCCCGGTCATACAAGATGACCGGGGATTGCCATCTCAGGCCGGACGCACCACAAAGTTGATCAGGCGACCGGGCACCACAATCTCCTTCACGATGGCCTTTCCTTCCAGAAAGCGCGCCACGTTCTCAAGCTCTTTGGCCATGACCAAGAGCTCGTCCTTGGCCGCGCCCTTGGGCGCCTCCAGGGTGCCACGCAGCTTGCCTTGCACCTGCACCGCGATCTTGACGGTGTCCAGGGTCAGCGCGCTCGCATCCACCTTGGGCCACGGGAAGGTAGCCAAGGCTTCGGTGCGGCCCAGCTTCTCCCAGAGTTCCTCAGCGATGTGAGGCGCATAGGGGGCCAGGATCTGAACAAAGAGCTCCAGCTCGTGCTTGGGCAGTTCCTTCCGCGCGGTGGCCAGCTTGACGAACTCCATCATTCGGGAGACCGGGCCGTTGAAGCGCAACTCCTCGATACCTTGGGTGACCTGCTCGATGGCCGTGTGCAGGCTGCGACGCAGATCCGCGTCCGCTGGTACGTCGGAGCGGATGTGGCTGTGCAGCTCTCCACTGTCCTCGTCGATGAACAGACGCCATGCACGGGCCAGGAATCTGTAGACCCCCTCCACACCCGACATCTGCCAAGGCTTGACCTGCTCCAAGGGGCCCATGAACATCTCGTAGATCCGTAGGGCGTCGGCGCCATACTGGGCCACAACGTCGTTTGGATTAACCACGTTGAAGCGAGACTTGGACATCTTCTCGATCTTGGTAGCGACCGGAATAGCACCTTCCTTGGTGACCCAAGAGCCCCCTTCTTCCCGCTGCTCAACCTGCTCCGGGTAGTAGTACTTCCCGTTCGCATCGCGGTAGCTGTAGGCCAGGATCATGCCCTGGTTGAAGAGCTTCTTGAAGGGCTCCACGGTGGAGACCAATCCGCAGTCAAAGAGAACCTTGTGCCAGAAACGCGCGTAG
>JBLHMA010000471.1:0-4348 GCA_047621545.1 Cognaticolwellia sp. | reverse complement strand
CGGGGACTGAGCGGCCGGGGACTGAGCGGCCGGGGACTGAGCGGCCGGGGACTGAGCGGCCGGGGACTGAGCGGCCGCAAGCTGAGACAGCGCAACAGCGCGCTTCATCCCACCAACAACCCCGCCAGCCGTCCATACGCCGCCCGGCCGACCTTCAGATCTGCTCGCCCCGTACCCGGCCACCCCACCTCACAGGCCCGCAGGTACTTGGGCTCCCAGTGCGCCAGCGCCTCCTGGCTATCCACCACGCCACCCTGCTCTCGTACCCAGCGCAGCAGGTTCCTCACTGCGCGCCTGTAGGTCTTCGCCGTGGCCTCGCTACGCAGAGCCCCGCTGGCAAGCTCTCGCGTCATGATCTCCCCGTAGCGCTCCTCTAAGGAGCCCAGGTCAGCAATGGATACAGGCGCAAAGCTGACCTCGGGGGTGGCATTCAGTCCGACCTCGCCCTCGGACCGAAGCAACCCGAGGAGCTCGTCACTGGACAGGGCCGCGGCCTGTCCAGTGCCGGAGAGCAGCTCATTGACCAGCGCGCGCTTGTGTTGATGCAGAGCCAAGACCTGCTCTTCGATCGTATCCACAGCGACCATTCGCATCACTGTCACAGCCCGGCGCTGACCAATGCGGTGGGCCCTGTCGGTGGCTTGGTCTTCGGCAGCCGGGTTCCACCAGGGGTCCAGATGAAACACATAGCTGGCAGCGGTGAGGTTCAGGCCGGTGCCGCCAGCCTTGAGAGAGATCAAGAAAACATCTCCCTGGCCATCCTGGAAGGCGTCCACCTGAGCCTGGCGCTGCTTGAGGGAGGTCTGGCCGTCGAGATAGCAGACCCGCAGCCCCTCGCGCTCCAGAGCCTCTCGGGCCAGGCCCAACAGGGTGGTGAACTGTGAGAAGACCAGTGCGGCGTGGCCTTGGTCGCGCAGGTCCATCAGGCGCCGCAGCAGAGCCTTGAGCTTGGTGGAGCCAGCCTGCACGCGGTCCTCGTACACCAAGCCGGGGTGACAGGAGAGCTGACGCAGGCGGGTCATGGCGGCCAGGATGCGCATGCGCTTGGTGTTGTCCGGCCCCTCTGCATCTCGGTCCCGCTTGCCCTTTAGATCCCGCAGGGCTGCGATGCGGAAGCGCTCGTAGAGGTTGCGCTCATCCTTGCTCAAAGTGATGCGCAGGAACTGCTCTGTCCGGGGTGGCAGATCCCGAGCCACCTGGGACTTGAGCCGGCGCAGCACAAAGGGACGGATGAGCTGGGAGAGCACCCGCTTGGGCAGGTTGGACTCGCCACGCTCTACGGGTCGCACGATGCGCTCGCGGAAGCGCTGGGCTGAGCCCAACAGACCGGGCACAACTGTTCGCATCAGGCTCCAAAGCTCCTCGACACGGTTCTCTACCGGGGTGCCGGTCAGGGCCAGGGTGAAGCCGCCTTGCAGGAGCGCAGAGGCCCGTGAGCGCAGGGACGCTGGGTTCTTGATGGCCTGGGCCTCGTCCAGTACGATGGTCCCAAACTGTGCGTCAGAGAGGCTCTCGGCGTCCCGCGTCATCAGCTCCCAGGAGGTGATGAGGATCTGTCCAGGGACCAGTGCATCCAGTAGCTCTTCCCGCTTGGCGCCCCGGTAGGACTGTACGGAAAAGCCAGGCGCAAAACGTGCGACCTCGCGCTCCCAGTTGATGCCTACGCTGGCAGGCGCGACGACCAACACAGGCCCATCCTCCCTGCGGTGTGCAATCAGACACAGAGCCTGCAGGGTCTTGCCCAGCCCCATGTCGTCGGCCAGGACCGCGCCCGGTGCCCAGTGGGCCATGCGGGCCAGCCACACAAAGCCCTCGACCTGATAGGGGCGCAGGGTGGCCTGGATCTCCGAAGGCACTTGGGGGGTGAGCGCCCGGGCTTGGTCCATGCGGGCGAGGTTGATGCGCATGGTCTCGGGCAGCTCGACATCGGCGCCCTTTCGCTCCAGCTCCAGCAGGTCCAGGCTGGAGAGCATCGGCAGCTCCAGCACACCCTCGGCCCGCTGTTTGCCCATCAAGGCAATGCGCTCCAGCTCCCCATGCAGACGCTCGCTGAGCGCAACCCAATCCTGCTCCCCGACCTGAACGTAGCGCTGACCACCCCGCACAGCGGCGAGCAGGTCCTTGAGAGACAGGCTGCTCTCCCCCACCTTCAGCGAGCCGGTGACCCCAAACCAGGAGCGCTTGGTGCTGGCCCGAAGGCTCAGGTCACTGGTCATAGCTTGGCGGGTCACCCTGGGCTTGGGACGGGTCCACTCCACCTTTACATCGAGTTCTTGTATCAGGGCTACAAGCTCCAGCGAGCGCTCGATCAGGTGTATGCGCAGCTCAAAGTCCTGGGCCTCGTGCAAGCCCAGCTCGGCGAACAGTCCCCGCATCTGGCCGGGCTCTCTGGCCAGGTCGCGCAGGGTGTACTGACGCAAGCCGTCTACGACTTGATACACCTCTACGGGCCCCTCTCCGGGGGGATAGGCCTCTGCACCATCCAAGGGCCGCACCCGACCCTGAATCATCAGCGTGCCGTCCTGCTCGGGCGTGATGCGCAGCCTGGGTCCGTGGTCTCCATCGACCGGCCCCCCACGCAAGTCCCCTTCGAGTGTCAGGGGTGCAAGGGCCGCCATGGAGGCAAAGCGCTCCATCACCTGGGCACGCGCTTGGGCCGGGAATGTGGCGCGGTCCTGGGCGAGCAGCGACAGTATCTGACGCAGGGGGTCCGGTACCGAGAAGATCAGCATGCGCGGTCCAAGGCTCAGCACAGCCAAGCCAGCGCCCCAGTACTCCAGCAGTTTGTGTATCTGCTCGGGCTGCGCTGGACGGCCCAAAATACGCAGCTCTAAGCGAAGCCCACCGTCCGCCAACGGTACCCAGGCAAGCTCGGGCTCATGCATCTCTACCGACAGAAGCAGACCGTTGGCGTCGACCACACGGGGGTGCTGCTCGAGCGCAGCGATGGCCCGGGGAAGGCCACGCCGGTAGCTCAGCCCAGCCACGCGAGAACCCAGGCTGCGCATCACATCCAAGGTGGCCTGGTCCTGTGGGACTGCGACATGGGTCTCGTAGCCGCTCATCTTCGCTGTGCGCAGACCCTCCTGGCGTTTGTAGGGGGTCGTCCAGACCTGGGTGAGCTTCCAGTTGCCCAGCTCCAGCTTCCATCCGGGCAGGCGCCCTTGAGAGTCGGCCACAAGCTCCGTGCGGCTGGCCAAGGCTTGGTCCAGCTGGGTGAGGGTCCGGGTCCAGTCGGGGACGTGGAAGTACTTCAGGAGCGCCGCGCGCAGCACATGTTCCCGCATCTCAGGCGCACAGATCAGATCCAAGAGCGAGGCCACCACGGCCGGGGTCAGTCTCTGCTGTGCAATCTGTGCGGGGTTGAGCGGCACGCCGCCCAGGGTGCGCAGGACCAACATGTCCTCGCTCGCATCCAAATGCCCCTCCAACTCGGGCAGGTCACGCAACCCGGAGTCCCAGGGCTCTTTGGGCCGAGGTATGGATCGCAAGGCCTGATACAGACCATTGAGCGAGGGCTCTGGAGGCGGCAGACAGCGCCACTTCTCGGCCTGACGCAGGTACGCCAACACGGGAATCCGACGCGCTGAGAGGCGTTCCAGGCGGTCAAAGACCTCGGCCTGTAGCTCCCTTGCCTGTATCTCCGCCTTGGTGCGCCCCGAGAGCGGGTCCAAGAGCAGCTCCAAGATGCGTGGGTAGCGCTGGGCCATGGCTGGGGCACGAGAGAACACCGCTGTGGAGCGGCCGAGCTGATCTTCAACATGGTTGGCATCTGCCCAGTTGAGCAGGGCCTCTTTGGATTCGAAGGGAGGAGGAGTGGCGGTCACGAGGCTCTATAGCCCTGTGACCGCCCAACACGCCCTAGAGAGGACAGCTCAAGTACACGGTCCAAGCGTTCAGGGTCCCATCATCCCCGCTGTAGGCGTCAGAGAGGTCCAGCTGCCAAGTCCCCCCGCCGTCTTCGCCGATGAAGTTGTTCAGCGAGGAGATGGTGAAGTTGGAGGAGCTGCCGTTGATGTAGTCCGTGCCGCTGTTTGCATCAAAGAGGCCCGCAATGTCATCGGTGCTTCCGCCAGCGCCGCTCCACAGGGTCACGCCTGTGCCATCCGGACTGGTCACGACCATCGACACGTCCCCCTGGTAGGTGTGAGAGATGTCGACCTGGACCTGGGCACTGGCAATCTCAGGGCAGGACCCCACGCTCAGAGTGTCGGAGATGGCCGAAGAGTTGCTGAAGTCCAACCCGGGCTCCGAGCTCACCTGAACCACTGTGCTGACAATGGCGTCCGCGTCCGCTCCCAGGATGGTCGCGAAGACTTTGGGGGTGCCATTCTCATCCAAGTACGCT
>JBLHMA010000470.1:0-4356 GCA_047621545.1 Cognaticolwellia sp. | reverse complement strand
ACGTGTTGTCTGGCGAAGCCTACGAGAAGACCGTGGCCCCCCGCATCTTTCCGGGCACCCGGGACCTGATCCAGAAGTGCAAGGACGCCGGGATGCGCATCGTGCTCATCACAGGCTCTCTGGACTTCACAATTCGGCCCTTGGCGGATGAGCTGGGCATTCCCCAGAGCGACATCATCACCAACCGCTTGGAGTTCAAGGATGGCTATGCCACTGGAAAGCTCATGCGCCCGGTAGTGGCTGGCCCGACCAAGGCCCGCCTGATGGTGGCGGACTCCAAGAAGCATGGCCACGACCTGCAGGACTGTCACGGCTACTCCGACAGCTACTCCGATGTCCCAATGCTTTCAGTGGTCGGGCATCCGCACTGCATCAACCCGGACAACAAGCTGCGCCGTCTCGCCAAGGCCTATGACTGGCCCATCTTGGACATCGAGACCCCCTCCCGCGTCGACATCGTCCGCGCCTGACCCCCTCCCGGAAGCACGCACCATGGCCAAGACCCCGCACCCTTGCGTTGTCACCATCGACCACCGCTCCAAGCCTCGCGCGCTCTTCTCGGGCACTCGGGTCAAGGAATACAACCTGCCTGTGGGCTCGCGGGTCATGTACCCCAAAGCCCCCATGACGCCGCTCAACGACGTCAAGGCTGCGGTCCGCTACGCCATCAACCACCCGCTGGGCAGCGAGCCCCTGTACGCCATGCTGCGTCCGGGCATGAAGGTGACCATCGCGGTCGACGACCTGTCCATGCCGCTGCCGCCGATGCGCCGGCCCGATGTGCGCCAGCACCAGGCCGAGGTCGTGCTGGAGCTGCTCCGGGACTACGGGATCACCGACATCCACTTCATCATCGCGACGGCCTTCCACCGTCCCATGACCCAGGATGAGATCCGGCACCAGCTCGGCGACAAGATCGTCGACGAGTTCTACCCAGAGCGCTGCTACAACCACGACGCTGAAAAGCCCGACGGGCTGACCTACTTGGGCACCACCGCCCAGGGCATCGACGTGGAGATCAACCGCCGGGCGGCTGAGTCCGATCTGGTCGTCTACTGCAACCTGACCTTCGTTCCCATGAACGGCGGCCACAAGTCCATGGGCACCGGTCTGGTGGGCTACCGCACGCTCAAGAAGCACCACAACCCGGCCACCATTCGGGCCTCCAAGACCTACATGGTCCCAGAGGACTCCGCGCTCTCTGACAAGATGGTCGAGGTGGGCAAGCTCATTGAGGAGAAGCTCCAGGTCTTCCATATTGAGTCCACGGTCAACAACCGCATGTTCGACCGCCCTCTGGACTTCCTGGGCAAGAACGAGGACGAGCTGAGCACGAACGAGGCCCGAGGCCTCAAGGCTCTGATCCGCTCCTTGGAGTGGCTGCCCCAGCCCGCCCGTCAGGCCATCTTCGAGAAGGTGCCTGCTCCCTACGGCGTGATTGGCGTGTGGGCCGGCGCCTGCGAGCCCGTACACGAGGCTTGCCTGGAGAAGTGCTACGAGCAGCTCTTGGTGCCTATCCACGGACAGGCGGACATCGGCATCTTCCCGGTGCCCTACATCAGCCCCTACAACGTGCACAGCTACCTGAACCCGCTGCTCGTCTCGGTCATGGCCGAGGGCTACCTGTTCAACCTGTACCGGGGCGACCCCATCGTGAAGAAGGGCGGCACCGCCATTGTGCTGCACCCTTGCTCGGACATCTTCGACCGCGACCAGCATGCGGCCTACACCGAGTTCTTCCACAAGCTCCTGCCACGAACCCGTGATGCCAAGGAGCTTCACAAAAAGTACGAGCAAGAGTACAGCCGTCACCCCGGGTACATCCAGATGTATCGCTCCGGGCAGGCATATCACCCGGCTCACCCCTTCTACATGTGGTACTGGGGCGAAAACGGTCGGCAGCACTACGGCCGCGTCATTGTGGTCGGTGCCGACAACGAGTACGTCCCAGGCATCCTTGGCTACGAGACGGCCCCCACAATGGAAGAGGCCCTTCGCATGGCCCGGGAAGAGCACGGCTCTGACCCCGCCATCACCTGCTTTCGCATCGCTCCGATGCTGATGGCCGATGTCACGGTCGACGAGCCCGCCGAGAGCTCGGTGCGCACCGAAGACGAGGAGTCCTGAGTCATGTCCCAGGTCAGTACACCAGACGCACCTCAGCCCCTGCCCTACTCCGGACGGGTCAAAGGACCCCTCTGTGTCGCGGACCAGGTCCGCGGAAAGACCCTCTTCGTCATGGGCGGAACGGGCTTTCTAGGCAAGGTCTGGCTCTGCATGCTGCTGACGCACTTCCCCCAGGTAGAGCACATCTACATGGTTGTCCGTCCCAGGAAGCGCAAGGACGGCTCCATCCGTGTCAGCTCAGAGCAGCGTTTCTGGGACCAGGTTGCACCCTCGGAGGTCTTCGATCCCCTCCGCGAGCAGCATGGCGATGGTTACGACGACTTTTTGCGTACCAAGCTGACACCCATCGCGGGTGACGTAAGCGAGGACTTTGCTGGCGTATCCCAAGAAATTCGGGACATGATCCGCGGCAAGATCCACGCTCTGGTCAACGTGGCTGGCGTGGTCGATTTTACGCCGCCCCTGGACTACGCGCTCAACGCCAACGCGTTTGGTATGCAGAACCTCATCGCGCTCTGTAAGGACCTGGGCGAGGGGTGCCGCATGATGCACACCTCCACCTGCTACGTCGCGGGCGACCGTACGGGTCAGGTGGACGAGATGGATCCCAAGACCTTCCCTTTCCCCAGGGCAGATGTTTTGGAGCCCAGCCACTGGGATCCCGCTCGGGAGATCGCCGAGTGCGTGGACATGGTCGAGCATGTGCGCCACCGGGCCAACGACGCCTACCGGCAGTCCGAGTTCTTGGACCAGGCCAAGTCCAACTTGGAGAAGAAAGGGGAGCCCACGCGCGGCACCGCGCTCAAGGCCGAGCTGGAGAAGGTCAAGCGCCGCTTCATCGACAACCGACTGCGCGACGACGGCATTGAGCGGGCGAAGTTCTGGGGCTGGCACAACACCTACACCTACACCAAGTCCATCGGCGAGCAGCTGCTCTGTCACTCGGGCTTGGACTTCACCATCGTGCGCCCAGCGGTCATCGAGAGCGCGTTGGAGTTCCCCCGGGTCGGCTGGTGTGAGGGCATCAACACCTCCGCACCGCTGATTTTCTTGGCGATGAAGAGCCCCATCGGGGTGCCATCGAACAAGGAATCGGTGCTGGACATCATTCCCGTCGACATGGTCGCCGCGGGCATGATCTTGTCCCTGGCTGAGCTGCTGGAGGGTACCCACGAGGTGGTCTACCAGTACGGCAGCTCGGACACTGCGCCCCTGGGCATGCACCGGCTCATTGAACTCACGGGACTGCACACCCGTCAGTGGAAGCTGGAGAACGGTGAGAACCCGCTGCTCTCGCAGATCAGCGCCCGCTTGGAGGCACACCCCACCACGGTGGAGCGCTACCACCGTGTGGGGCCTACCCCGATCTCCGGCTGGCTCAAGACCGGCGCCGACCTGATCAAGAAGGTGGGCGGTCCTCTCGCTCCGCTCACGAAGCCCGCCGCCAAGCAGATGCAAGGGTTGAGCCGGAGCTTGGAGATCCAGGGCAAGATCCTGGACATCTTTATCCCCTTCACGGCGACCCACAGCTACCGGTTTAGCTGTCAGAACACCCGCGCGGCCTTGGCCAGGGTGAGCGCCGAAGAAGCCGCCAACATCCCCTGGCACCCAGAGGACATCGACTGGCGCTACTACATGCTGGAAGTGCACGGTCCCGGTCTCCAGGAGAACGTGGCCCCAGAGCTGGAAGAGAAGCTAAAAAAAGTCACCCGGGCCCTGCGCCCCTACGACAACCTGCTGGACTTGCAGGACGAGCTCGCCGAGCGCCATGACTTGGCCACAGCCCTCCAGGTCACGCACCCAGACGGCTTCCAGAGCACCAGCTTCCGGGCCTTTCGTCAGCGCTCTCAGGCGGCCGCAGTGCGGTTGATTGCGGCGGGCGTTGAGCCCGGTGACCGCGTCATCTTGAGCGGCGAGAACCACCCTGCGTGGCCGGTGCTGTTCTTCGGCATCCTGCGCGCGGGCGCCGTTGCAGTCCCCGTGGAGTCGGGCATGTCCCTGGCTCAGGTCCGGAACGTCGAGCAGGCCTCGGGCGCGAAGCTGGCTGTCCTGGATGCGGACATGGCCGAGCTGATGGACGGCGGCTTGGATTGTTCAGTCTTGGATCTGCTCCAGACCGGGGACCACGGCCCAATGGAGGGACTCCCGGAGTTCACGCCCAAGAGCGACGACCTGGCGAGCATCCTGTTTACGTCGGGCACCACGGGCACCCCGAAGGGCGTGATGCTC
>JBLHMA010000469.1:0-4383 GCA_047621545.1 Cognaticolwellia sp. | reverse complement strand
CTTGTTGACCCGTGCGTAGCCGGAGCCCGGTAGGTCGAGAGCCATGGCCTCTGGGTCGTGCCTAAGCCCTGGCCAAATGTGGATCGGGCCGGAGAGCACCTCACCGGGTAGGTCCCAGAGATCCGCCTCTAGGCGGGCTGCGACCTGTTGATCGGCACCTCGGATCAGCACGGCCAGGACGATGGACGCACCGATGCCTACGGCCAAGAGTGCCACCAAGCCAGAGATCGCCAAGCGCCGCAAAACGGTGCGCCAACTCCTGGAGCTGGGGTTCTTTCGAGTGGGCTTGGCGGGGCCCCTGGACCTGCCGCGGAGCTTAGGTTTTGGGCTGGGCTTGATGCTCTTGGGCTTGCCCGATCTGCCCTTGCTCGTGGCCAATGCTGCTCCCGGGACTAGGCCCCATTCTCGCACGGGCCGGCCGCTGAGATATAAGCCGCTCCCGGAGGGCTGCATGCGCCTAGATCCTGACGCCATCAGTGAGCAACTCGAGAAGACCGCCCAGCGTGACGTGGCCCGCAAGCGGGGCAAGCACATCAAGGCCTTTAGAGGCGTGCGCGGGGTTCCTGTACCCGAGATCACTCAGGTCCTGGTCAAGGCTTGGAATCCCAAGTTGAACCTGATCGAGGACGGCGAGACGCTGCACACTCTGTTCTGCACCGCGCACGAGGACGGCTTGGTGGCGGTGGGCCTGTTGGCGGCCATGGTGCCCGATGAGCCCATGGCCTCTCTGGAGATGGTGGACCGCTGGGTCGGAATGGTGGACGACACCGAGACCGCCGATGCGCTGGGCTGGATGGTCCTGGGGCCTGCGCTGCTCGCCGCCCGCGAGCCTTGGCTGGCCAGCTTGCGCACCTTCCGAACCGAGCACGCTTGGGGTGCCCGCCGCATGGCGGTGATGGCCGGTATGGCGCTTCTTCCAGTCCCTCTCCAAGGCATGTGTGCTGCTGCGCTGCGCGAGCGGATGGGCATGACCCGTCTACAGTTCGTGGCAGAAGCGGACAGCCCTGCGATCCACGAACTGCTCCACGTCTTCCTGCGAGACGAGGACCCTCGGGTGATCAAGGCCTTCATCCGGGTCGCCCGCAGCTGGGGTGAGTCGGATCCCGATGCCTGCGAGGCTTGGCTGGATACCGTGCGGGGTGGCGTGGCCAAGCGCCTGCGCCAAGAGCTCGAGCGCGGCGTGAAGAAGGGACGGCGGCGCGTTCAGCGGGAGGCCGATGCGGCTGCATACGACGTCGAGCACGGTACGGGCCAGGACGGCACAGGGCCGCAGGATGGTCCCCCAGGCAGCTTCGACCCGGACCTGCACTGAGAGGAACTCAGCACGGTCTGTGAATGCCACAAGTTTGCTGGTCCACCGCACGACTGGGCGGATCCGGTCTTGTTCGGAGGACCGGGGTGCATAGGTGAGACCCACCACACTGCAATGGAGGCCGCTCATGTTCAGTGCCACCAAGATCCTGGTTCCAATCGACTTTTCCGACACCTCGCGCGCTGCCTTGTCTGCAGGGCTGCAGATGGCTTCCCTGAATGGCGGGACCTTGTGGTTGTTGCACGTGGAGTCCGGCATGGAGGAGGACGTCGACCAAGGCAGTGAGGAGGCCGCCGACGCACTCTCCCAGATCGACACCCACGAGGCGGCCATGAAGACCGCCTACGAGCTGGAGGTCCAGCGCTGCTCAGACGCTGGCCGCACCTTGGCTCCTGTGGAAGTGAAGTACCGGGTCAGCGGCGGTGACTGGCGCGAGGTGGCCAACCAGATGGTCGACGAGCTGCAGTTGGATCTGATTGTGACGGCAACCCATGGACCGCAGGGTCTCAAGGGCCGCGTCATGGGTTCCGACTCCGAGCGTCTCCTCAGCATGGTGACCTGCTCGGTGATGGTGGTCAAGCCAAAGGGCTACCCCTACCTGCGCGACTGATTGGGATAGCTTGGGGGTCTCCAAGAGAAGGCCCCATGACCCCGCGGAAACTAAAGCGCGTGCGCGCGGGCCTGGAGACTCTCTACGCCGAGACGGACTTTGAGCAACGGCGAGGCCAGGATCCCGTTGGTGCAGTGCACCGCTACTCCGATCCAAAAGACCAAGAACTGGCTGGCTTCATTGCAGCCAGCTTCGCTTATGGTCGGGTTGGCAGCTTCCAGCCCATCATTGACAGGGTGCTGGGCTTTCTGGACGAGGGCGGGGGACCTCGGGCGGGGATCGAAGGCTTGGACCTGGGGGCAGCACAAGACAGCCTGGGAGACTTGGTTTACCGATTCAACCGCGGACAAGACGTGCTCTTGCTGCTCCTCGCCCTGAAGGGAGTTCTCCGAGAACACGGTAGCTTGGAGGCGGCCGCAGCAGGCGAGAGCGCCCACGAAGTAATGGGCAGCCTCGTGGACGCGCTTCTTGCCCAGGCAATGGCTCAAGGTGGGCAAGTGGGGGTTCATGTGAGCACCCCCAAGGAGCTGCCCAGGGGCTACCGCTACTGGATGACGCACCCTGGCAGCGGCTCGGCTTGCAAGCGGTTGACCATGTACCTGCGCTGGATGATTCGGCCGGCCACCGAGGGGTTGGACCTGGGGATCTGGAAGCAGCTTGAGCCGGCTCAGCTCCTGATTCCAGTGGACACCCATGTGCTGCGCACAGCCAACTTTCTCGGCTTGTCCAAGGCCAAGACCGGGAGCTGGCGTGTTGCCGAGGAGATCACCGGATGGCTGCGCAAGATGGATCCGGTGGACCCGGTTCGCTACGACTTCGCCATGGCCCACTTGGGCATTAGCGGTGCATGCAAGGGCAAGCGCGACCCTGTGGCCTGTCCTGTATGCCCCTTGGACAAGGTTTGCGGAGCGCGCTGATCCCACATTTTGGCGGTTTCTTCCGCGTGCATGGGGGCCATGCCTCCGCTAAGCTGACGCCATTGAATGGCCCATAGGAGCGACGATGAGAAAGCGACTGATGGACCGCCTCCGCGGACGACGGAACAAAGACGGGTTTACTCCTGAACTGCTGGAGATCTGGCCCGATCTCATGCCCCAGGCGGGCGGGCAGGGGGAGCTGCTCGCTGCCGCTGTGACTGCGACTTGGGAAGTGGGCTTGGCCGATATTGGACGGGTGCTACGCGAGACGCACCCTGACCGCGCCTTTGCTTTTGTGGAGCGTGCAAGCGATGCGCTGGTGCCCCTCTTGACCCCTATTCAGGCTCTCCCAAAGTCGTTGGAACAGGCTGTTGAGCAGGGCGGGCGACAGGGGCAGCGCAGCGGCAAGCTGCTGGACGCAATCGCGCCAACGGTGGCTGTGGTCAATGGGCTTCCCGATGACCTGGAGAAGGCCTGGGCCGAGCTGGTCGCCTATCTCGAGCTTGAGCCCGTCCCGGAAGTACGTGTGGCGCTGGAAGGGATCGGGAGTCCCCTGGTACGCATCGCGACAGACGCGGCCAAGGAATTCCACACGGCCTGTGGGGCACTCCCCCAAGAGGAACGGGTAGAGCTGGCCTTTATGGGCGCCTTGGATGTGTGGCGGCGAGACGTGGCGCGGGGGCTTGAGATCGAACTCTACCGCTCCAGGACCCTGATCCTCGAGGCTATCGCGGCGAAGAAGCCCTGAGCGGTGGGGACCGCGCGGCGGGGCCTCTAAGGAGTCTGGAGGCCGACCAGGTAGGCCAAGAGTTCGGCCTGTTCCTGCTCCGAGAACATGCTCAACAAGGGCAGGTCATGCTCACCCAAGGCGCCCAAAAACTGCTGTTCTGATCCGCTTCCTAGCAGCCATGGGTCGTCGTCCAAGCTTGGACCGGTTCGTCCTGTGCCCATCTCTCCATGGCAGTCGGCGCACAGGCCGACGTAGATAGCCTCGCCTGAGGGGAGAGCGCTGAGCTCCACCTGCAGCAGGGGCGGCCGAAAAGTGAACCACAGCATGCTCACGACCACCAATATTGGAATCCCTACCAAGGCCACCTTGGCCGCCTCGTAGCCCGCTCGGCGTGCCATGAGCGCCAGCAGAGTGGCTCCCAAGCCTAAGCGCGCGACCCCCAGAGCGGCTCGGGTGCGCTGATCCACGTCGAACCAGCCCATCTCTGGTGCAGCGGAGAGCAGGGTGAGCGCAAGCAGTCCGAGGCAGAGCGCCAGGGCCGGCAACAAGCCAGTTAGGTCCCGCTTCTTCAAATGAAGGACGCCAGGACTGTTGGGTCCGTGGTGGTCACCAGATGGCCCTTGCAGTTTCTGCAGATGAACTTGAGCTTGGTCGGCTCGGTACTCACGCCCATGAAGAGCACCCAGAAGCTGCCCCAAGGGCTGTACTCGGGCTGTGGGCTGACCATGATGTGGTCCACAGAGTAGCCGCAGCGGCAGGTTTTGCCTGCCGCTGCGTCAGTTACGAGTGCCTTTGCCGCTGGGCTTAGGCTTGC
>JBLHMA010000468.1:0-4393 GCA_047621545.1 Cognaticolwellia sp. | reverse complement strand
GACATAAGCATCGGGATCATCGGGGTTGGGCTCCTCGGATCCGGGATCCTCGTAGTCGTCGTCGCAGACGTCGCCGATGCCGTCTCCATCCTCGTCCTCTTGGCCCTCGTTCTCTACATCAGAGCAGTTGTCCAGATCGTCGATGATTCCGTCGGAGTCATCGTCGTGGGCCGACACACGTATATCGAAAGCACCAGCATAAGTGCTTCCACCACCGCTGCCCTCAGAGCCGCAGTTGTAGGCATAGAACCCAGCCTGTCCAGCATCGAGTGGCACATCGTCCGTCGCCGTGATCAGCACATCACCGTCAAAGCTGGCCCGCAAGTTGCCGTCGTTGACCGAGAGCCTGATGGACACCTCACCCCCGGGAAAGTCCACGTACTCAGCGCCAAGCTCGGTCACGTCGTTTCCCTCCACCCGCCAGAGGAAGAGCTGTCCGTCCTGGGTGCCATCCCCTGGAGGCGGAGTGTCATTAGCACTATGAAAGAGCAGGTAGTAACTGTCTTTCCCATTGTGATTCGTCACGATACCCATCGTGTCGTCGTCTTGGTTGAAGATCGTCGCGTTCACGACAACGTTCTGGTAGTCGTCCCCCGAGACCACCCAGTTATCCACCGCATCCGGGTCATCGTTCACGCTGTCGTCGGTGATGGTGTAGAGCACCCCCTCAAAGACGTACCAGGGGTCCTGATCGTAGCCGTTGTCCCAGTCGTCGTTATTGTCGGCGAAGGTGTCGCCTTCGGGCTCAAATTCGCTGACGGACCACATCTCGATCGGAGCGGCGATTGCGAGACTGGTCAGTAAAAACAGCATGGGTTCTCCTCAGGCGTTGTGCGCATCATGCCCGGTCTGCAGGGTTAATGCCATGCCCCACACCCCTGAGGATGTCATGCCTGTGCGAGATCTGGCCAGCTTCATCAATTTGCTTCGTGCAGAAGGTGAACTCGTAGAGATAGACGCCGCCGTCGATCCCTACCTTGAAATTGCCGAAGTACACCGCCGCGTCATCGCTGCAGGTGGCCCGGCACTCCTGTTCAAAAACCCGAAAGGCAAGGGATTTCCCGTTGTCACCAACCTGTTCGGGAGCGCCAAAAGAGTCGAGCTGGCCTTTGGAAAACGGCCCCTTGAGTTCGTGCAGCGCACAGCCAACCTTCCCCATGAGTTCATGCCACCCAGCATCAGCAAGCTGTGGGGCATGCGCGACTACTTGGGCGAAGCCTTCAAGGTCGGGCTGAACCAGATGTCCTCGGGACCGGTCACCCAGATCGTCGATCGTCCCGCAAACATCGACCGCCTGCCCCTGCTCAAGAGCTGGTCCCAGGACGGTGGCGACTTCATTACCCTCCCGCTAGTCTACACCGAGCACCCCGAGAACGGCAGTCACAACCTGGGGATGTACCGGATCCAACGCCACGACAACGGCTCCACGGGCGTTCACATGCAGATCGGGAAAGGCGGAGGCTTTCATCTTGGCGTAGCCGAGGCCAAGGGACAGGACCTGCCCGCCATCATCTACACCGGCGGCCCGCCAGCGCTCATCCTCAGCGCCATCGCGCCCCTCCCCGAGAATGTGCCGGAGCTCATCTTGGCCAGCCTCTTGACCGGTGAGCGACTGCGCATGACAGACAACCCTGCCGGGCCCCTCCCCCTCGTCGCCGACGCCGAGTTTGCCTTGGTGGGCAAGATCAAGGCCGGAGTGCGCAAGCCCGAGGGTCCCTTTGGCGACCACTACGGCTACTACAGCCTGCAGCACGACTACCCGGTCTTCGAAGTCGACGCGCTCTGCCACCGAAAAGGCGCCATCTTCCCCGCCACCGTGGTCGGAAAGCCGCGGCAAGAAGACTTCTTCATTGGCGACTACCTTCAAGAGCTGCTCAGCCCCCTCTTCCCCGTGGTGATGCCCGCCGTTCGAGATCTATGGAGCTACGGAGAGAGCGGCTACCACGCCTTGAGCGCTGCAGTGGTACACGAGCGCTACGGTCGAGAAGCCATGGCCAGCGCCTTTAGAATTCTAGGAGAAGGTCAACTCTCCCTGACCAAGTTTCTCCTGCTCACCGACCAGCCCACGGACCTCAAGGACTTCAAGAGCGTCCTGGAGACCATCTTGGAGCGCTTCAACCCCGAGACTGACCTGTATGTCATGGCCAATCTCTCCATGGACACCCTGGACTACGCCGGTCCCGCGGTGAACAAAGGCAGCAAGGGCGTCATGCTTGGCATCGGCGACCCCGTGCGCAAGCTCCCTAGAGAGTTCCAGGGTTCATTGCCGCGAGGCGCCAGCCATCCCACCGTTTACTGTGGCGGCGTATTGGTCATCCAAGGCCCGGAGTACACCAGCGATACCGCGCTGCCCAGTGTTCTATCCGAGCACCCGGACCTCCAAGATTGGCCCTTCATTGTGCTCGTCGACAACGCCAAACAGGCCACCCGCAGCGACCCCCGCTTCATCTGGACCGCCTTTACCCGCTTCGAGCCCGCAGCCGACCTGCACGCCCAGTCTCGTGTACACCGCCACCACATGGTCTACAGCGGTCCCATCGTGCTCGATGCCCGCATGAAGCCCGGCTACCCAGACGAACTCTTCTGCGATCCCGAAACTGCAAAGACCGTCGACCAGCGCTGGAAGGAGTACTTCCCCCAGGGCGGCATAGAGATGGGCGACTCAGACGTGGCCAACCTGGACTAGAGCAACTTGATTTTTGCCGGGTACAGCATCCCCGGGGTCGATTGGCACATAAACTCAAGACCGACCCAGATAGACTGCCCGAATGGACTCCAGAACCGACCGAATTTATCGTCTCATCGAGCTGATGGCACACCTCCCCCTCTGGGGTGGCGTGGAGGACTTACCGCTGCCTGTCCTCAATCTCTTGCCCCTGGAGATCCAGCTAGACCCCCTCATTCTGCCCTCCTACGTCCTGGAGGAGACCGGTCTGAGCACGGAGGACATCGAAACGATCCTCAAGGCCGACCGCTTGGCCGAGCCCCTGCTCCTTCCCCCCGAGCTTATGCCCGAGGAACGCTGGCTCGCCGCCTCGGATCTGGACGACCCTCCCCCGGCTTGGTGGAGACTTAGCCTCCCCGTCGTCGGCCCCAATGGCACCTGGGTGCTCCTCGAGCTGTGCACACCGGAGAAGGCCTATCCGATACGCTTCTTCTCTCCTCGGGCCGGTAGTCTCCAGCGACTACCCTAAGGCCTTGAAACTGTGGCCTATCCTAAGGATTGACAGAGCCCAGCCACTACGGTGCCGCTTACTGAATCAGCCGGTCAGCATTTCGGTTGGCTGCTCGGCGTGGGCCACGCTTGACCCAACTCCACGCAAACTCCATGGCTTTGAATTTGCGTGAATACGCTGGGTGAAACATGCCCAACGCTCCGGCCCGCTCAATGACTGCAACTCCGTCATTGTTGTGGGGGGCTGCGCAGGTTCCCCGGCCGCAGCATTAGGACCAGGATCAGGCTGGACCTTCAGGAACCGTTCTCGCGCCTCCACGACCCCGAACACCTCTTCGTATGCAGCGACGAGGTCCAGCACTGTGCTGTCTGGAATTGCTGGACCCACCGACTCACGGACGCTTCGCCAACTTTGAAGCGCTCGCCTATCGTCCAGCGGGAGACGACGTTCCCGCAGGGAATGTCTCGTAGGCAGGCCGCGCCCCCTTTGTCTGAGGGGTGCAAGCGAAGGGAATGGAGCACGAACTCCCGTAGGGAGTGCCCCGTAGGGGGCTTATCATGCGACTGACCGAGAGCCGGAGCCCTGTTGCCTGGTCGCTGTCGCTCGAACCCGCCGCTGCCCTGGTCTGCTTCGGGGCGCTGCCTGCCGGAGAGCCGACCCGGAGGGTCGAGCGCTTCACGCATGTTCGGCGCGGCTATCGTCTATGTAGGTCAGGGATTGGTTCTGGGGAAGGACGAGGTTGTACGGCCAGTTGCCGGAGTGTTGGTTGGATTCGGGGTGGGCTCCGGTGAAGACATCTCCCTAGCAATGTTGGCTCCCCGGAGAATGTTCTGGGTACAGCAAAGCTGCTGAAGGCGCCCGTCAGGCCAGGAGGTCCGAAGGGCTGAGGCTGGGCGTTCCAGGTGAGACTGCTCGGGGTTCAGGCCAGTTGCCCCGGCAGGATCCCTCCCGGAGTCAGAGTCTTGGGTCAGTGGACGAGCCTTGGCTTTCCAATGGATGCAACGCTTGTTCAGGCTTGGGCTTGGTTGGCCCAGCTGGGGGGTTTGAACGGCTGCAGTTGGCAGTGCGCAGTTTCTGGGGCTGGGCTTGACCTATGCCTGCCTACCCAGCTGGCCTGACGAGAGATTGGATTGGCCGGCGCTGGGATTGACGCAGTTCTTCGTGTTGGCACTGGCGCAGGTGTTTGCAGAGGCGGTTTTTTATGGCCGCCTACCCAG
>JBLHMA010000467.1:0-4393 GCA_047621545.1 Cognaticolwellia sp. | reverse complement strand
CTGCCCCCGAGCCCGCTACCCCTCGACAGGTGGGGCCCTCATCATGAACATCGCCATTATCGGAGCTGGCAACGTCGGCACGACCGTCGGCGCGGCTTGGAGCCGCGCCGGGCACACCATCGCTTAAGGAGTTCGCGCTCCCAAGGACGACAAGTACGAAGCGCTCGCAGAGCATGCCGCGGTCATGGCCGTTGGGGACGCCGTCGCCACTGCTGGGGTGGTTGTGCTAGCGGTCCCCTGGCGGGCGACTGAGGGGACACTGCTCGACCTAGGTGATGCGCTAGCCGCCAAGGTTCTCATCGACGCAACCAACCCCATCAAGCCCGACTTCTCGGGCCTCATAATGGGACACAACGACAGCGGTGGCGAACAAGTGGCCCGGTGGGCCCCCCAGGCACGCGTGGTCAAGGCCCTCAACTCTGCCTTCGCCAATGTGATGGCCGACCCCCTGTTCCCTGACGGAAGGTCCGTGATGCTGGTGGCGGGCGAGGACCCCAAGGCCCGCAAGCTCGTCGCTGGATTGTGCGAGGACCTGGGCTTTGCAGCCCAAGAGCTCGGCGGCATCGAGGACAGCCGCATGATCGAGGCTTTCGGCTGGACTCTGATCAACTTGGCGACGAAGCGCGGTCTTGGTACGCAGATTGGCTTTGCCCTGCTGCGACGCAACTGATCCACCCCCTAAAACCGGTGCGAACGCAAAGGACAGTCACATGAACAAGAACACCAAGACCGCACTCGTCACAGGCGCCAACTCAGGACTCGGCCTCGAGGCCGCCGCCCAGCTCGCCGAGCATGGGTGGGGACGGATCATCCTGGCCTGTCGGTCCACCGACAAGGCCGAGGCTGCCCGAGCCCATTTGGTAGAGCGGACCGGAAAAGACCCCTTCGCCTCGCTGGCTATCGATACCTCCGAGGTGGCCTCCGCTCTCGCGGCCGCCGACGAGCTGACCCAACGAGGCGAGCGCATCGACTTCCTGCTACTCAACGCTGGCGGCAGCCGAAGGGACCCTCAGCCCAACTCCGCCGGCGTAGAGGCCACCTACGCCTCCACCTTGGTGGGGCTCCATGTGCTCACCATGCGTGCCCTGGCCGACGGGCTGCTGACGCAGAGCGCTCGCATCGTCATCGCCGGCTCGGAGGGGGCCCGGGGCAACTTCCCGGGTACCTCAGTGCACGACGTGGAACGCATCGCCAACGAACACTTCGGTGGCGACCGGGTGGCTGCCATCGAGTCGATCCTCCGCCTGGCTCTGGCGACCCAGACCAAGAGCTTCGACAACATGAGCGAGTACTGCAGCGCCAAGCTCTTCGTGGCCTGGTGGGCCGCTGCTCTGGCGCCCCAGCTACCGCAGGGCATGACCGTCAACGCCGTATCGCCGGGCTCAGTGCCAGCGACGAACTTCGGCCGCGATCTGCCTCCCCTCATGCGGTACCTGATGTTCCCGGTGATGAAGTTCATCGGACCCTTCATCGGCATGGCCGGGTCCGTCGACGCGGGTGCCCAGCGATACCTGGACGCGGCGGGATTCGACAAGAACACCACCGGCCAGTTCTTCGCTACGGCCGGCCGCACGAAGCTGGTTGGGCCCATGGGGGTGCAGACTTGGCCGGAGCATTTCTCGGACACGCTGAGCCAGAGCGCAGCCTTCGAGGCCCTGACGCAGATCACAGGAGTCGGCTTCCCAGAGAGTGTGGCCAGCGGGGCATCCTGAGGTGCCATCCGCAACAACCAGCGGCACGCGCATTGCAGTGGTCGGGGCGTCCCTGGGAGGACTCAGCGTAGCCAACGTGCTGCGACAGCTGGGAGCCCACGTCGAGGTCTTCGAGACCTACCCACGGGGCTTCCACCGGCGCGGCGGCGCCCTGGGCTCGGTCGACGTGGCCCTGCTGAATCGCATCCGCGGGTCCGCTGCCGGACCGGCGCGGCCCATCCACGGCCACGGCCACTTCTACGGGGACCTCTGGGCCTACCTGTACGAGGGCCTCTCCGCAGAGAGCGTGCACTTCGGCGTGGACGTCAACGGGATTATGGCTGCGGACAGCAACACGCCGGCGCTCCGACTGAACGGGGAAGCCCGGGCCTTCGACCTGTTGGTCGGCGCCGACGGCGGCGGGTCCACGGTCCGGCCCTACGTCACCGACCAGACGCCGACCTACGCCGGCTACACGGTCTGGCGCGGCCTGGTCTCCACCGAGGGTATTGCCACGGGTCCGTCTGGACGGAGGACCGTCGGAGGCGTCACCTACGAGACCCTGGGCTTCCCCTGTGCGGGGCCCGATGGCGGCATGATGTGGAACTGCGGGGTCTACATGGCGACACCGCAGTCCGAAGTGGCGGCACCGACACGCAACCGGCAGGTGGGCAAGCCGATGAAGCAAGTTCCGGACTGGTTCGCGCCCCTAATCACTGCCCTCTTTGGTGCGCAGAACGGACGGTTCTGGGAGGCCTGCGCGCGGCTGGGCAAGGTGTCGCCCCATCCCGTCTGGGAGCTGGCAGCCCACCCCGTCACTCGAGGCCGGATCGCCCTGCTCGGCGACGCTGCGCACATGGCCAGTCCCCGCACGGGTGCAGGCGCCTTCACGGCGATGGTCGACGCGGTCGTACTTGGCCTGGCCCTGGAGCGGACGTCCACCCTGGATGAAGCCCTGCGGCTGTACAACGACGACACGGTGGTGCGCGGCGCGCAGCTCTTTGAGCGCAGTAGGGCCGCGGCGCATCGCTTCGCACCGGAGGGGCGGCGGATCCGCTCACCGCAAAAGCTGCTCCGTGATCTCACACGCCAGGCTGACCGCGTCTTCTAAACTGGCATTTGAGAATGGAGGACATGGCCTGGGCTCGCCCTGGCGCTTCAGGCACTGACCCCAATCGGCGTGGCGCAAGCTGCAACCAATGTCGAGAAGGTGGGGCTCAAGCAGCTCGCACCAGACGACGATGGCACCAAAAACCACCGCGCTGTGATCGACACGACCGGTGAGGCAGCAGGCCTCCCTCGGAGGTCTCAGCGCGGAGAACGTCCTGCGACAGTCCCGGCGTGGCCTAAGGGCGCCAACAGCACGGCATACACAGGTCCCGACGGACTCCACGTCCTGGGGCCTGGAAGCCGAGGTGAACCGCTCTTTTCAGCCAATCAATGGTACAAATCGGGCGGCACGTCTCTTCTTGCCGAATGCCCCCCAAACCAAGGCCGCTCGTGGGACCCAACCCTCTTCTCCTTCTTGTCTCGGCCAACCTGGGCTGTAGAAGCCCTTCGCCTCACGACCAAGCGTTGAAAGAGACTGGCACACTGCCTGGGACGGCAGACGCCACGACGCCCCCCAAAGTCGTGGCCCCCAACCTGAGCGAGGTGCTTGGCATCATCGCTGCTGACCGGCGTCAATTCGCGCGCCAAGAGGACGGGGTCCTGGGCGCGCAGATCCCGGGCGTGCTGCGGGCCGAACTCCAAGCAGAAGGGCTATCGGCCTGGCACGGAGAGGATGGTGTGAGCATCCAGACTGTGTCGGTGGGCGGCCGAATGCTGGAGGAGGTTGCCCCCACTCTGGGCCCTTGTGCACCCACCAGCGAGACCATCGCGTCCCGCTGCGGCCCCGCAGCCGAGCTCCGCCGGTCCGGAGTTCGGGAATGGTGGACCAGCAGCCCTCTCGGGGTCCACCAGGGCTGGACCCTCGCCGCCCCCGCGGACACGGCGCCCGATGGGACGCTTCAGATCCGCGTGGCCATTGGTCAAGGGCACCTGCTGAGCGTCGACGTAAGCGGCATGGGGGCCACGCTGATGGGGTCCACAGGCGGGCTCTGGCGCTACCAGGACCTGGCTGCCTGGGATGCCGACGAACAGGCCTTGCCCGTACGGCTCGTGAACGACTTTCCCGACTTGGTGGTGTCGGTGGACACCCGCGGCGCGGCCTGGCCAATCACAGTCGACCCCTTGTTGCTCCCATTCTCCACCGTCCAGCAGAAAATCGTCGCCTCCGACCCAGACCGGAGTGACGCCTTTGGATACGCCATCTCAAGCGCAGGAGACTTGGACGGCGACGGGTACGACGACCTGATGGTTGGCGCCCACTTCGACAACGACATGGGCCTGGACAGCGGATCTGTGTACGTCTACTACGGCTCCGCGAGCGGCCTCGATACGGCCTCAGAGCAGAAGCTCACGGCCTCGGACGGCGCAAGCTCCGATCGCTTCGGCTCCGCCCTGGCCGGTGGTCAAGACTTTGACGGCGACGGCTACGACGATGTGGCGGTCGGGGCCTGGTGGGACGACGACAACGGCTCCTATAGCGGCTCCGCCTACATCTACTACGGCTCGTCCACCGGTGTCTCGCTCGCCTCGGAGCAGAAGCTCACCCCCGCTGACGGTGCAGCGGGCGACCAATTTGGGGTCACCCTGGCCCC
>JBLHMA010000466.1:0-4394 GCA_047621545.1 Cognaticolwellia sp. | reverse complement strand
GTTGTCCCAGACCAAGGCCGAGGTCAAGCGCCTTAAGAACCTGCGCAAGGCCGAGAAGAAGGCTGCCAAGGCTGTGGCCAAGGCTGCCAAGGCTGAGCTGGACTCGACCAAGGAGTCCGTTGGAGCCGTCAAGGACGAAGGGGCTGCCAAGGTCGCCGCTGTGGAAGCGGATCTGGAGCGCGCCAAGGGCGAGCAGGACCGAGCTGCTGCCGCCGCCAAGGACGCCAAGGGTGCATACAAGCAGTCCAAGGCCGACCAGCAGCGCGCCAAGCAGGACGTGGACGACGCCAAGGATGTCGCCGACGGGAAGGTGGACGCTGCCGTCGACCAGGTCGACATGGCCAAGGCCGAGAAGGACCTGACTGGCGACCAGCTCAAGACCAACAAGGAGGCTGTGGCCAAGCAGAAGGCCGCCGTCACTACCCTGCAAGCCCAGCGTGACGTGGCCCAGGCCGAGCTGAACTTGGCTCAGGCACAGATTCTCGGCGAGATGGGCAAGGAGGTCGACCTGGCCGGCTTCGCAAGCGAGCTCGAGAGCGCTGCATCCAAGGCCGAGCGCAAGCAGTAGCGTCAGGCTTTTAGCGCTGTGACCGGGCGGCTTCGGCAGCCCATCACCCATTCGCCCCCGTGCCACGCCCCTTCTGTGCGTGTCCGGGGGCGTTCTGTGTAATGGCATGTAATCGTCTGGATTGACTGATCTTGAGGCCCTTCACGTCACACTGACATCAAAGCGCTGGCCTGAGGATCTCTCATCTGTCAATGTGCTCAGGTCTTGACAAGACAATCCCTTTTGAAGGAGCCTCCGCCATGGTCCAAATCCCCTCCCCATCGAGCAGCCGTATCCAACGTCGCCTGTGGAAGGCGGGGAGATTGGAGCCGCCGAAGAGTCGGCCGGTGCTTGGTCAGGTGCCTACGCGGAGTGAAGCTGTAGAGCGCTGAGTGGTTGTTGGGGCCCGTCCCCTCACTCCACCCACCACACTCCATTCGGCCCCAGGCCAACGATTTCGTCGAGTCCGTCACCGTCCAGGTCCCCCAGCTGCGGGTGCCTTCGGTCTAAGTCGGGATCACCGGCCCGCATGGTCACCAACTGTATTCACTCCCTGTTGAGGTCAGTTTGGTCTTGCTGCCCTCGGGTCCTTCAGGAGGGATGGCAGCCGGGTTCCGAGCCCAGGGCGATGGCGATCTCTTGAGGCACTGGCGCGCTTAGGGGCGTGGCGGCTATCCCTGGGGCGCGCTGCGCCACTGCAATAGAGGACCTCGCGGGGTCGCGTTGGGATGACCGGCAACCAGTACGGCGACGGCTGACCCGGCCACGCTTGCTATCTCAAGTAGTGCCGAGGCCGGCGGGCGCTGCCAAGCGAGCAAGACGCGGTGGCGAGTGCGGGTGCAGGGCTAGGGCGAACTTTGAGGGCGTAAGGATTCACCGAGGCCGACCGCCCATTCGCTGACCAACCGGCTTGGTGCCCAGACGCCGGAGTCGGACGCATTGTGCGGAGGTCGTTGGGCACGATCTGCAGGGGCAGTCCAGGGTAGACTTTCAACGGAGGCCCATGGACCATCTTGACTTCTCATTGCCTGGATTGGGCAAAGTTGGCTTCACTCAGCCCAAGATGCGAGATGGAGCGGGCTTCTTCATGCTCCGGCAGCATCGCGACCTTGAGTTCCAGGGTCTGTTGGAGTTGTTGGCTTGGACGGATATTCCAGACGCCGTGTCCGCCAGGCCAGTGATGGATCAACCAGGTCGTTTTGCGTCTTTTCTCGAAGCACGGAACGCTTCGCTCTGGTTTGCGCATCAAGCGGGAGGGATTCTGTACTCCTGTCCGCATTGTGGTCATCGCCGTGCCATCTATGGTTCTTCGTATGCGGAAACGCTTAGGGTGAAGATTCCACAATGGTTGGATCGGAATGTATTTCTCGAAGCGCTTCAGATGGGCGTGGGGTTGAAGCGGGGGAGCAGGCCCAAAGGGGTCATGGGGGCGAAGCTTGAGGTAATGCTTCCCTCCGATAAGCTTGGGGTTCCGGTGGTGCCCGTCCACGACAAGTTGCTTCCTGAGGCCCTGGACAGCAGGTCAGCAGCAACCAAGGCATACCCAAAATGGTGGTTGTGCGGTGCCCGGGCAGTTCACGCATCTTCGCTGTCGCTCCAGGAGAATTTGGAGCAGACCCTGGAGAGAGCAGTTGGGGACCTGCTGGCCCTTGATGCCCTACAGTGGTTGCTCACGACGCCTGCGTTGCGCGCGAGCCATTGTATCGAGTGCCGCGGTCGCTTCGTCCTGGGCCACTTGTGAGCAAGGCCTGATGAAAGAGCTTGATCGCCGGGCCAGATCCTCTGATCCTGCTGAGCGGGAAGCTCGGTCCTCGTCCAAGGTCTCCGCCAACGTCAAACATCGAGCAAGTGTACGCATCCCTCGAGAAGCGCAACACATGGTACGCGAAGGACTTTCCGGCGGCGGGCAACGCTATCCAGCCGGCGCGATGGGACCGGCTGGTGTTCGAATTCACCGTGGGGCGGCGGTCGACCGCGCTCTAGATACCCTTGGAGGACGCGGTGCCACGGCTGGAAAGCATGTAATGCTCAGCTCAAGGGCTGGGCCTGGCACTTTGGCGCATGAGCTTCGTCACGTAGAGCAGGGGGTGCAGGGACTTCACTTGGATGACCCACCTCAAGCGGCTCCCATTGAGGTATTGAGGGAGATTGACATCGGCATGCCTGAGGCGATGGGAGTTGCCGTCAGAATTCGGCGCCCGTCGCTTCTTCATCCGGCGGGAGAGCCTGGTACGGAGCGAGATTATGTTGTCCAATACCCCGTTCTGGGTTCGGACATTCTGGCCTACTACGCTGTTCCAAGGGCCAGCGTGTTCGCCACCTCGGACGAGGCACTCTGGCCAACCTCAAATGCTGATGGAACGGGTGGGGTTGTTGGCCTTAGCAGTGTTCCGCAGGTGGTCTACAGCCCTGAGAGCACAGCCGAGGCACGGCCAATCGAGGTGGTATCGGCCACGGCCGAGTACGTCATCACGACGACCTACACGAAGTTCGCGGTGGGGGCTGGTGCGACCGCGGTTGTGTACACAGAGGGTGGGGTCGTCCTGGTGGACGCCGGGGTGGCGCATGTAGGCGGGCGGCCGGTCAGAGCGTTGGCGGATCATCTGATGGGGGAGTTGGAAGCGGCGGTGCCCGATGGCGTGGTCCGCGAGATTTTGATCACTCATCCGCACTCGGACCACATCAACATGGCTTCCCGAATCATCGAGAGCTTTGATGTGCGCAGCATCCGTATCAACGCTGCACAGTTCAACATGACCCGCTTCTCCGGTCTTAGTACCAACCTGCTGGCGGCTCGCGAGAGGTACTTGGACGGGGTCTCTGGTGAGCTGGAGTTGGAGCTAAGAGGCAGGAGGGCTGAGTGGGCTGCGGAGAGATTGCGGGCCCGCCAGTCGAGTAGCGACTCAGACTTTGAGAGGTGGGTTGAGAGTGAAGTGGCAGGACGCCGAGCGGGGGCTGCGCCGCTTGAGCTTCGCGTGTTGGTACCCACTGGCGGCGGCTATGCGCTGCACTCAGGCGGGTTGGGCAGTCTGAGCCTCCCCAGTCCAGAGGTCAACCCCCAGCGACTGAGTCGCCCAACCTCCGAGACGCTAGATTTCGCAGGTGAACGCGGTGGGCGTCTGCTGGTTCTGGGCGATCCTGCAACGCCGGAGCTCTTCAGGGACTTGGTGAATTCGCCCGAGAACCAACCCAGCGACCCTGTTGTTGACGGCTCTGCCAACAGCTTTGTGATTGAGTTGCCTTCCGGCGTGCACATTCTGGTCCTGCCCGACCAACGTGTTGGTGATTTTGAGCACTTGGCCGAGAATTTCCGAAGGGCACTGACGGAACTCGGCCAAGTCGGTCCACTTCAAGTTTGGGATGTGACCCACCACGGACAGATCGGTTGGACGACCAATGCCAGCGGCATGCGTAGGATGATGGAGTTCCTGCACGAGTTCACAGCCAGACCAAGGGCTGGGGGCGGAGTGAGTGGGGACGCGGTTGTTGTCTCTGTAGGCATGTCCAAGGTGGACCCCGCCACCGTTTGGATGTTGCGGTCCATGGGCATGGAGGTGTTCTTTGCCGCCAACGGGCAGAGAGTCAACGTCATAGAAGTCGTCTTCCCGAACGGTCAGCGCGTGGTTGGTATCGAAGGGACACCATACTCAGGGTCGGGACCGGACGTCACTTTGGCCCGACGAAGCGCTGATATGATGCGCTGGTTTAGCGAGGCGGTTCTGACTGCAGAGGGGGAGTACGACTTGGGGACACCCAGATCCCGGGCCCGTGCAGCTGTGAAAAGGAGGTTGGATAGGCTCAAAGCCCAGCGTCGATTGCTTACAACGCTTGAAAACACCTGGATCGC
>JBLHMA010000465.1:0-4402 GCA_047621545.1 Cognaticolwellia sp. | reverse complement strand
CGGTCTGATCGTCGACGCCGCCGACGTTGCTCTCGCCGGGAACGAGTTCAAAGTCATTGCAGGCGGTCAGGCCAGCGAGAATCAGCAGGGTCATGGGGGCTCCAGGGAGGTCGGGTTCAGGCTGCAATACGCCTGGGTACTGCAGCGTGTGACAACGAATGTAGAAAAAAAGATCAGAGGACCTGGGATCTCGGCCAGGTAGACATCCTCACCCCCTTCGCGACGGGACGCTGGGTCAAGGGGGGGTTAGCTTGCCGCCACGCCCCCTTAGCTCAGTTGGATAGAGCATCCGCCTTCTAAGCGGAATGTCACTGGTTCGAGTCCAGTAGGGGGTGCCTTCGCGCAAAGCGCGGAGGTTGCACCTGCTGGATGGGCGAAAGCCTTGTTCGCCGCCCCAGGCGGTGAGCAAGGACGTACGGTCCAGTAGGGGGTGCCTTCGCGCAAAGCGCGGAGGTTGCACCTGCTGGATGGGCGAAAGCCTTGTTCGCCGCCGCAGGCGGTGAGTCGGAGTGGACCCGACGACGGCTGGAATGGGGTGTACGTCTGGCCCCCCTCCCCAGACAAGGCCATTCAGCTCCACTACCGGCTGTAGACCACGTCCACCCATTCGCGAACGCCCGTGTCACATGCACTGCGCACCGCCTGCCCTATGGCTGAGCCAAGGGCGGTGTGCATGCCTGAGTAGACCTGCTCATCGCCCTGCATGGGACACACCAGCACCACACAGTCGGTGCCCGTTCCGGTGGCTTGCTTTCCGCTGACCACACTGGGCAACCCGGCGTCGATAACAGCTGCTGTACGGGCTTGGACCGCGATGCTCAGCGCCTCCAGGAGAGCGGCCACGGAGAGCGGGACATCCACATGCACCAACAGGTTGATGGTGCCCACCGGCCCAGGACCCGGCGGGTCCCCGACAGCCAAGCGGTTGTTCAAGCCCACGGTCACGAGTGCTCGCGCGGTGATGCCTCCCACGGAGCACTCTGCACGAGAGAGCCGGTCCAAGCTGGCCGCGGTGAGCATGACCGGGCCGTCAATGCCGCGCTCAGCCGCCTGCCGTTGGGTCCAAGCCACGACATCGCCTGCCACATCCCCATCGCTGACTTTGCGCCACGCAATCCGCTGCCCAGTCCCCAGCCCCCCACCGACAATCGCCCAGCTCAAGACGTGCTGGGGTTGCTCAAAGTGCACGTCCAGCCAGGGCCCGTCTCTCTCTACTCTCATGGCAGAACCTCAATCACCCCAGAGATGGCCACACCACCCTGCTGGGCCAAGACTTCCCCTTCCGGCCAGACCCGCGCGTAGTAGACGCCAGCTCCAATGTCCTCGACGACGCTCTCAACGCCCAAGGGCCCTACAAACAGACTGTCCCCGTCCATGGAGCGAATCTCGAGCTGCAGGCCTGAGACCTGAGCCGACGCCTCGGCCAACAAGGTGACAGGTCCTGAGATGGACTCCCCAACCCCCACAACTTCCTCCCCGTCACTGGCACTGAAACGCAGCGTGGTACCCGGCTCGTAGACCACGACCTGTCCCGCATGCAATGCCTCCAGTTCGCTCTGGCCCTCCCGCACGAAGAGCCCCGTCGTGGGCCAGCCGGGTGCCGGATCCAGACCTCGCTCGGTCGGCTCGCTTCCCCAGCGGTGGCTGTCACTGCCTCCGACCGGAACCACTCGGTGACCGGCCTGCCAGCGGGCCTCCCACAGTTTGACGGCGTCGGCATCGGATGAATCAAACCCCAGAGTGCCGTTGTAGATCTCCATGGCCTGGTAGTCCTGGCTGCTGTCATCCCACGCCAACCAAGAGAAGGGCGACTCCGGATGATTCACGACGGACCAACCCCCAGCATCCGCGCACTGGGCCAAGGTCTGTGCGCCGTCCAAGTCTCCAAATGGACGGTCAGTAAACACCAGGTCTTCGGCGAATGACTGCCCGTCGATGGGCAAGCACCCCACATGCCCTACTGGGGAGCTGCCCTCGGCCCGAGGACTGAGCTCAACCCCCAGGTACACGTCCTCTCCCCAGTCTCCGGGCGTGGTTTCGGGGCCCTGGTTGGGACAGTCCTCCACATCCGAACAGTCCATGGAGCCCAGGGAGTTGGAGTGGTCCGTGAGCCACACAACATCCAAGCCGTGGGCATCCATTGCGGCCCGCAGAGCCGCAGGATCTCCCAGGCCGTCGGTGTCGTTGCTGCCCAAGCTGGAGTGCAGGTGCAGGTCGGCCGCGAGCCACTTTCCCTGCGGCTCAGGGGCCGAACACGCCAGGGCCAACCAGATCAATAGAGAATCCCGTCGATGCTCTCTTCCTTGGGCAGCAAGCTGTCCTCGGGCTCGCCAAGCATGGCTCGCATGTCCCGCTCAATGGTGCGCGACAGCGCGTTCATGGGCACGTCGTTCATGCCCCGCTCAAAGGGATCCTCACTGGCGTCCCCCACCGCTTCCATGAAGATGAAGGTCCAGCCGATCAACGCGGCGCTGGCCAGAAAGGGGATCAGGTAGACGAGCTGCTCGAGAGGACCGTGGGCGGCCTCGATGTTGTCCGCGAAGACATCCAGCAGCCCAAAGGGCGCGAGCACGACAAAGACGCGCACCAGCACCCGACTGTATTCGGCGTACTGCCGCGGCAAGGGCGTGTTCTTGATGCGCTCGGCCTTGCCCTGGAGGGCGTAGAGCTCGGTGATGAAGTTCATCATCGCGATCTGGTGGAAGAGATCCAGCTGACCGGTCTTGAGCAGCTTGGCCAGCTCGGCCCCTTGGCGATTGAGGATGTGGGTCGCAGGGTTGCCGCGCGCGCTGTGCTCCCGGAGCTCCTCGTCACTCAAGAAGGGCTCCAGCTCGCTGTCCCAGTCATTGCGCATGTGCTCGCGGTGCCGATCCAGACGACGTTTGGTGGTCCACGCCGGGGCGTCTTCAAAGCGGGACTTTCGACGCAGCTGGAGCCGCAGGGCGTTGGTCCAGGCCAGGTGCCGGTAGATGAAGGTCTCCCGGATCTTGTGGGCCTGCGGGGAGGCGTCCTGAGGCAGGATGTAGCTGGTGACCGCGGTACCCCAACTGCGGCTGGTGTTGACCACGCCACCCCAGATCTTTCGGCCCTCCCAGAAGCGGTCGTAGGAGGCGTTGTTCTTAAAACCCACGTAGAAAGAGACGGCGATGCCGATGGTGGAGAGGGGGAGAAAGGGAATTCGAAGCACCTCCAGATCGGCGACAGCGAAGAGCCCATAGACCACCAGCGCCCACAACATGGTCAGCCCAGCCGAGGGCAGACTGGCGAGGAGCAGGACCCTTGCTGGGATTCGGCGGCGGCTGATCACTGGGGAAGCTCCAAGCGCAAGATCTGGAAGGGCAGCTCGGGCTCCAAGCCCAGGACCCAGGGTACAACTTCTCCCTTCAATGCGTAGACCTGACCTTCGACGACGGTGACAGCTGCGATGCCGACGTCCAGGTCCTTGGCCCGCACGGTGCCGCTCTGCCAGTTGTCCGAAGAGCTCACGACAGCAACCCGCTTGTTGGCCGCAATGACCAGCTCGCCATCAAACCAAGCGATGCCGTCCGCGCCATCGGGCAGGGAGCCAATCTCGTCGCCGTCCAGTGGGATCTCGGAGATCGCCTCGCGGTTCTCCAGAGGGATGCGGATGAGCTTGGGCGGGCTGTACTGGCCGAGAATTAGCGCGCCATCTTCCGTGAGCACCAGCCCGTTGTTGCCGATCAAGCCGGGCTCCATCAGCGGGTCTTCCAGGAAGATCTCGCTCTCCATTGTCTCCAAGTCCACCCGGTGCATGCGCGCCGACTCCCGGTCGGAGAGGAAGACCTGCCGCCCATCAATGGCCACATCATTGCAGTTGGCGACGCCTTGTAGCGCGACCGTCGTGGTGTCCTGGGTCACGGGATCATGTATCCAGAGCTCCCCCGCGGCCTGCTCGGTGCCCGCGTCCTGAACGCCGCAGAAGTAGAGCGATCCATCCTCTCCGAGCTTGCCCCCCAGGCTGGTCCAGTTCTCCCCGGCCGGCTGGTACACCCGCGTCTCGGTGCCGTCGAGGTCAACACGGGTCAGGCCGCCGTGCCCCAGGCTGCTGATGTAGAAGGCGCGCTGCTCAGGGTGCCAGGCCAGCCCCTCGGGAAAGTCCACATCGGCGCTCAGCGTGTAGGACTCCGCCAGCTCCAGGGCAGCGGTATCGACGGGCGAATCGGTGCAAGCCAAGGCCAGCAGGAACATGGGGAACTCCGGGTCCCCTGCTCCTATGTTCTTCAGCGGCGACGGCGCCAGAACAAGCCGACCAGAGCCAAGCCCCAAAGGCCGGCCAAGCTGCCATTCTGGGGGCTGCAGTTGCAGCCGCCCGTGTTGGGGTCCTGTCCGGTATCGGCGGGGCCAGTCTCACCGGTCTCGGGCGCAGTATCCACCACAGAGA
>JBLHMA010000464.1:0-4417 GCA_047621545.1 Cognaticolwellia sp. | reverse complement strand
TTGTGTCAGCCCTTCACGCCGCCGGACGGTGGGCTGAGCGACCTGGACAACCCCGACGTGAGCCTGGATCTCACGCAGCGGGCCGGCTGCAAGTACTGCCACGCGGTGATGGAGCCTGCTGGAGCCCACTGGGCGCGTTGGTCGGAGTACGGGGCGGGCTACCTGGATCCCGACGAGTTTCCGGCTTTTGACCCAGACTGTGCTTGGTGCGCCGAGAGCGGGGAGTCCTGCTCCGAGGAGTGCGACAAGTACTACGTGGTCGACCCCCTCTCCAGCGAAGAGGACCCCTACGTGGGCTGGCTGAGCTCGTATGAGTTCTTGGAGGAGCGCCACTGGGACAATGCCCAAGCCGGGCCGTCACTCTTAGTCGAGAGGGGCGTGGCCGACGGTCGCCTGCCGCGCTGTGTGGCGAGCACCACCGCCGAGTGGTTGCTGGGGCGAGAGCTCGCTGGCGGCGAGGAGGAGTGGGTAGAGGAGCTGAGCGCCGGGTTCGTGGCCTCGGACTTTGACTACACGGAGCTGGTCTATGAGATCGTGACCTCGGACAGCTACAGGAGCCTGCGATGATCTGGCTCCTAATGGCGTGCAAGCAGGGGCCCAGCATTGAGCAGGTGGGCACGATCGATCCCACCCCCTTGGCCTACGGGCGCGACAGAAAGCGCATGAACATCGACCAGGTGGCGGCCAGCATCGAGCGGGTCACGGGCCAGTCCTGGCAGGAGCTGGATGAGACTGGAGAGCAGGTGCAGCTCTTCGAGGCGCTCTCCGGCAGCTTGGGCAAGCCCGACTACTTGGCTGCCACGGAGGAGGACCTGGCGCCGGGGCTGCTCTTCCAAAAGTTCTTGGACGATGCAGCACGCTCCACCTGCATCGCTGCGGCGGATGCTGAGAGTCCAGGCCAGGGGACCTATTTGATGCTGGAGGAGGCGCCCCAGGACAATGTGCTCGCCTTGATCTTGCGCTTTCACGGGCACGAGTGGCCGGCTGCCGATGAGCGCTTGGACCCCTGGCTGGATCTCTACTCGGTCGCCGAGACCCCGGAGCGCGGCTGGGCTCTGGTCTGCGTCGGATTGATCACACACCCTGACTTCTACACCTACTAATGCCCATCCTCTCCCGCCGATCTGCGCTCACTGCTGGCCTGTCTCTCGGGGGGCTGTCCCTGTTGGGGCCTGGGCTCTCCAGGTTGGCCCACGCCGCGGAGCTCCAAGACCGCTACTACATCTTCTGCTACTTCAATGGCGGCTGGGATCTGTTGCTGAGCCTGGACCCGCGTGACCCCGGAGAATTCAGGGACGACCTGAAGAAAACCACGCTCATCGACACCGGCTACAGCGCTCTGAGCTCCAAGTACGGGGAGCTGGTGTCGTCCAGCGTGCCAGGCATGGTTTTTGGGCCCTGCGTGGGTGGTTTGGTTGAGCATGCCGACAAGCTCACCGTGGTACGCGGC
This sequence comes from Cognaticolwellia sp., assembly GCA_047621545.1. Lineage (GTDB taxonomy): Bacteria > Myxococcota_A > UBA796 > UBA796 > CAJQPC01 > CAJQPC01. Next base: position 2,967 of record JBLHMA010000464.1, on the reverse strand, counting down.
ATGTCCATGGACACCCTGACCCACGAGGTGGGGAGACGCCGCTTCCTGACGGGACGTCCGCCTGCCGGTCTACAGGCCAAGGGCTCCAACGCCTCCACGGTCTTGGCCAGCGCCCTGGGGCAAGGGCAGCCAATCCCCCAGCTCAGCATCCGGGTGGAGTCCTACAACGACGGCTTTGACGGCTTTGCCAGCGCCATCCGGGTCAACTCAGTGCAGGACCTGGTTCGTGCCCTGCGGCCCAGTGACAACGACTTTAGTTCGGCGGAGGAGCGGGCCCTGCAAGAGCTGCTGGACCAAGCTGCCCTGTGCCCTTCAGCGCGTGATTCACGGATCCGAGACGCGGCCATGGCGTACCAGCTGGGCTCCAAGGAGCTGGTGTCCTTGGGCTTGGACGCTGCCTTTGACTTTGCATCTGCCGAGAGCGCGGACCTGCGGGCGCTGTACGGCATCGATGTCAACGACCTGGCCGCCGCTCCTGCTCAAGCTGCCGCTGCCGCCACCGCCTTGACCACCGGCATCTCCCGAACGGTCTGCTTCGAGGCTGCCAGCGGCTTGGACACCCACGGACCCGAGTGGGCCAGCGCCCATCCCGCCGCCTTGGTCAAGGGCTTTGACGTGGTCGCGTCCCTCATCGCGGACCTGAGCACCCGGCAGTACAAAGACACCTCCGAGACCTGGCTGGACCGCACGACCGTGGTGGGCTTCTCCGAGTTTGGACGCTCTACCTTGCTCAACTCCAGCGGCGGCCGAGACCACTTCCTGCACAACGCCTGCTTTCTGGCCGGTGGTGGGGTCAAGGGTGGCCAAGTCATTGGGCGAAGCTCGGACATCGGTATGGCGCCGACTGCGACAGACCTGCTCACTGGGCAGCCATCCGAGAGCGGCGAGGTGGTGTACCCCGAGCACATCTTCCGAGCGCTGCTCAAGGGCGCCGGCGTGGACGAGGATCTGGGCGACTACGGCGTGGCCCCCTTGATGGCCTTGTTTGCATGAGCCTGTTGATCTGGCTGGCGTGCACCGGGGTGCAGACGGACACGGAGCTGGAGTCGCAGGCGGACAGCTCCCTCCCCGACGACTCGGCCCAGAATGACACCGGCGAGTCGAGCGCACAGATCGTGGAGCTGTCCCACAGTCGAGGGCTCTACGAGGAACCCTTTACTCTGGAGATGAGCAGTCCCAACCAGGCAGGAGAGCTGCGCTTCACCCTGGACGGCCAAGACCCAGTGACGTTCGGCACGGTCTATGTTGAGCCTCTACAGGTCCAAGGCAGCACCTTGCTGCGTGTGGCCTTGGTGGATCCAGAGGGCGCCCTGTTGGCCCAGGACACGCACAGCTACCTGTTCTTGGACCGGGTGGCCATCCAGCAAGCCCCCGATGACTACCCCACGGAGTGGTGGACGGCCTGGAGCGGCGGGCCCTATCTGGCCGACTACACTCTGGACCCAGAGGTCATGGAGCACCCGGACTACGCGTCCCGTTTCCCCGGTGTTTTCTCCGGGCTCCCGGTTGTCTCTATTGTGGTCCCCCCCCAGGACTTGTTTGGTAGAACCGGCATCCACGAGAACCCGGTGGACTCTGGCGCCGACTGGGAGCGGGCGGCCCACGTGGAGCTCTTCTGGCCGGACCAGCCCAGCCGGGTCTTGGCCGCTGGTTGTGGACTGCGCATCGCCGGGGGCACCAGCCGCAGACCGGACAAGTCCCCCAAGAAGTCCTTTCGCGTGACCTTCAAGAGCGCCTTTGGTCCAGGCAAGCTCAAGGGCCGCGTCTTTGACGCAGCGGACGCGGTGGAGAAGTTCGACACCCTGGTGCTTCGCGCTCGCTACAACCGTTCCTGGGTGCACTTTGAGGGCCCCCAGCGGGACCGGGCGGCCTACGTTCGCGAGCAGCTCGGCACCGATCTGCAGCGCGCCACGGGGGCCCAGTCCACCCACACCCAGTCCACCCACCTGTTCATCAATGGGCTGTATTGGGGGCTGTACCTGCTACAAGAGCGCCCCGACGAGCACTTCATGGAGGCGTACTACGACCTGGAAGACGAGGGCTGGGACGTGCTCAACCAGGGGGAGCTCAAGAACGGCACGATCGACGCTTGGCAGACCCTGCAGAGCGCCGTGGTGGCCGGGGATGTTGCCGGGGTTCAAGCGCGCACCGATGTGCCCGGGCTCTTTGACTATGTGCTGCTCAACCTCTGGCTGGGCAACAACGACTGGAACGACCGAAACTGGTACGCCTCCCGGCACGCAGACGAGGACCTCTGGCGCTTCTACGCCTGGGACAACGAGATCACGCTCATCGACTACGACACCGACATCGTCTCGCGCCTGGACGTGCCCGACACGCCTGGAGCCGTGTTCTTGGCGATGATGGCCGACGAGGAGCTTCGGGTAGCCTTTGGAGACCAGATCCACCTGCGTGTGGTGGGCGGGGTCTACAGCAGCGAAGAGGTGGCCAGGCGTTGGACGGAGCTCCTGGACGCCACCCAAGAGGGTGTCCTTGCGGAGAGTGCGCGCTGGGGCGACCACATGCGCGATGTGCGCTTGGCCGAAGATGCCCAGCTCTACACACCGGCCCAGCGGGAAGTCGAAGACCTTCGGGTTCTGGCCTTTCTGCCGCTCCGAGAAGAGGCCTTCCTCCAGGACATGCAGGGCTATGGCTGGTACCCGACGGTTCAGGCGCCGACAGTCGAGCTGGACGGCGAGGTCAGCTTGGTCGGTCAAGCCATGACCTACTACACCGTGGATGGTGCGGATCCACGGCTGCCTGGCGGTGATGTTCACCCCGATGCGCAAGCCTACAACTCGCCCTTCAGCGCTTCGGGTACGCTGCGAACCCGCACACTTGTGGGCAAGGAGTGGAGCGCTCTGTTGGTGGCTGAGCTTCCCTAGCTGGGGCGGTAGGAAACAGCTGGGGCGGTAGGAAACAGCTGTGGCGGTAGGAAACAGCGCTGGCGTTAAGAAACGCGCCAGA
>JBLHMA010000463.1:0-4425 GCA_047621545.1 Cognaticolwellia sp. | reverse complement strand
CTTCCGCAAGCTGGTCTTGGAGGCGGAGCCCGACAAACGCGGCCTGCCCGAGCGCAACGCCTATTGGAAGCAGCGCGCGGTGGAGGAGCTAGAGCTTGGCCCTTGGCTGCTCTCGGTGGGCGAGAAATCCTGGAGGACCATCCACAACAGAGAAATCCCCCGGAACGAGGACTGGCGATGCCGTACTGAGACCGGCTCACTGGCATGGACTCGGGCGCTGCCGGTACGGGCAGGCTGGCTCTTCCCCTTCGCCATCTTGGGGGTCGTGGTCTTGCTCCGCAAGCGCGAAGGGACCCTGCCTCTGGCCGCCCTGGGGTTGTGGCTGCCCCTGCTGATTTTCCTACCCGCTGAGCGCTACCGGCTGCCGCTGTTTCCCTTGTTGTGCGTACTGTCCTCGATTGGGGTCAAGACGCTGATCGACGGGTTCCGGACGGGCACGATGGACAAGCGCTGGGGACTGTTGCTCTTGCCTTTGATCCTCTCCTTCTGGCCCATCGACCACGTCACAGCCAAGCAGCCGGGCTGGTGTTCACACCGGGAAGGAAACCTGGCCTTTGAGCAAGGAGACTTGGAGCGCGCGGCGGAGCAGTACATCTTGGCCACGCAGTCCGAGCCGAACAACCCTGGGCACTGGTATTGGTTGGCTCAAACCCACCTACGGCAGAAGGAAACGGCCCAGGCCATCCAGGCCCTGGAGCGCACCGCTGAGCTTTTCCCAGCGCACTACGAGACGCGAAAGCAACTCCAGAAGGAGCATGGGCGCTTGGGCCACTACAGCCAGGCTGCGGACCATGCGGGGGCAGGATGCGTGCTACCAGGCGCTGCAGAGATCATGTGTGCCCGGCACATTCAGCTCTTGGTCAAGGCGGACCGGAGAGAGGACGCGCGGGCCGCCTTACGGGCCAGACCAGAGCTGGCAGGAAATGAGCGGGTGAAAGGGCTTGGGCTCTGAGAAGGGCCCTCATTGTTTAGGAGGTGCGCACCTCGACCCCAGATCGGCTGGCTGCAAGCATTCGCCAGGGTCTTCAAAAGGGCACAGCATGAAATGCCTTTGAAAGACCACTTTGCTTCCACAAGCGGCATTCCACGGGCTAAACTGACCGTCCAAGTTTCACGCGCGCGAGGCCACTGTGGATGTCCAACAACAAGCTGAGACGAGCTCTTCGTCTTCTGCCACTGCGGCCACCACAGCGGACACACTGCAGGATCCCCTTGCAAGCTCCAGTTTGTCCGATCCATTGAGTTCCGCATCGAGCGCCCCGAATCCCTCTCCGGCCCCTGAATCAGGCGGCCCAAGCACCCCCAACCTGTTCAGCTTGGGCCCAATCCAGGCAGACGTGGGCTCTCCAAGCGGCGATGTGCAGTCGCTGGCCAGCCAGGGGATCTCCGGAAATGGTGGCGCACTGCCCCACGCCGACACCATCCAGTCCAGCTTTGGCAGCCATGACATCTCCGGCATCCGCGCCCATACGGACGGCAAGGCACAGAGCGCCGTCTCCGAGATGGGAGCCAACGGCTACGCCACCGGGAACTCTGTCGCCTTGAAGAGCGACGATCTCCACACTGCCGCCCACGAAGCCGCGCACGTCGTGCAACAGAAGAACGGCGTCTCGCTCAGCGGCGGCGTTGGCGCAGCAGGCGACTCCTACGAGCGTCACGCAGACTCCGTGGCCGACGCCGTGGTCTCCGGCCAGAGCGCCCAGACCCTGCTCGACAACGGCCCGGCCGGAGGCGGCGCTGGCGGCGTTCAGCTCGACAACGACCCGACCGCGGCCGTGAACAACATCGCGACGACCATGGATGCCGTCGACAGCATGGACGCGCTGCAGAACAAGCTCGGCTTCCTGCTCGATGCTCTGGCGCCCACCTCCGACATGAGCCGGAAGCTTGAGATCGGAATCAGCCTAAAGCTGAACCCGGCGCTCTCCATTGGGTTCAAGTTCGCTACCGAGCTCTCCCGCGCAGATGGCAAGCTCAAGATGAAGACCAGCCTGGGCTTCGAGGCCAAGGCCGAGGCCGACGCCTGGATCGCCACGGCCTTCGCCAAGGTCAACCTGGGCGGCTTTTTGGAGGTCCTGGCCAGCAACGGAAAGGAGTGCATGAGCCTGCTCGGCGTGGCCATGTACAACGCCATCGCGGCCGTCTCCGTCGACCTGGCGGACCTCTGCTACGGCGACACCTACCTTGAAGATGTCCGGAAGAAGATGGACAACACGGACTACGTAGAGGCCGGCCTGACCGCCAGCGCCTCCGCAGGAGCCTCCTGGGGCGGCGACGACTCCAGCTCGGGCGAAGTCGAGGTGGGTGCAAAGACCTCGGGCTCCAGCAGCTTCGGGAAGAACGGGGTCACCCAGAACCGCGAGAGCATGGCCTTCTTCACGGGCTCGCTCAAGATCCCCGGCAGCAACTTCGCCGGCAAGCTCGAGGTCGAAGGCGGTCGCAAGAACGGCCAGCCCAAGGGCAAGGTCCAGCTGCAAGCGGACCGCACCGCCAACGCTGCTGAGTTCATGAAGCAGATCTCCACTGGCAAGATCGAGGGCCTGCTCACCAGTTGGGTCAGCGGTACCGCCTCCAGCATCCGTGGCCTGATCGTCGACAAGGTGAATCCCCAGATTTCCGGTGGCCGCACATTGGGACAGATGCTCGGCACCATCGCCAACACCTCCGTCTCCGCGAACATCGGCGCCGCGGCCTTGGCCGAGCGCACCGCCGCCAAGCTGGACGGCTTCGACGCGGAGCTTGCCCAGCGCATGGACATCAAGCTGGAATGGGAGGGCAACTCCACCAAGCTGGACATCAGCCTGGACCGCGTGAGCACCATGAAACTGGACAAGGACCTCAAGGCCGCCAAGCTGGAAATCATGATCGAGACCGTCACGCGCATGCTCAACATCCCGACCATCGAGTTCTAAATCCATGGATCGTGAATTCACCCAGGCGGGCATCGCGTCATCCTTGGAGATGGGCTTGGGGGACGGAATCCTCACGGCCCAGAAGCCCACCCTGCGACTGCACCAACTGGAGGGTGGACCCCTTGGATTCGAGCTCGAGTTCCAGGTCAGCCCGGCAGACTGGAGAGAGATCGAGGCCACCAAGGCCTTCCATCTCGACAGCGGCGAGCGCAGCGTCAGCTTTGGCCAGGGCTTCGACCTCGAGCAGCCCGTGCGTGTGGTCGCCCGCTTGCACGACGCTCTGGTGCCTCAGATGAAAGCGCAGGAAGACATCTTCGAGGCCGGCGGGCTCATTCTGCTGGCCGGGCCCCACGAGGTATACCGGCGCAGCCAGGATTGGTTGTTGGTGCATGCCACGCAGGAAGTGGCGCCGGGGGTTCGGGGTGGCTTTGAGGTGACGCGCTAAGGCGCGTCATCGCCTCTTTGCTCCTCATCCTCCTTCTGGCCTGCATTGACCCTGCAGATAAGGTGGAGGATTCAACAGCGGACTCCGGTCCAACTCTTCCTGCGCCGGAAGAGCTCTACGGAGTGCTGAACGTGGACGGCACCGGCTGGGACTGGGAGCCGCGTGAGACATGGGTGCGCTTGCACTTTGAACGGGGGGAGCTTCCCTTGACCGAAGCGGGGGACTGCTACCGTTTCAGCGCCTCCACCTACGACGACTACTTCTACGTCAGCGGGGGTGACCTTGAGCTCACCTTGGACGGGGAGCCCTTTCTGGGACAGGTCGACGACTGGCCAGCCGGCCGCCAGGTGTCAGTAAGAGCCAGCGGCGACCTGTTCCCAGAGTTCGATCTGGGAGAAGGTGTCGCCACTCCCGAGTGGGTTGATGTGAGCGTCGACCAGGAAGCCTCAACCTATGGGGAGTTCCTCAACGTCTCGTGGGCGCCCGCCGCCACAGGCTGGGTCGAAGTCCGTGTCGCCGAGCGCAGCGACCCGGAGTCCACATCGCAGCTCGTGTGCGTCTTTCCGGCCTCAGCGGGCAGTGCGCGCGTCTTTGCGGACGACAAGACGACCCTCTGGACCGCGTCTTTCGTGACCGAAGTACTTTTGCCCCTTCCGCCCACGCAAGGGATTCTCGTTCGCTTCGAGACGGGTCTGGTCGGAGAACCCTTGGAGTAGACACGTTCCGTGCCGCTAAGGCGTTTCCTCTTCTGGGACTCGGCGATGGGTCCAGCTCAGGCCAACGGCTATCGACGCCGTAGAGTAGTCCCAGTCCGTGGTGTACCAGGCACGGCCAACGTGCAGGTCTACTTCGGCCCAGACCAACAGCTGCGGTCGGAGTATTCGTCCTCCCCGCAGGCCTGCGTGCACGATGTGCCCCCCCCACCTGCGGCGGAACCATCCTCTTCCTCCAGGGTCACCACTTCACCAGGCCAGCTGTACCCTCGGCCTGCGCCAAGCGACAGACAGAGCGTCCAGGGCCGGGTACGGCACAGCGCGGCGTCTACTTCGATGTCCTCAAAAACCGGAC
>JBLHMA010000462.1:0-4428 GCA_047621545.1 Cognaticolwellia sp. | reverse complement strand
GGTTGAACTCAAGCGCCGTCAGCGGGTCTTGCCCGGGCCGCCGGCCCCCAACCACGGCATCATTCCGATACTCGATGTGCCCATCCGGGAGTGTCGCGATGAGCATCAGGGCAGGAGACGCACGCACAGCGGCCTCAAGAAGCGAGCGCTCGCGCTTTACCTGGGCCAACTGCGCACGCAGGTCTTTGAGTTCTTGGTCGGACATGAAGGACTCCGCTCCTCACCTTCACTCATTGGCGGCCTAGCCACAAGGCTACTGAAACAGCCAGTCTCCCAAGCGCCACGCTAATCGGTAGCCACTGAGACGCTCGTCCCGTGTCACCCCAGGCGCCTTGTCGGCTTTGAACTCGCGGTTCAGCTTCTTGGTGGGGTCATCCCTCTCCCCACCAATCACGCGATTGCTAAGAAGCTGTGCGTCCAAAAGCAGGAGCACTACAGTCTGACCTCGCATCAGGGACACGAGCACCGGCATGTTTTGGTCGTTCACAGCCAGCACTTGGTAGTCCCCCAAGGCCAGTGCGACCGGCTTGGAGACGATGGCATCCTCCCCAGCCCCCTTCATCACCTTGTGCTCAGTCTGGACGGCAAAGCCCTGCCAACTCAGAGTCCCGCCCGGCACGGACTCGCCACCCAGGGGTGCCTGCTCCAGTCCCAGGAGTGCCAAGTGCCCAGGGTGTTCGGCGTCGACGAGAATCAGGGCCCGCTCGGCGCCGTCCAAGATGCTCTCAAGGTCCGGGTGATTGGCCTCGGGCAAGACCATCACGCTCTTGGAGCTCACAGGACGCCCGAGAGTGCAGAACTCAGGGACCAGATGGTGCTCGGAGAGGCGCTGTAGCTGTACCTGTAGCGTTCGGAAGCCGTTGGTGGCAGCCGATGTGCATAGGCTCTTTGGTCCGCTCACGGTGGTCACCGACTCGGGGCCGCGCAGCTCCAGTGGCATGACTTGGCCGGTGGTCCAGGACAAGGCGTTCGTGAACATTTGGGCGTTGTCCTCGTAGCCAACCAAGGTGCTGCCCCAGGCATTCTGGTCGGCCAAAACGACGATGCGTCCCTGCCCGTACTCACCCGCGATGACCACGGGATGCGGACCGCTGGGCTCGCCTTCCTCCTGACGTAGACTCCCCGTAAACCCAGCGCTATCGGGCTTTCTGTAGGGGTCCGTCCGATCCTCCCAGCCGGTCTCAGAGTTGGACATGACCGGCACAAATCCGCTTCCTTCACGTGGGCGTACGATGCCGCCATTCATCCAGCCCAACACCTCGACCCCTTCGCCAGTGACATGGTCTCCGGGCACCGTCATGCGCGCCCAAGCGTGGGACCTGGGACTCAGGGTGTGAGGGGGCATCTCACAGGCCGTCGCCGGTACCACATCAAAGCCAAATGCGTCCTGTAGGGGCTGGAGCATCTCGGCTGAGAAGTAGCAGTTGGTGTGGTCCGTGATCAGCACCAGGCCGCCACCGTGGCGCACAAAGGACTCCAAGGCCAAGACCTCGGAGTGCCTAAAGCCAGGGTTGTCCCCAGAGACCAGATTGATAAACACCATACTGGCGCCCCCCAATCGGCCCGGGGTCAACACGTCATAGGTGGGCTCGATGCGCACACCAGCAGTGCGGGCTGGGTCAAAGGCCCGAGACAGGCCATGCATCTGGGTGTAGCCGTAGTCCTCGAGCCCCAAGCGGTCCTCTTCGGGTTGTTTTGAGGCATGGCGACGGTCCGAGATGATGGGCCCATCGCCGCGGGGTGGACTGCGCTCCATCCACCAGTCCGCATAGCCGGGCACACCCCAGCCCCCTTCGGTGTCCTTGAAGGACCAGTAGCCCTGGGAGACGGCGTTCTCGGGCAGCGGGTCGATCCAAGGCTCGTACTCAACAGCCTGCTCTGCCACTGAAAAGAACCCCAGCAGGCCGCCTACAAGCAGCAGCGCGGAGAGACCCAGAGCGAGCCTGGCAGGGCCGCTTCGCGTGGGTGCTTTCATGGAAGCTTGACCAAAGTACCGTCCTCTACTCCAGCGACCAGTACCCAGGCCCTGTCCAACTCGCCACCCTGGGTGATGCGGAGCACCCCGCCCCTATCCTGCACAACCCAGCCAGCGTCCTTGGCGGAGCGGCTGGTGCGGCGGTCGGCCGACTTGCGCTCAATAACGATGCTCCTACCTTCTACACGTGGGCTGACGGCCGCAAGGGGCTCCTCTGGGTAGACGTTGGTGGCCTTGTGGAACGGAATAGGCCGGCCCAGCTGGTCGTGAAAGTACGCCTCCACCGAATAGACCCCGATGCAGTAGACGGTGCTCTTCCCCTTCCGCCACATACCAGAGAGCCAAGGATCCAGGTCTACTTGAACGCAGCGGTCCACAAGCCAGACTTCTGCTCCGTCCGGCAGCTCAGCGACCTGGTCGAGCACATCCAAGGTCAGGCTGCGGTCGATCGCAGCCGCCAAGCTCCATGCCCGATCTGGACGCACCAAGGGAGAGCCTGGCAACAGCAAGACAGTTAAGCCAACGCCCAGCCACCTGCCCCATGGCGCACGGAAGACACTCGCTGACATGAGCAGTACAAAGCCGGTCAGGGGCAAGTAGATCGTGCGCCTAGAGAACGCAGAGGTCAGCCCCAACAAGAGCAAGGGCAACAGGGCCAGGAGTATGCCGATGCGTACATTGGCCTCGTCTCGCCCCACGTAGGCCAATGCCAGTAGACCCGCGGAAGCCAAGCTTCCGACGATGAACTGCTGCACAACACTGGGAAAGACGGCCTCCAAAGGCTGGGCCCAGCCGGCCGCCAGCAGTTCCAAAGCACCAGCCCGAAGCACCGGGTCTAAGCCCGAAGGGCGTAGCGCGGCGCTCTCATAGCCACCCATGCCACCCAAGACCTGGGTTCGGATGCTCAGGTAGATGCCCACGCATCCGGCCATCAGGCCCAGAGCGTAGAGCGCACGCTTGGGCCCATGGCGGTCCCAAATCAGTGCGACCAGCACGGGCATACCTGCGAGCATGGTCTCTTTTGTACCCAAGGCGACGACCGCCACCAAGGCGGCGGGGATAGCCCATCCGCGCATCCCCAGGAGCAACGCCCCCAAGATGAACGCGGTGCCCAAGAGGTCAGGGCTGCGGTCTATGGCCGGTACAACATCCAGCCCCAACGGGTGCAGGCCCAAGAGCGCGGCGGCAGCCAGAGCCTCCCACGGGCTACCCCCCAAACGCCTGGACAGTGCAGCGACCAAGCCCACGCAGCACAGGTGCAGGCCTAAGTTGGTGGCCTGCCAGCCCGCGCCCCATATGCCGAACAGGGCACGCTGGGCGCCAAACCAGAGCATGGCCACCGGTCTATAGAAGTTGGCGTTTTTGCCAGCGACCCCCATGGTCAGCGGCGAGGCAACGGCCTCCCACAATCCCGCTAGTCCGTCGGGACTTGCGCCCGCGACATCCGCCCAGCCGTCTACCGAGTTGATGCCCAGTGCGGGAGTGAAACGGTAGGCCCACAGTATGGCCCCCAAAAGAAGGGCCCAGGCCAGAAGGATGGGCCCCCGCCGGGCCAGATCGTCCCGGGTTGGCAGCCCTTCAAACAGAGGGCAAGAGTCCTTGGCTCTGGAGCAGCTCCAGGTTGGCGATGGCTGCCCCAGCAGCGCCGCGAACCGTGTTGTGGGCCAGGGCGTAGAACTTCAAGCCCATGACCGGGCAGGCCTCGACGCGCCCGATTGACACCGCCATGCCATGCCCTCGGTCGATGTCCAGGCGTGGCTGCGGACGGTCCCTGCGCTCCAGAACGTGAAATAGGGGCTTGGGCAGGCTGGGAAGGTCCAGGCCCGAGTCAAAGTTGCGCCATGCGGCGATGGCTTGCTCCGGGGTGCAGTGCTGGTCTGTGCGCACCTGCACGGAGATTAGGTGGCCGTCGGCGGTGGCCACGCGCACGCAGCGCGCGGAGACGGCAAAGGCCGCGGGGGCCCCGATGGTTCCCAAGATCTTCTGTGGCTCAATGGCCAGCTTCTCCTCCTCGTTGCCAGGGTGCGGGTGCACGTTGCCCACCATGTCCCAGGCACTCTCTCCCGGGTAGCCGGCACCAGAGACGGCCTGCCAGGTACTCACGCAGAGCGCCTGGACCCCAAAGGCTGCATGCAAGGGCGCCAAGGCCAGCGCAAGCGGAATGGCGCAGCAGTTGGGGTTGGTCACGATGTAGCCCTGGCCCGGCTGGCGCTTGATCAAGCCCAAGTGGTGCGCGTTGACCTCGGGGATGACCAGAGGCACCGAGGGATCTTCCCTATAGGCCGATGCATTGGAGACGACCGCGAATCCCGAGGCTCTGAACTCCGCTTCTACAGCTCTGGCGGCGCTGCTTGGCATGGCGCTCAAGGCCACGCGCATCTGGCTTAGTGCGTCCGGATCGCAAGCTTGAACGACCATCTCCTTAATGTCTGGGGGTGGGTCTCCGGGCAAGC
>JBLHMA010000461.1:0-4446 GCA_047621545.1 Cognaticolwellia sp. | reverse complement strand
CCAACGCCGACGAGCTCAACTGCTTGGTCAGCCTGAGCGACGATGGCACTGACCTGACGGGCACCTTTGGCTGCGCGCCGCTCACGGTGAGCCTGGGAGATGCGACAGTGGGCGTGCGAGACGGCAGCTTCACCTGTCGGATTCAATAGGACGACTGCAGTGGGGCGCAACTCAAGGTGGGGGGTGTCAGGAATTCGACACCTATGTTGACACCCTCAGCGTAGGAAGAAGCTTGGGTTTCGGCGGGATGAGCCTTGGCATGGGGCCTGCACTGTGACTGCGCAGGGAGATCCCATGCGCATCTTGCTGCTTCTCGGCCTGCTTCAGCCGGCACCGACCTTGGACTGTAGGCGGCATCCCGCGCTCTGTACGCTCTTGGGATCACAAGCCCAGGACTTCGCACAGAAGCTCTGGCGCTTGCGGCTTATTGGGGGCCCGGATCTGAACCGCCAAGCCGCGCGCCTACGGGCCCAGGCGAGTGTGGGACCTGTAGTGGCCTCGCCCGTGGGAGAAGGCCCAGTCGCTCTAGAGCGCATCCAGTGGCGGCTGTACGGAGCCCGTGAGTCCGTGGTCATCGGTCGCTCCTACGAGCAGAGAGAGGGTCTCTGGCTGCCCAGCAGTGTCCGCGTCTGCCTGGAACGCATGGACACTCCACATGCCCATCCTCTGTGCGCAAACGAGGACTACTTGTCCCTCTCCAGCCCCCAGTCGCTGGGACGGGTCTGTCTGAGCCGAGGAACTCAGACGCTCTGCTTGGACTGATCCTGCTGCTTTAGGCTGCTGAAGATCTGCTCTGCCATGGCCGGTCCGATGCCGCTCACCTCCGCGATCTGCTCGGCGCTGGCGTCTTTGACGCGCTTTAGGCTGCCAAAGTGGGTGAGCAGGGCTTTGCGGCGCTTGGGACCGACCCCCTGTAGCTGCTCCAAGGCGCTGGCCAGGGTGCTCTTGTTGCGGGTGCGGCGGTGAAAGCTGATGGCGAAGCGGTGGCTCTCGTTTCGGATGTGGCGCAGCACGTTGAGCGCGGGGTGGTTGTCGGGCAAGCGCACGGCTTCTGCAAAGTCCGGCAGGATGATCTTGTCCACGGCGTCAAACTCGCCCTTGCGCTTCTCGGTCTTGGGTTTGGCCAAGCCAATGACCGGCTGCCCCTCCATTCCTAGCTCGGCCAGCACCCCCAGGGCGACGTTGAGCTGTCCGCGGCCGCCGTCTACGACCAAGAGATCAGGAAACACGCCGTCTTCGGCGGCCCGGGTAAAGCGCCGGGTGAGCACCTCGGCCATGGACGCATAGTCGTCGGAGCCGACCACGGTCTTGATGCGGTAGTGGCGGTAGTGCTTCTTGGCCGGGGCGCCGTCGAGGAACACCACGCAGCTGGCCACCGGGTTCTCGCCCTGGATGTTGGAGTTGTCCACGCACTCAATGCGGTGGGGAGGCTCCTCGAGTCCCAAGAGCTCAGCCAGCGCACTCAGCGCGTAGGAGCGGCGGTCCTCGTCGCTGACCTGGCGCCGGTATCGGTCCCGAGCGTTGTGCAGCGCCAGCTCCATGACCCGGGCCTTGTCGCCGCGCTGAGGCACCTTGAGCACGACCTTTCCGCCGCGGCGCTCACTGAGCACCTCGGCGAGCACCTCGGCGTCTTCGGGCAGCTCGGGGAGCAGGATTTCTGGGGGGATGTCGTCGTCTTGGTAGTAGGTGTTCAGCCAGGCACTGAGCAGTTCGGGCAGAGACCCTCGGGCGCCATCGAAGCGCAGGTGGGCGGGCTCCTTCACGCTGCCCTCGCGCACGGGAAGCACGCACAAGCTGCCCCTGTCGCCCTCCATGAACACGCCCCAGACATCCCGGTCCCCCAGGCGGCGATCCACAACCGTCTGCTTCTCCAAGGTCTGGCGGATCTCCTGGACCAGGTCGCGCAGTCGAGCGGCCTCCTCGTAGTTCTCGGCTTCGGCGGCGGCCATCATGCGCTGCTCAAGGCGCTTGACCAGGTCCCCCCGTTTCCCCTTGAGCAGCAGCATGCTCTCGGCGACCAGCTCGCTGTACTCGGCCTTGGTGGTCAGGCCGTCTACGCAAGGGGCCACGCAGCGGCCCATTTGGTAGAGCAAGCAGGGGGTCTTGCGGCTCTTTAGGACCTGGTCTGAGCAGGTGCGCAGGGGGAAGCTGCGCTGGAGCCACGCGAGGGTTTTTCGTGCCTTTGACGCGGAGCTGTAGGGCCCAAAGGTCACGCTGCCAGGACGGATCTGGCGCACGAGTCGATAGCGCGGCCAGCGGTGCTTGGGGTTGATGGCCAGGTGTAGGAAGTTCTTGTCGTCGCGCAGCTTGACGTTGTAGGGTGGATTGTGCTGCTTGATCAGGGAGTTTTCGAGGATCAAGGCCTCTTTTTCTGTCTCTACCAGGACGACATCGATGTTCCCGGCGCTCGCCACCATGTGGGGCACCATCATGCGCTCGTCGTGGCCGCTCAGGTACTGCTTGACCCGGGCCCGCAGGTTCTTGGCTTTGCCCACGTAGAGCACGTCGCCCGCGCGGTCTCTGAACAGGTAGACGCCCGGTCCGGTGGGCAGTCTCGCAGCGCTCTCTTCCAGGGTGGCCATGCCCCCGCCTAACTCACTCCACGCCCAGTCCGGGTCGATTGTGGCGGTAGCGTTCCTGCAGCCACCCGGCGTACCAGCTGGGCCAGTCCGCACCTGGAGCTTGTCGGCGTTGGGTCACATCTGCCTGAACGAGAAGAGCGATCAGGTGGCTGAGAGTCATGGTTGAACCAAGAACCTTGTTGAGCGAGCCGTGTACCGACTGTGCGAGAAACAAGGGCCACTCCAAGGGGGTGCCCCCGTGCTCGGCTTCCACAGATCCAATGCCCGCTCGGAGTAAGCGGGTGAGCTCGGCGTGTTGTTCTTGAGCGTTCATAACTGCATGCTACTCTTGTACATGCCAGCACGCCTGATTGTACGCCGCGGAACGCAGGCGCTCTTGGAGTACTCCCTCCGTCCCGGGCGCGTCCTGATCGGCCGATCCGACTCTTGTGACTTGGTGATCCCCGATCCAGGTGTCAGCCGAACCCACTGTGTTTTGAGTGGGAATGACCAGGGCTGGAGTCTGAGAGATCGTTCCCGTCATGGCACTGTAGTCAACGGCCAGGCCATCACCGACAGCGTGGCGCTCACCCAGGGCAGCTTGCTACAGATGGGCGCCTTTGTTCTGGAGTTCACCAACAAGGGGGCGCCCCAGCCTCCAACCTCCAGCCATGTGCTTCCAGGTGTGCCCGCCGAGCAGTTGGTCGCACCCAATGTGTTGGAGCGCGCGGTTCTGGTGGTCGAAGACGGCCCCATGTCCGGCCAACGCTTTCCACTCAATCGCTCCCGGGTTCGCATTGGCGCTCCAGGAACCGATGGCGTGGTCATCAACGATCCCACCGTGGTCGTGGCCCATCTCACCATCGAGCTTGCCCGAGGCCGCCCGATGCTGGTCCCTGGAGCTGGCTCGGCGGTCTTAGACGGCGAGCGCATCACCGGCCGAACTCCCCTCTGGCCGGGGGAGCGGGTGCGCATCGGGGACACCGAGCTCTCCATCACGACGGACCTCTTCCAGGAGGAGGCGGAGACCGGTCGCGGTGGCTTTGGCGAGATGGTCGGCGTCTCGCTGATCATGCAGAGCACCTTCTCGATGATGCGCCGGGTGGCCCGCCACAACGCGCCCGTGCTGCTCTTTGGGGAGTCCGGCACCGGCAAGGAGCTGGCAAGCCGGGGGATGCACGAGCACTCACCCCGAGCGGAGGGGCCCTTCGTCGCGATCAACTGCGGCGCCGTCACCGAGGCTCTGTTCGAGTCGGAGCTCTTTGGGCACGAGAAGGGCTCCTTCACCGGGGCCAGTCAACGCCGGGACGGGGCCTTTCACAAGGCACACAAGGGAACCCTCCTGCTCGATGAGATCGGCGAGCTCCCGGAAGCGGCCCAGGTCAAGCTGCTCAGGACTCTGGAGACGGGCGAGGTCAGGCGTGTGGGCTCTCACGAGATCACCTACCCGGACGTTCGCTTGGTCGCGGCCACCAACCGCGATCTGCAGAAAGAGGTGGCCGCAGGGCGCTTCCGCTCCGACCTCTTCTTTCGCTTGGCCGTTCTGCCCGTGCGCCTGCCAGCTTTGCGGGAGCGCCCACGGGACTTGCCTGTGATTGCCAAGACCCTGGCGCAGCGAATGAACGCCGGGGTGACGATCAGCCCGGCTGCCATGGAGATGCTCTGCTCCCACAGCTTCCCAGGCAACGTGCGTGAGCTGCGCAACGTGCTGACCCGGGCCTACGTCCTGGGCGGTACGGTTATCCTGCCCGAATTCATCCAGTTCTCCCCTTGGTCCTACGACTCGCTGCCGCCCACGGCGGCGCCAGAGGTGGTGGCAGAGCCCAACAACGCATTGATGGACAGTGAGCGGGCGCTGCTCCAAGCCAGCTTGGAGCAGCACCAG
>JBLHMA010000460.1:0-4459 GCA_047621545.1 Cognaticolwellia sp. | reverse complement strand
CGCAACCCGGTAGACCCAGGTGCTCAGCTGCGCGTCTCCGCGGAACCCGGGCAGAGCTCGGAACAGAGCCAGGAACACGTCCTGGGACACCTCTTCAGCGATCTGGCGGTCGCCCTTGAGCCACCGCATACACACGCTGAAGACGCGGTTCTGATAGCGCCGCACCAACTCCGAGTATGCTTTTCGGTCACCTTCCTTGAAGCGCTGCACCAACTCCTCATCCGTCGGCCGGTGGACCATGGCAAAGAGAAGGGCAAACATGGGTGGGCGCTAGGCCTCCGATAAAGACAGACCACAGCGTTGGTCTGGGGGTTCCGAGAAATTGAGGGTAACACCCATCACAACGCAACAAGGGCCTGCCGGTGGGCAGACCCTTGTGATCATCGCATGCCTGGACTACTCGAAGTCGAGCTCGTCCTGGGGCAAGCGGATCGCTTGCCCGGTGCGAATGCTGGACTCGATCTGGTCCAGGGACTCCCGAGGGTTCGGGAAGATGGTCTTCTTGATCCGTGCTCCGCGGAAGCGACAGCCGTCGATGTTGGCGCAGTCCAAGTCAGCGAAGTCCAGGACAGCTTCGTCCAGGACAGCGCCTTGCAGGTTGGCGTGCCACATCGATGCGCCCTCGAGACGGGCACCCTTGAAGGTGCAACCGCTCAAGTCCGCGTCGGCCAGCTTGGTGAAGCTCAGGTCGCGGCCATCGAAGTTCAGGCCGGTCAGGTCGGCGCCTCGGAGGTCTGCCTCCACCAGAGAGCGGCCCTTGCGAAGGGCGTCCATGACCTGTTTGCGGGTCATGCTGGTAGGCGCGAGATCGTCTTCTCGGCGTCGGGCGCGGGCGCTTCTCATTGTCGGCTCCGTGGATTCAGCGTTCAGCGTGCTGCAGCTCAGCTCAAACAAAACCAAGGGCGGGACGACATTTCAGGCCTTTCCCACGCTTGGACCGATCCGGCGTAACAGGGATTGCACGACAGGTGCCACAAGGTCTTCGTCTGGAGAGAAGCTCTGAGCCAAGTGCAGCCCACCCGGATTCAGGGTGTTCACCTCGACCACCTTGTCTCCGATCACGTCTATTCCGGCCAGCCAGACCCCGGCATCGAGCAGGTGGGGGTTCAGGGCATCACAGAGGGCTTGGTCTATGCCGCTCAGTACGATGGGGTGCGGTTTTGCACCCTGCTTGAGGTTGTGGCGAAACTCCCCTGGAGCCCGCTCTCTCAGGTAGCCGCCGAGCAGCTTGCCATCTAGCCAGACCAAGCGCTTCTCCCCCTGGTCTGCCTCGGGCATATAGGCCTGGATTACGGCGTAGCGATCGCCTACTTTTTGTACCTCGTCCAGGGCTCGGTCCATGTCCTGGTGACGTTTGTGGCCCACCCGGAAGATGTTTTTGCCGCCACTTGCACGGGCTGGCTTGACCACAACCCCCTCTGGATAGTCCGAGAAGAAAGCGTGGGCGGTCCCCCGGGCGCGAGTGACCAGAGTGGGGGGCTTGGGCACGCCGGCCAGGCTGGCCAGCCAGCCCTTGTGGGAGGTCATCAGCAAGGCATCTGGCGGGTTGAGCACCGGTACGCCTTGGGACTGGGCACGCAGGCACCAAGTCAACACGGCGTTGTCCATTGGATTGATGCGGATCAGAATCAGATCCAGAGAATCCAGGGCCACAAAGCAGCGTCTGGCGCGGCGCGTCTGAAGCACTGTGCAGACTTGGTTGCGGGACCAGCCTTGGTCTCTTGGGTCTAGAGCGTAGGCGCGCGCGACCAGCTGTCCCTTGGCATCGACTTCGTAGTCCCAAGGCTCGATCAGCCGGATTCCCACGCCCGCGGCCAGCAGGCCCACGATGATGTGGGCCGTCGTCCAGGTCACCTCGATGTTCGAGGCTCGGGTAGTGGCAATGCCGATTCGCACGAGTTTTCGTCTAACCCGAATCCGGGACGACCGAATCCGGGGCGACCCCGGTGCTACCCTTGAGCCCTATGAAGTCGCTCCTTGACCGCATTCGCCTGCTGATTCGCACCCGAAGCCCCCTGATCGCCCTGATCACGTGGGAAGAGGAGCGCTTGGAGCGTCATGTGGGCCGAATGGCCCGAGACGAGGAACTGGCCGTCTATTGCTGGCGGCAGACGACCGGTCTCACCCAAAACGGTGTCCCTGTCCCCGACACCAATGGCTTGTTTGAGGCCCTGCAGTACCTGAGCGGCGCCGTCTCAGAGCCGTCGATCTTCCTGTTCTTCGACGCCCACGTCATGCTCGCAGAGTCCAAGGTTGTGCGCGCCCTACGTGACCTGGAGCCTGTGCTGGGCGCGCGCTCTCAGGGCCTGATTTTAATCTGTCCGACCCTGCAGGTGCCCCGGGAACTGGAGAAGGATCTGCTGGTCATGGACGTGCCGTTGCCGGATCGCAGTGAGGTCTCGCGACTGCTGCGGGTGATGCTGCGGCAGCAGAGCTTGGAGCTGGACCCGGAGCGTTTTGAGCGCTTTGTACAGTCCAGTCTTGGTCTGACGGAAAAAGAGGTCAAGCGCACCTACGCGCGCATCCTGCTCGCGGGCCAGGGCTTTGACGACACCGCGCTCTTGGAGTTGGGCCGGGCCAAGCGCCAGGCCATCCGTCGCTCCCGCTACCTGGAGTTCTACGAGCAGGTCGAGGACATGAGTGGGGTGGGCGGTCTCACTCAGCTCAAAGAGTGGCTGGACCGGCGGGGAAAGGCCTTTGGCCAAGAGGCCCGGGACTTTGGTTTGCCCTCGCCCAAGGGCGTCTTTCTGCTCGGGGTGCAGGGCTGTGGCAAGTCCCTGACCGCCAAGGCCGTGGCCGGCAGCTTCCAGATCCCATTGCTGCGTCTGGACGTGGGCGCGGTCTTCCAGGGAGGTGGTCGCGTCGAGGAGTCACTGCGCGACACCATCCGAATTGCCGAGTCCATCGCGCCCGCTGTGCTCTGGATCGACGAGCTCGAGAAGGGGTTTTCAGGAGGGACCGGTGGTGCGGCTTTCGGTTCGTTCCTGACCTGGCTGCAGGAGAAGACGGCCCCCGTCTTTGTGGTGGCCACCGCCAACGAGGTCAGGGGATTGCCGCCGGAGCTCTTGCGGAAGGGGCGGTTTGACGAGATCTTTTTTGTGGATCTGCCCAGCGTTCATGAGCGGCTGAGCATCTTGGAGATCCACCTGCGCCGACGCAAGCGCAACCCGGAAGACTTTGACCTGTACCAGGCGGCCGAGGAGACAGAGAAGTACTCCGGGGCCGAGCTGGAGCAGGTGATTATCGAGGCTATGTTCAATGCCTTTGCCGAGGGCCGAGAGCTGAACAACAGGGATCTGACCCGGGTGATTCGTGACACGGTACCGCTGGCTGTGACCATGGACGACCGCCTCAAGGAACTGCGCGAGTGGGCCGGTCCGCGTACGCGGCCCGCGTCTCAGGATCGGCGCCGCATCGACTACTTTGCAGACTTTCGGGAGATTGAATGAACACAGCTGTTTTGGGTGCAGGCTCGTTTGGCACCGCTCTGGCCATGCAGTTGGCGCGCTGTGGGCACCCCGTGCGCGTCTGGGAGCGCAGCCCTGCGCGTGCGCAGCTCATCGAAGAGACGCGCGTGAACGAGCGCTATCTGCCGGGTCATCGCCTGGATGCGGGCATCTCCGTGGGCAGCGACGTGGACTGGGTGCTGGAGAACGCAGAGCTGGCGGTCCTGACCATCCCCAGCCAGGCGTTGCGGGGGGCGCTCACCGATCTGCGGCCTCACCTGCCCGATGACACGATCCTGTGTTGCGCTGCCAAGGGGGTGGAGCAGGGCAGCCTGCTGACCATGGACGAGGTCATGTCCCAGGTGTTGGAGAGTGATCGGCGCATCTGTGTGATCAGCGGACCCAGCTTCGCAGCCGAGGTCGCCAGAGGCGAGCCTACCGCTGTCGTCGTAGCTGGCAAAGATCCCGCCGCCACCAAGCGTGTGGCCGAGGCCTTTCATGGCAGCTCATTCCGGGTCTACCACTCCGATGATGTGGTGGGCGTGGAGATCGGCGGCGCCATTAAGAACGTGATGGCCATCGCCTGCGGCATGGCCGATGGCATGGGGCTGGGCCTGAATGCGCGGGCGGCGATCATCACCCGGGGATTGGCTGAGATCACCCGTCTGGGGGTTGCCAAGGGCGCCAATCCGCTGACCTTCTCGGGCTTGGCTGGGATGGGAGACTTGGTGCTGACTTGCACCGGCGATCTCTCGCGAAACCGGCGTGTCGGCTTGGCGCTCGGTCAAGGCAAGACCTTGGACCAGATCTTGGAGGAGCTGGGTCAGGTTGCAGAGGGGGTGGTCACTACGCGCTCCGCTCGGGGCTTGGGCCTAAAGCTTGGCGTGGAGCTGCCCATTACCGAACAGGTCTACGGCATCCTCTATGAGAACAAGGACCCGAAGCAGGCCATGGCTGCGCTGATGGGACGGGCTCAGAAGCACGAGCGGGGCTGAATAGTGCCCGCCGGCGGC
>JBLHMA010000459.1:0-4466 GCA_047621545.1 Cognaticolwellia sp. | reverse complement strand
CTGCGTCCCGGACCGGTGGCCAGTGGGCGTCATCCGCCGGCACGAAAGGCTCCTCCAGCATGGGGAAGGGCCGCCTTTGGGGCGGTGGTGCCCCCCGTAGAGGTGCAGCGCTGCTGGGAGGTCCAAAGGGAAGACCAGCGGTGCTGGAGAGGGTGAGCTCAGGAGGGGGTGTGAGGGGCGCACTGGGGGCCAGGGCCGCCACCGGATCCGCGGCCTGACGCAGAGCCAGCTCCTGAACGAAGCGCTCTCCAAGCCACGCAAAGCTTTGGGGTCCAACGATGGGTTGAACCCCTTCAAGAGCCTGGATGACCTTGGGAAGCAGCACCTCACCTTGAGCCAAAGTCTCTCCGACCACCGGAAGCCAAGCCGTCCGGAGACCTGGCAGGTGGGGCAACACGCTGTCCTCGACGACGCCGAGGGGTCGCACAGCGGCCAGAAGGGCACGACCTGTGGGCATGCGTTCCAACAACGAAACACGCAGATCCGCCTCTCCCTGAACACAGACACCCAAAACCCAGCTGAGCCCCAGGACGCGGGCAGCGCCGCTGGCAGGATCCCCCCGAAGCAGGCCGAAGGGCTCAATCCCGGGGTCCATGCCCTGGAGCATCCAGAGGGCCCGCTGCAGCTCCATCGAGGTCAGACGTTCCAGGGCCTGAACTACAAGCGAGGTGCTGATGCTCAAGCCCAGATCCTTGGCCAGGAGCTCTAAGGCTTCGGGCGCTTGGCCCTGTGTCATGGGGCTATTCCTGGTCCCAAGGCGCTGTGGGCCCGAAGTGCTGAATGGCATGGTCTACAAAGGCACGCACCTTGGCGCTTAGGTGCCGGCTGTGGGGGTAGACCGCATAGACCCCACCCTCCCGAGCGATGTGCTCACCGAGCACCTCGACCAGGGTCCCCTCCTGGATGGCTTGAGCCACCATGAAGCGGGGCATAAAGGCCAAGCCCAAGCTGTCGATGGCCGCCTCCCGGAGGATGTCTGCATTGTTGGCGGTCAGCGGGCCAGAGACGGGCACCCGGGCACTCGCAAAGCCCCACGAGCTGCCGCTTCGCTCATAGCCATAGCGGAGGCAATCATGGCTGCGCAGATCACTGGGACGTTTGGGCGTGCCACGCAAGCGCAGATACTCAGGGCTGGCCACGCAGGCTCGGGTCGCGCTACCGAGCTTTCGCGCTATCAGAGAGCTGTCGCCCAGCACGCCGGCGCGCAGCGCCAAGTCGAAGCCTTCGTCAACCAGATCGACCATGCGATCCGAGAGCTGAACCTCTACATCCACGCTGTCGTGCTGCCGCAAGAAGGAGGAGATCAGAGAAGGCACAAACATGTAGCCAAAGGTGACCCCTACGGAGAGCCGCAAGGTGCCGCGAGGTGAAGTCTGAAGCTGGGTGACCGCAGCCTCGGCCTCCTCCACGTCGTTGACGATCTGAGTGCAGCGCTCGTAGTAAGCCATGCCCACGTCCGTCGGCCGCAGTGAGCGGGTCGTACGGTGCAAGAGGCGGACGCCCAGGCGGTCCTCCAGAGCGGCGACGTGCCGGGACAATGTGCTCTTGGGCATGCTCAGGCTTGCCGCAGCCTTGGTGAAGCTCCCTTCATCGACGACCTTGACGAAGGCCTGCATTCCGCTCAGCACATCCAAGGCGTCCTCCATGGGGTTCAGAGACGCAAGACTCTAGCAAAAGGTCGCAGCGCTGTCTATGCGGTCAGACCAATGCTCTGGGACATCCCTCAGGACAACAGCGCGCTGATGACGCCAGCAGCCAGAGCAAGCACCAACAGCAACGCTCCGATGCGGCGCCAATCCACCTCCATCTCCGCGAGCTGAACCGGTCCCTTGTCGAAAGGAACCCAGCTCAGTTCAGACACTGGGACCTGAACCTGTTCGACAGCTGCGTGGTCGTAAGCCGCACCGCAGCTGCAGCGAACCCGGTCCGCCTCGATCCAAAATCGCTCGCGCTTTTGGCAGGCGTTGCATTGCAGCCAAGTCTCGGCGCTCCCACCTTGCGGGGGGACGCGGACAAAACCAAGACGGTCAATCGGGGGAGTTTCCATACAAGCAGAGCTAACCTGTCCCTATGATTCTCTCCGGTAACGCCCCCTGCCCCTGCCACTCTGGGGATCGCTACAAGCGCTGTTGTCGCCCCTTTCACCTGGGCAAAGCCCCGGGCATACCAGAAGAATTGATGCGTTCTAGATTCGCGGCATATGCCATAAGAGAGGTGGTCTATATCCAGGAGACAACGGACCCCACCGGACCGCAGTTTCGGGCGGATTTGGAGACCTGGGCAGAGGAGCTGAGGGGTTTCTGTGAGCAGACCCAGTTCATAGGCCTAAAGATCCTAGACAGCGCCACCACCGGCCAGACCGGCATGGTCAGCTTCTACGCCACTTTGCGCCAACAGGGCCGCGACGCGAGTTTTGGTGAGGTCAGTCACTTCACCCGCATCGGCAGCCGCTGGCACTACCACAGCGCCAGACTGAGCTGAGCCTGCCTGCGCCCCATGCTGTCGAAGAATGGTGGGGCCCAGTCGCGCGTAAGAATGCGGGAGCGTGGATCGGATAGAGTTCGCATCCAACCCAGACATCGGAGATGTACCCATGGGACTGATGAGTTTCATCAAGAGCGCCGGCCGCAAGGTCGGCTTCGGCAAAGAAGAGGCCCGCAAGGAGGGCAAGCTCAAGGCTGTCGCCGAGAAGGCCGCCGACACCCAGGCCACGGAGTCACAGATCGCGGAGGCACTGCGCACTGCGGTCACCAGCCGTGGCCTGTCCATCACCAACTTTGCCCTGAGCTACGCCGCCGGCACGGCCACCATCTCCGGTGAGTCGACCTCCACGGGCGACTCTGAAAAGTGCTGCTTGATCGTAGGTAACCACGACGGCGTCGAAGTTGTCGACAACCGCATCCAGGTCAACAACCCTGCCCCACCCGCCGTCTACCACACGGTCGTAAAGGGAGACACGCTCTCCAAGATCGCCAAGGAGCACTACGGCATCATGCGTCTCTTTGAGACCGTCTTCGGCGCCAACGTGCCGATGATCACCGACCCCGACGAGATCTACCCGGGCCAAGTGCTGCGCATCCCCCCCACCGGTGCTCCCAAGCACATAGTGGCCAAGGGCGAGACCTTGGGCAAGATAGCCAAACATTGGTACGGAGACGCCGGTGAGTACACCCGCATCGCCACCGCCAATGCCATCGATCCCAACAAGTTGAGCCTGGGCCAGGAGATCAGTATTCCGCTGATCAGCCCCAAGGTCGGCGGCAGCGCCAACATCGCCTGAGCGTGCTGGTGCGGCTGGCGGTTCGCGGCTAGCTCAGCAGGTCCAAGGCGGCACCCAGCCCCCGAACTCCTGCTCCGCCCACTTGGCCACCGCCACCGTCAGGTGGTCTTGGCCATGGGCGGCACCGACCTGAACGCCCAGGGGCAATCCTTGGGCGTTGAGTCCAAGGGGGACCTGGGTCACAGGCAACTCCATCACGTTGAGAAGCGCGGTGTAGGCGTAGTCAAAGTTCAGGCGCATCTGTCGGCGCACCGCCAAGCCGTGCTTGGGCGCCGGCATTGAGTAGGAGGGGTAGAGCAACACCCCATCATCCCCAAGGCGCTCCTCCAGCTCCGCCTTGAGCTCCAAACCCATGTCCACGAAACGCTGGGCGCGTCTGGGCAGCAGTGCGCCCAGGGACTCCGTGAGTCCAAGCATGCAGGCCATCAACGTGTGGTTGGGCCGGCCAATCCCAAGGCGCATCAGCTCCACCAGGGCAGAGACCGGCTCGCCGTCCCCCATCAGTGTCGTGAATGGGGTGCCGTCGGCCAGCTGAAGACTGCTAGACCAGATGTCAAAGCCATGCTTCATGGAAGGGAGTCGCAGCTCTTCCACCTCTGCGCCGGCAGCCTTGAGCGCTTCTGCCACGCGGGCTTGGGCTTGTCGCAGGTCCTGTGAGACCGACTGCCTCCCGTTGTCTGGAATGTGCAGCACCCGCAGAGAGGCGATGTCTACGTGGTTAGGATCCCCAAGCTCCATGGGCTCGCAGCCCTTGTCCAGTCCATCGGGACCTGCAAGGATCTGCAAGAGAGGCCAGAGATCCTGGGCCTTTCGGCAGATCGGGCCCGTGCCAAGGTACCGCAAGGCCCGACCTTCGGCCATGGGGTGCTGACCCGTGCCGGGAACCAACCCGCCGCTAGGCTTGTGCCCAAAGACACCGTTGAAAAAGGCCGGCATACGTATGCTCCCGCCGATGTCCGAACCCAGCCCAAAGGGTGCTGCGCCAGCCCCCACCAGTGCGCCCTCGCCCCCGGAGCTTCCGCCCACAGTGCAGGTGGGATCGTAGGGGTTGTTCGTCCGGCCATAAACCAAGTTGTCCGACTCCATCCACATGCAGAGCTCGGATGTGTTGCTCACGCCCAAGGGCACGGCACCGGCATCGAGGTAGCGCTGAACGGCAGTCGCGTTGTGATCGGCGATCACATCC
>JBLHMA010000458.1:0-4498 GCA_047621545.1 Cognaticolwellia sp. | reverse complement strand
GCTCCCGCAGGCCATCACTAGGCCAATGGAGTCGGCCTCCAAGTCGCGGCAGTAGCCCACAAGGCCCAAGCGACTCACCTCTTCGTGGGTGTCGGTGCGCACCTTGATCAGCGCATCCGGGGCCAGGAGGTACAGAAACTCGCCAGCCAGCAGGACCTCGGTGACCTTCTCGTCGAAGAAGGCCACCTCAGTGATGATATCGCCGCTCTTCTCCCACAAATAGGCGCCCATGCTGCCGCGGGCGGCGGCCACATAGTTGGTATCGCAGCTCACGCCGCCGTCGTTGGGGCCCAGGTCCCAGTGCCGGTCTTCAGTGACCCCGTCGGGGCCGATGCTGAAGCGGTACAGCGAGGAACTGCGGTCGCTGCCCCAGATCTTCTCGCCGTCCCAGCAGACCTGCTGCACGTTCCGCAGCGAGGTGGTCCCAATGTACTGGGGATCCGAGGGGTTGCTGGCGTGGTCAAAGAGCCAGACACCACCTTTTCCCTGCTGCTGCTGGCCCGCGAGGACCAGGTAGTCTCCAGCCATCACCGCGTCGGTGAGCTCCATGCCTGGGTCATTCACCCCCAGGTCCATGCGGATGCTCAAGGGGTCGACCCAGTCCCCGGGTCCGCCAGTGTCGGGTGCACTGTCCGGGACGCTGTCCGTTGGCGTGGGGGTGTCCTGACTGGAGGAGGCGGTGCAAGCCAGGGCGAGCAGGAGCAGTGGCATTGGGGTTCCTGGGCTGCCTTTGGATGCCGCAGGTACGCAGAAGTTGCGCGGCGGCCAGTGTACTTAGCGCTGGCGGATGTATGCGCCTTTGACACCGAAGATCGGTAGGGTGGTCAGGCCGAATCCATAGGCCGTGTTCCGGTCGTCAATGCCAGTGATCACGGGCTCCGGGATGCGCCGGTTGTAGACGTTCTGGATGTCCAGGTAGTACTCCAACTCCCAGGAACGCACGTCCTGTAGCCGGGAGATCTTGATGTCCAGGCTGTGGTAGTTCGGTAGCCGGGTCGAGGTCATGTCCAAGGGGACCTCGTTCTGGGTCAGGATGTCGATCGCGTCGTCTGCATCGGGCTCTCTGGGGTAGCCAGAGCCCGCTCGGAAACGGGCACTCAGGCTCCAGTTCTTGGGCAGCTGATAGGCACCGACGAGCACGAAATAGTGGGGCTGGTCGTAGGTATGGGCCTGCCAGCCATCGCCGGCTTCGTCCCGCCGTAGGGAGCGGCTGTAGGTGTAGGCCACCCAACCGGAAAAGCCGCCGTAGCGGAAGCGCGAGAGTGTCTCGATTCCGTAGGCTTTGCCTTGGCCCTGGCCGGTGGAACCGTCCTCTTCGAAGATGGTGAGCTGGTCCATGTGTCGCCAGTAGGCGTCCACGTCGAAGGAGAGCTGTGGGGCTTGCCAGTGGGCTCCGCCGCCAAAGCCGCGGCTCTGCTCGAGATCCAAGTAGCGGCCGGTGGGCAGTCCGACGGCCCACTCGATTGGCGGGTACTGGTGGTAGACCCCGGCGTCGCCTACCAAGGTCCAGCGCTCGCTGGCTCGCACGACCGCAGCAGCGCGAGGTGAGGGGGCCCAACGCAGCTGCTGAGAGTCGACCATGAGGGTGTCGATTCGGCCGCCAAGCAGCAGGTGGCTGCCGCTCTGGTCTCCGAAGCGCACGCGCAGGTAGGGGTCCGCGGAGCCCAAGATGGCCTGTTTGACGATGCCAGGGCACGCGCCTGAGCCACATTTTGTGGCCACGTTGATGCGGAAGGCGCTCAGTTCGCTGTCCAGACCGGACTGGATGCCCCAGCTCTGGCCTTCGCCGGAGTCTAACTGCACACGCAGGCTGCCGGTTCGGGTTCGGCGTTCGTCCCTGTCCTCGCTGTAGTCCAGGTAGTAGCTGTCGTCTGCAAAGACCGGCCTAAGAGTCAAGTGGCCCAGGCTGGTGTCCCGCTCCAGGCGGCCCAGGACCCGGTGGGTCACGATGCTCACCTCTACCGTGTCCCCGTTCAGGCCGGTTGGGGCGTTGATGCTGTCCTTGTAGCCCAGGTAGAATACGCCAGCGTCCTTGCCGTCTAAGCGCACCTGCCAGTCATAGAAGCGGGGAACGATGGCGGCTTGCTCGGGGGTGGTCACCGCCGAGACGACGCGGTCCAGATAGGAGCGGCGCAGGCTGGCGGCCATGGACACCTCATCGTTGAGGGGCACCTGTACGAACCCACCGGCGTGCACCAAGTCCGCCCCCGCCTCGACCCGGTATTCTTGGGTCGCGGCCTGAGAACTCAGGTCTACTGCACCCGCGATGGCCCGTCCGTAGCGTGGGCCAAAACCGCCGGGCATAAAGTCTACGGTGTCGACCATGGAGGGGTGCAGCACCGAGGTAAAGCCGCCCAGGTGATAGACCAAGGGCACGCGCTGACCGTCGATGAATACACCGGTGTCGCGGGGAGAGCCGCCACGCACGATGAGCCAGCCGGAGTCGAAAGGCGTGCGCACGACACCGGGCAGGTTCTGCACCGCGCGAACCGGGTCCCCCATGGTCCCTGGGGTCGTACGCAGCTCCTCGGCGCTCATGCTGCGGGTGACCACCTCTGAGCGCTTGCGGGTGTACACGCCCACCACCACGTTGTCGTTGCCTTGGGGCAGAGCGACCAGTGTGAGCTGCACGACTTGGTTGGGCTCAAGCACAAAGTCCAGGGGCGCCATGCTCAGGGTGGGGTCCTGGATGCTGAGCTGGTGTGCGCCGGGTGGGACCAAGCGCGCAGCAAAAGCACCATTCTCATCGGTCTCGCCGAAGGGTTGTCCATCCAGGGTCAGGCTGACCCGGGCCGCACTGTTGTCTCCCTCGCCGACGATGACCAGCTGGCCACTCACGTTGACGGGGGGTGGGTTGAAGGGCCACTCAAAGGGCAGCTCTACCTCGACCGGATCACCGCGCTCATAGGCAGGAGAGAACTGCAGGCCCGGTGCAGCCAGGACGGCCAAGGTCAGAAAGGGTTCCTCCCCAGTGGCTGCGCTGACCTCTAAGACCTGACCCTCCGTCCCCAAGACCAGGACCAGAGACACGGACGCCGGCTCGAAGGGCGCACCCTCGGGCCAGGGAATCTGAGGCACCGAGAGCAGATTGGGCATGACGAAAGTCGGCTGGGCTGGGCCCTCGGGGGGCGGCTTGCGGGCGGATTCGCCGGAAGCTTCAGGCGTCGGATCGGGCGCGTCTTGGGAGCCACCCCAACCATCCTGCGCAAGCAAGCCCGCACCCAAAAACCAGACCAAAATTGGATTCACCGGGGAAGCCTACCACCGGTTGATGCGCCTGCAGTCTCAGGGCGACCTATTGATCAAGATCCAGGTCGATCGAGTCAATCTCCAGCGTAGTGACCCCGGCCAATACCCGGGCGTTGGCGTTTCTCACCATGCGGGCCAAGTGGTGCAGCAGGCGCCACATCAGCTTGGTTGCCAGAGCCGAGTCCTGACGGACCAAGCGCAGGAACTCGTTTCGGGAGAGCACGAGAAACTGGCTGGCCCCGGTGGTCCGCACGGTCGCGCTGCGCCGGGGGGAGTCGATGAAGGACATCTCGCCGAAGTAGGCAGCGGGGCCCAAGTTGGCCAAGGTTACGCCGCCGCGCAGAATCTCGACCGCGCCGCTCTCGATGATGAAGCACTCGCCGCCGAGCTCGTCTTCCACGAACAGGGTGGTGTTGGCGGGTACCTGTCGGGTCTCGCAAAGGCCGGAGATCTGGACCAGCTCGCGGTAGGTGCAGAAGGAGAACAGGTCGCAGCGCCGCAAGGCTTCGATGTGCTGTGTGGCGCCAGCCTGGGTCGCTTCGGCTTGAGGGTTCTCGGCGGAAACGCTGACAACAAGGGCAGTGATGTTGTCTCGTCCGCCGCGTTTGTTGGCACGGTTGACCAGCGCCTCGGTTCCGCCGGCCTTGCCCGATGCCACGGGCTCAATCATCTCCGGCGCGCCCACGTAGCCATGCAAGCCATCGGAGCAGAGCAGCAGCGCATCGCCTGGGGCCAGCTGCATGTAGAGCAGATCCACCAGCACGCTGGGAAAGACCCCAAGGGCTCGGGTGATCACGTTCTTGTTCTTGGCCTTTCTGGCTTGGTCAGGGGTGATCAAGCCCTCGCGAAGCTGCTCTTGGACCAAGCTGTGGTCCTCTGTCACTTGGTGGCACTCGCCGCCGCGCAGGAGGTAGATGCGGCCGTCGCCGACATGGGCAGTGAAGGCCTGATTCCCAATGACGAGCACGGCGTCTAGGGTGGTGCCCATGCGGCCGCCGTCTCCGGCGATGCTGGCGCCAGCTTGGTAGATCTCCTCGCAGGCCCGCTGCACGGCGTTCTGGAGAAGGGCCTGAACGGCGGCAGTGGTCGCGGAGCTTCCCTGCTCAGCATGTAGGTTTAATGTGCGTTTTCCAGCGGTGATTGATTCCAGGACAACCGAGCATGCCAGGGAGCTTGCTACGTCCCCGCGCTTAAAGCCGCCCATGCCGTCGCAGACGACGTACAGGCCAAGGCTGGGCTCCACCAGAGC
>JBLHMA010000457.1:0-4501 GCA_047621545.1 Cognaticolwellia sp. | reverse complement strand
TGCGCCTATTGGAGCAGGTCGGGGTGGCCAGCTTTCATCGGCGCTTGGAAGACCTGGGCTTTGCCCTGGAGGAGCGTCCAGATCACTACGGGCTCGGGCTCGTACTGGGCTCCGGCGAGGTCACCCTGCTCCAGCTGGCCAGCGCCTTCGCCACCATGGCCCGACAAGGCTTGGCGATCGAAGCGCAGCTCACTCCCGAGAGCACCCCAGCCAAGCGCCAGGTCGGAGAGCCAGGGGCCTGGTGGCTCACCCTGAAAGCGTTGGATGACCCAAACGCACGCGCTCCGGCATTTGGGGCGGACAGCGTGTTGGAACCCGAGCATCCCTTGGCCGCCAAGACGGGCACATCGGTGGGCTGGAGAGACAACTGGGCTGTGGGCGCCACACCCCAGGTCGTGGTCGCTGTGTGGGTGGGCAACTTTGACGGCAGCCCCATGGCCTCGGTCAGCGGAGTCACGGGTGCAGGTCCCCTGATGGCTCAAGTAGTAGCGCTCACGCACGATCCCTATAGCGGCCAACAGGACTTCCTCCGACCCAAGTCCATCACCCGGGCGCCGATCTGCCTGCCCAGCGGAATGGCCCCTTCTGAGAACTGCCCAAGCGTGGTGCGAGAGTTCTTCCTACGCGGGACCCAGCCCACCGAACCCGACACGTGGTGGACCTTGGCGGAGCTGGACACCAGCGGCGCTCTGGCGACAGGCTGCCCGGGGGCCGAGCCCACCCTTCTGCTGCGCTACCCCAGCTCAGCCAAAGCATGGGCTCAGGCGGCTGGCCAAGACCCCTGGCCCACCCAGGACCACTCCTGCACAATCCAGCCCACCCAAGCCGCAACCTCCGGCCGCATCTTGTCCCCTGCCGCCGACAGCGTCTGGTACCTGGACCCGCAGCGGGATCCCGAGACCCAGGCCATCGCCCTGCGCGGTCATGGGGACTCGAACCAAGACCTGATTTGGCTCATTGACGAGCAACCCATCGCCGAGCTTCAAGCCCACCAAGTGGGCCGCTGGGTCCCCACACCTGGGCCCCACCGCGTGGCCTTGCTACAAGGCGATACCGTGCTGGACCAAGTCGACATTTGGGTCAGCGGCAGCACAAAGGAGAGCCCATGAGCAACCCGGTCAACCTCTACTGCACCCTCTGGGAGCTCCCCGAGCTGGACTTCCCCCACACCCTGCTGGGCAGCCGGGACTCACAGGATCCCGACCTGGCCGAGCACCTACAGGGCTTTGTCGGCTTTGTCACCCAAGGGGGCACCCGCCCCATGAGCGCGACGCTCTACCACGTCATTCAGCACATCCAACGCGTGCAGAACCACCTGAGCCTGCAGGTGGAGGAAGAGCACTTGGATGCCATGAGCGACTGGGCCGGACGAGCCAACGCCCTGATCTTCTTGGCCGACGCCAGCGTGCGCGACCCCGCAGGCTTGGTCCTGGTCTCGGGCAAAGACGGAGCTAGCCACCCCGACGCGCAGGTGCCCTACCCGGCAGATGCCCACCAGCGTAAAGCGCGCACCACGGCGCTCCTCGCTGAGAGAGGCATCTCGGTTCCCGCTGGACTCCCCCCGGTCCTAGGCGAAGGAGAGCAGGCCACGAGGGATCCCGAGGAGCTCGCCGGTCGCGCTCTGGCATTGCTCTCGGTCTCGGTCTACGCCGAAGGACTCCACAGTGGACAGCCCGTCCCCGCCGCCCAGATCCAAGCCCGCATGCCCAGCGCACAGCTCTCCCCGGCCGAGGCCAGCTTCTTGTCCGATGAAGCGCCGGATGCCCAGCAGATCGTGAACCACGCCTGGCGCTACGAGGCGTTGGCCGTCGTCCTGTGGGCCTTGGGACACCTGCCCGAGCTGAGCTGGCCGGATCAGATCGCCGATGTGCCCACCCTGGCCAAGACCGTCTTTGAGCTGGGGGAAGAAGGTCTGGTGGCCCGTGCCGCCGTGCGCAGCGATGCCGAAATCTTGGACGCCTTGGACCTGCACTTGAGACTGCACTGGGCCGCCCGCCAGGCCACCCGAAAGGAACAAGCCCCTACAGCAGGACTGCACCCTGGCGTGCTCGTGGAACGCCATGGCGCTCTGAACTGGATCACCTGCTGGCACGACGCCGACTGGGACGACGTCGACACACCAACCTGATGCAATGGATTGCGCTGCCGACACAAATCCAAGCAGCAAGCCTCAGCGAGGGTCCACCGGGCGGTACATAGAGCTGGCACCCAGCTTGCAAAGCTTCCCCACATGCCCCACATGCCCCACATGCCGAAGCCAACGCCAACAGACATCCTCGCCTACTACGAGCGCTTGGCGCCCACCTACGACGTGGACCGCTTTCAGAACTCCTACGGCCGTCATCTGCATCTTCAGGAGACCCGGATTCTCCGGGAGTTCCTGCCCGCGCAGAGCAACATCATGGACTTAGGCTGCGGCACCGGCCGCTTCTTAGAGCTGGCCACTGCTGGCACGGACCTGAGTCCCGCCATGCTGGAGCAAGCGCGCACCCATCATCCGAGCCACGACCTGCGCCTCATGTCCGGGCAAGAGCTGCCCTTCGAGAACGACGCGTTCGACGCCGCCTTCAGCATGCACGTCTTCATGCACCTGGACCTGGCCACCATCCAGACCCTTCTCAAAGAGCTCCACCGCGTCGTGCGGGTTGGCGGCCACATCGTCGTCGATGCCCCTTCCCTCTCACGCCGCCGGCTCACCCGGACCCAGCCCACTGGCTGGCACGGCGCCACAGCCCTGGACCCGGGACACCTAAAGGGCTTGGCCGGACCGGGGTGGCGCATGGTCGCAGATCAAGGCGTGCTGACCTTGCCTGTGCACAGATTCCCAAAGTGGCTGCGCGGGCCCCTGCTTCCAGCCGACGAGGCCTTGTCCAAGAGCCGACTCCGCCGCTTCTCCTCCTACAGACTCTACAAGTTCCAGAGGTTGATGTGAGCTTCCCCCTGTTCCTGCGCCGACACCTACGTCAGATACAGCGTTCTGTAGTCGACCGACCCAGATCTTCTGCCTGGGTCCACCGGGATTCACGCACTACAGACTGGCCCGAACAGCTGCACCTGACCCAGCCCGTCAAGCCATCCACCAGCACCGCAGCCAAGCTCAACAACATCGCGCTGGCTGCCAGCCACATCAACGAGCGCAGCTGGACACCGGGACAGAGCTTTGTGTTCTGGCATCTTGTCGGCCAGCCGACTCAGGAGACAGGCTTCCAAGCCGGCCGTAGCCTGCTGGGCGGTGAGCTGGTCTCCGACATGGGCGGCGGACTCTGCCAGTTGGCAGGCGGCATGTATCACCTCGCCCTCCAGGCCGGACTGGGCATCGAGGAGCGACACAACCACAGCGTCGATCTGTACACGCCTGCCACTCGCTACACCCCCTTAGGCTCGGACGCCGCTGTCGCATGGGCCTTCAAGGACCTGCGTCTACAGAACACGCTGGGCCAGGACCTGGCCTGGAGAATCAGCGTGCAAGAAGCCTCCGTGCGCTTCGCGCTGCACGCTGCGCACCCCATCTCTGAGTGCCCCATACGTTTCGAGCGGCTCTCAGCGATAGAGGGCCGCCGCCAAGTCCGTACTTGGCGCGCCAAGAGCGGATTGGTGGAGCAGATCAACCTGTCTACCTACAAACTACCCAAGCAGGATTAGTCCGTTCCCAGCCGTTCAAGAACACTCTGCGGTAGGGGAATCAGCTTGTAGTCACGGTCCACACAGGCCAGTTCGACCTCGCCGTCCACCATGGGAAACTTGCCCTCGGGGCGCCAGATCTGCTGGGTGAAGACCAAGCGGTAGTTGCTCTCCTTCTTGACCGAGGTGCGCACTTGCACCAGGTCCCCGAAGCGCGCGCCTTCCTTGAACTTCATCGTCGCCTTGTAGACCACAAAGCCCACCCCGTCTTCGTCCCACATGCGCACCAGCTCAGGCACACCCAACAGGTGCTCCCGAGCCCGCTCGAAGTACTTCAGGTAGTTGGCGTGATACACCACACCCGAATGGTCGGTGTCTTCGTAGTAGATCTGGACAGGTAGGATAGTGTTCATACCTACCCAGTAACGTGCTCTACTCCGTGCGTTCAGCTGGGGGCCGAGGCTGCCTCTCATCGCTCCATATCGGCTCAGAGGACAAGCGCTCCTCCGCAGGGGCAAAGCGCTCTGGATTTAGCGCTCCAAGCCGGCCTTCCAGTGTCTCCAGGGTCTCCCCATACAGACCCAGCCGCAGGCATTGCTCCAACGCGGCCTCGTAAGTGGACTCGGCCTTGAGCAGCAACATGTCGGCACGGTCCTGGAGCAGCAGCTGATACTGTTCGGCCACGCCAGGATCCATTCCTGGTGGCAGCGGCGCCCCAAGCAAATCGCCGGCAAGGCCCTCATAGCCCTGGCCTAGAGCCAAGAGCGCGTCCACACCCGCCTGGCCCGCACCCGTCTCAATCACTGCCGACGCGCTCTGTTCCAGGGCGGTCAACGCGTGAAATTTCGCCAGACTCTGCCGTCCCAACAGGGCCTCGTTC
>JBLHMA010000456.1:0-4511 GCA_047621545.1 Cognaticolwellia sp. | reverse complement strand
CGCTTGCAAGCAGTAGGAGGCAGAACACGGCGAGCGAGCCGCTCACCAGCAGCGGGCTGGTGCCCGCGTGGGTGCTCTGCATCACCTGGAGCTGCTGGAGTTGATGGGCCGTGAGGATGTCACCCTGGCGCACCAGGGCAGTGCCACGCTCCACACTGACGACCACGTCGAGGACGGCGTTCTCTGCAGCGTTCTGACGGCGCTGGGTGAGGTCAGGCGCGCTGCTGAGGTTTCCGTGGATGGCTGCCTCGGCCACCGCCTTTGCGGCTCGCAGCTGGACGGGATCGGCGTCGCCGAAGTGTTGGAGCGCGTAGATGTGAAGGCCCTGCGCAGCGTCTTCTGCCGTCAGAACTGACTCGAAGCTGTCCAGCCTGGCCTCGTCCTGGGCAGGCTTTCGGATGACGCTGACCGGAGGGGTCGCTGGCAAGACGCTGCGGGAGCCGATGATCAGGCCACTCATAGCGTCCAGGACCAGCTCGTTGATCAGAGCCTCGCTCCCTTTTGGGAAGCCTTGGGCGGCGATTGGGGCCACCTCGCTCGGCTCCAGCCCCAAGCCCACCTGCTTGATGAAGGCTACTGCGAGGGCCTCCAGGCTCTCTGGAGAGAGGTCCTCTTGCCCGCTGGCCGTAGCCGCAGCAACCGTGGATGCATGTCGCTGGCGGGCCGCAGCAAACGCGGTCGAGATGCGCGCCTGGAGCTGGGAGGAGGCTGCAGTATCGTGTTCGAACACCGGCGGAATCGCCTGGGCGGCAGCCTGCTGCCTAGACGCGGTGGTGTCCTGGTCGACGTACCGGAAAGGGAACGGCGCCTGGATGTCTCGGCTGGCCACCTCCCCTACTTTCCAGTCCACTTCTGGGACACGCAGAAAGTCTGTCAGCAGCAGTGCGCAGGCCACGGACACCAATACCAAGACCGCCACACGCCGCAGACCGGAGAGCCGGCCCGTCCAGGGTGTGATCGTCGCCGCGTCGGGCGGGGTGCGTGCTATCGATTCTCTCTTCGTTGAGGGCTTTCCCGATCATAGGCGCGAATGATGTCGCTGACCAGCCTGTGCCGCACCACGTCGCCGGCTGAGAAGGTCACCTGGTCGATCCCGCGGACCCCTTTAAGGATGCGAGTTGCTTGCTCCAAACCACTCTTCTCTCTGGGCGGCAGGTCGATCTGCGACAGGTCGCCGGTGATTACGGCCTTGGACCCCACCCCCAAGCGAGTGAGCAGCATCTTCATTTGCATTGCTGTGGTGTTCTGGGCCTCGTCCAAGATCACAAAGGACTTGGAGAGGGTGCGCCCGCGCATGAAAGCGAGCGGCGCGACCTCGATGGTCCCCTTCTCCATCAGGCGGACCGTCTTGTCTTGTCCGACCAGCTCCGCCAGTGCGTCGTAGAGGGGGCGCAGGTAGGGGTTCACCTTCTCGACTAGGTCTCCAGGCAAGAAGCCAAGCTTCTCACCCGCCTCTACCGCTGGTCGGCAGAGAATGATCTTGCTGACCTCGTTCTTAGACAAGGCGGCAACCGCCATGGTGACAGCCAAATAGGTCTTGCCAGTGCCGGCTGGGCCCAAACCGAAGACGATGTCGTTCTCACGAATGGCCTGGACGTATTGCTTCTGGGTCATCGAGCGCGGAAAGATTGGTTTCCGGTTTCGCGCGACGAAGATCACATCGCTGAACACCTCGTCCAGGCGAACCTCGGGGTCGGTGCGTGTCAATCGCGTCGCGTGTTCCACGAGCGAAGTCGTGATGTTGGTGCCCTTCATGGCCAACTCGTAGAGCTGGGTAATCAAGTCGGCTGCCAAATCGGTGCTGTTGTCGTGGCCGGCCACCGTCACCCGGGTCCCGCGCTGGTGCACCTGTACGCCGAGCTCTCGCCCGATCAGCTTCCAGTGAGCACCCACCTCGCCACTTACCTCACGCAGAGCGTTGGTGTTGTCGAAGCTGAGTTGATGTTCTTCCATGGACCGGGCCACAACTGGCCTCCGCGTTTGAGTCGCCCAGTGTATGCACCGGGCATGCCACATCCAAGCCCCCGGCCTGGGTTAGGCTCCGCACGCACACAGGAGTAGCCCATGATTGTCGGTATCCCAGCGGAGATCAAGCCTCAGGAAAACCGTGTCGGACTGGTACCAGCTGGGGTCTTAGCCCTTACGCGGGCCGGCCATACGGTGCTAGTGGAATCCGGCGCCGGCGACGGATCCGGTCTGTCGAATGACGAGTACATCCGCGTCGGGGCGCAGATTGTCGAATCCGCAGAAGAAGTCTACGGTCGCGCTGACATGATCTGGAAGGTCAAGGAGCCGATTGCTCCAGAGTTCCCGCTGTTGCGCGAAGGCCAGATCTTGTACACCTACCTGCACTTGGCCCCGGACCCGGTTCAGACCGAGGCCTTGCTGAAGGCTGGCGTTGTAGCCATCGCGTACGAGACGGTTGAGCTTCCCGATGGCTCACTGCCACTTTTGACTCCTATGTCCGAGGTCGCAGGTCGCCTTAGCGTTCAGGCTGGCGCACACTGCCTGACCCGTCACGCGGGCGGGAGCGGTGTGCTCTTGGGCGGCGTTCCCGGTGTGGAACCTGGAGAAGTTACAGTGATTGGCGGTGGGATCGTGGGCTTGAACGCCGTGAAGATGGCGATTGGCTTGGGGGCTGACGTGACCATATTGGACGTCTCCCTGCCCCGCTTGCGCTGGTTTGACAATCAGTTCCACGGCCGGGTCAAGACGCTCTACTCCAACCCCTACAATATGGAGCGCATGCTCCGGAAGTCGGACTTGGTCATCGGCGCTGTGCTTCTGCCTGGGGCCAAAGCGCCCAAGCTCATCAGCCGAGAGATGCTCTCCTTGATGCAGCCAGGCAGCGCCATTGTCGATGTGGCTGTGGACCAGGGAGGCTGCGTGGAGACCACCAAGCCCACCACCCACGCAGACCCCACCTACATTGTGGACAGCATCGTCCACTACGCTGTGGCCAACATGCCCGGTGCCGTTGCTCGCACCAGCACTTTTGCCCTGAACAACGCCACCATTCCCTACGGCTTGCAGATTGCCAACAAGGGCTGGAAGTCCGCGGTGCTCTCCAATGCGTCCTTGGCCAAGGGCTTGAACGTGGCGCACGGAAGGGTCACCTACAAGGCGGTCGCTGAGGCGACTGAGCAGCCCTTCACACCCTTTGCGGGCTGAAGCGCTACTTGTTGTCCAGGCGCTGCTGGACCGTCCTTTTGGCGGTCCGGCGGACTACGCTGGGTACGTTCTTGTTCCGAGCGAGCGAGGCCAGGTCGGAGCGCTGCAGCAGGGGCACCAGTCCCACGGCCACACTGACAGGGCATTTTGGGTTGTTGACCAGCCCAATCTTGACCTTGTAACTGCGTAAAAACTCTTTGTTCATCGCCACCTCGCGCAGGACGTCCCCGTGGAGGTTCTTGTTGGCCGCGATGGAGGCGGCCTCCGAGTCTGAGAGTCGGCCAGACTTGACCACCGCGACGGCCACTTGCTTGTTCTTGTCTCGCAGCAGGAGCTTTCGCGCCTCGGCGTTGCCCAGAAATGCCAGTTTGATCTTGGAGCCTGTGGTCATGGCTGAGATCTGCTGAGCGACGCTCAGCTTTTCCTCTGGCGCCAGGTCATCCTCGGTGACCATGGACCGAGAGAACTGCTCCGCGTCATCCTGAAAGGAGAATGAGAAGATCTGGTCCCCGTCGATCGTAGACCCGTCGGGTTGTTCTGCGACCAGGATCTCCAAGCGGCTGGCGATGTGGGGATTGGTGAAGGGGCTGGGCAGGTTCAGCAGGGCTGCCATGACCTCGGCTTCGATGCTCATCTCGGTCAGCTCGGAGACCTTGACCTTCTTGAGCTTGGGAGCGGTTCTGGCCGAGGTGGGCGTGCCCTCTTCCACTTGGGTCGCCGGTGCCAACGCTGGGACTGGAGCGGTCTCATCGGGCAGAGAGCTCTGCATGCGCAGGAAGCTGTACACCCGCTCGAGCTGGGCCTGGGTGGTCTCCGGGTTGGCCTTGAGGGACAGGTAGACTTTGGGGGTCATCAGGAGGCGGGACTGGTTGCGACAAATGACGTTGACCAAGTCCCCGCGAGCTGCTCCGGCGATCATGCAAGCGGTACGGTCGTTGGCGTTCGGGAGCGCAAAGACCCGCTCCATGAAGTCCTGGTCCCCCGTACGGTACTCGGTCAGGTACTCCAAGACCTTGGGGTGTGTGCGCTGAGAAATGGCGCGCAATGTCACCTCGGAGTCCATCTCCTGAAGGGTCTGTGCGGCGGCCTTGCGAACGGCGCGCTCTTTGTGGCCCAGGAGCACGTAGACCGCGGAGACTTGGACGTCGGGCGGCAGGGGCAGCATCCCCTTGGCAATGGCCAAGCGGGCACGTACTGGAGCCTCTGGAAGGAGCTTGTCCCGGTGTTCAACGGGAATGCCCAAGCGGTCGAATGGGATCTTCACTTGTTGAGCTCGTAGAGCAGGCGTAGTCCTTGCAAGGTCAGGTTGGGCTCAATGTGTTCGACTTCCTCGCAGGCTC
>JBLHMA010000455.1:0-4523 GCA_047621545.1 Cognaticolwellia sp. | reverse complement strand
GCCAAGGACCCCGAGCAGAGCGGTGCTGTGAAGGGGCAGCTTGTCCCCGACGCTCACCCGGGGTCCCGGCACCCCGAAGCCCTCCAGCGCAGTGCTCTGGCTGTGCACCCGAAGGTCTCCCCGGCCTGGGTCTACAAAGCCCGGGTCCAACATGCTCAGGTTTCGGTCCATCGCGGGCCTACGGGCCGGCCCACCCTGGATGAGGTTGTGGTGGCTGTTTGCCCCATGGACACCAAGGGACAGGGTGATGTTGTTGTGGTGCAGGTGCAGCCAGTCGGGTGCTTGTCTGGCTGGGTAGAAGGAGATGTCGATCAGGTAGGAGGCGGTGATCTCAAGCTCTGCGCCGCCGGTGTGGGTGGCGAGCATCGGCTGGTCCAGGTCTGCGAGCGTGCTGTTCTGGATGAGGACCTGAGCGTTGTCCACCCGGAGCGCTCCGCGGTGAACGCGCACGCCATCCAGCACAACCTCCGTGCTGTCCTGCACCAAGAGGAAGTTGCGTCGCGGATGTCCTGCGATCTGCAGGCCTTCTACTCGCACGCCCTGGCTGTCCTGAATCAGCAGGCACGGCACCCGCTGGTCATCTCCGCAGTTCAACACCGTGTCCGGCTGCGCAACGATCCGTAGATTCTGTGCGCCCTCCACCCGCAGCGGCCACTGAATGGGCCCGGCAGGCAGCTGCACTGTTTCCCCCGGCTTTGCGGCGTTGATCGCCTTCTGAAGCGTGCTGTCGGGGGGATTGGCCTGGGCCAGGAGCAGCGAGAGCAAGGGATACATGGGGGACTCCGATTCCGTGAACCCAGCCAATTGCAGTATCGGTGCCAAGTCTGAGCAATCGGATATCTCTTTCGGATGTCCATCCTCCGCGACAACGTCCTGCTGACCCTCCGCGTGGTCTTGGGCAGCTTCTTTCGCAGCATCCGCGTGCAAGGCCTGGAGAACGTGCCCCAAGACCGCGGCGGAATCCTGGTGTCCTGGCACGTCTCCGGGGTCATCGATCCGGCCCTGCTGGTGAACAGCTTCCCCCGTGAAGTGGTCTTTGGCGCACGCCACGGACTGCTCAAGAT
Organism: Cognaticolwellia sp.; assembly: GCA_047621545.1. Classification (GTDB taxonomy): domain Bacteria; phylum Myxococcota_A; class UBA796; order UBA796; family CAJQPC01; genus CAJQPC01. The sequence continues at coordinate 3,459 of JBLHMA010000455.1, read as the reverse complement.
TCCTCTCATTGGCACGGTGCTCAAGGAGATGGACACCGTCCCGATCTACCGGGCCGAGGACCTGAAGGACTTGAGCCCCGAGCAGCGCCGCGAGCAGAACGCGGGCAGCCTGGATGCCCTGGCAGATGCTGTCGCAAAGGGAAAGTTTGCCGCTCTTTTTCCAGAGGGCGACACCCACGACAATCCCTACCTGAGCCCCATCAAGTCCGGCGCCGCGCGTTTCTATTACCGGGCCCGCCAGCTCCAGCGCATCCACCCGGAGACCGAGAAGGCCCCCTCCCCTGTCATCCTGCCAGTGGGGCTGTTTTACGACAACAAGACCCTGTGGCGCTCCGACGTATTGGTGGTCTTCCATCCGCCGATGGAGCTGCCCGAGCACCTGGACTTTGACCCCGCACCCCAGGCTACTCCGGAGGAGCTCATCGAGCCGGCCCGAGAGCTGCGGGATCTCATCGAGGCCCGCCTAAACGCCTCCGTACACGCCACCGAGTCGTGGGAGCTGCACCGTCTGATGCAGCGTAGCGCCAGTGTGGTCCGCGCCGAACGCGCCAAACGCGCGGGCGCGTCCGCCGACCGGGCCAGCTTCCAGGAGCGGGTGGAGGGCGTGGGCCGCATTTGGGAAGGGCACCGCGTGCTGAGGGAGCAAAACCCTAAGGCCCTTGATGCGCTGTTGGAACGCATGGGCCGCTACGACGGGGACCTGGAAGCCTTGGGTCTAGACGACAGCGACCTAGACCAAGCCCCCGGTCTGTTCTCGCCCTCTATGGTCTCCCTGCTGCTCTTGCAGCTGGCAGGATTGGTCCTGGTCATGCCCCCCTTGCTCATCATCGGCCTGGTGGTCAACGGGCCTGCGACCATGATTGGATGGGCCGTTACGAAGAAGTTCTCGCGCTCCCCTCGGGACGATGCGACGGTCAAGATCATGGTGGGCACACTGACCTACCCCTTGAGCTGGCTGGCGGCGGGACTGGGAGCCTGGCACTTCGCTGGCTGGGTGCAGGGCCACGTGGACGGCATGCCCGACACCGCGTGGCTGGTGGGCCTGCTTGTGGGGGTTTTGAGCCTGCTCGGCGGCATGGCCATGCTGCGCTACGTGCGTGGGCTGCGCGAGACGTGGCGCAGCCTCCGTGTTCGCCTGACCCGCGCCCGCGCCAAGGTCGCATTGATACGCCTGAAGGTAGAGCGCAGCGAGCTCTACGAGCTGTTGATGCTGGCCCAAGAGCAGTTGGAAGTGAAAGACAATAGCCCCTGACTGCGTCTTGCTTACGGAGGGTCCATGAAACGCCTTGCCTGGCTCCTGCCACTTCTCTTGACCGGCTGCTCCTACGCCTACGAGGTGGACTACACGGTCACCGTGACCTCGACGACGGGAACAGCAACGGGCCCGGTGGTCTTGGTGCTCAGTGAGCATCACGCGGGAACCGGTACACAGAACGACGATCTACAGGTCCACCCCCTCAGCCCCGAGTCCAACACGGTGACGGGGACGATGGGGATCTGCTGCGCGCCGGATCCCACCGTCAGCCTGTGGGCCTTTGTGGACACCAACGAGAACATGATCTGGGATGCGAGCGAGGCCAAAGCGGCCGATCCAAGAGGCGTATTTGTGCTCTCGGACAACACCAGCACCACCCTTCGCATCACGCTCACGGCACCACCCAAGGGCAGCGACAAGCCCGAACCCGAGCCCAAGCCCGAACCCGAGCCTGAGCCCGCTGACTGACCTACATCCCGGCAGTCGGGTCCACGTAGTTGATGGGTCCGCCAGGCCCCAAGTCCAGTCCGGTGGTCATCCAGACCAGGAGCACGACGGTCCACACCAGCCAGAAGATGATGGTGTAGGGCATCATCATGGACACCAAGGTACCGATTCCAGCCTTTGGCGCGTACTTCTGGACGAACACCAGAATGACCACAAAGTAGGGGTTCAAGGGCGTGATGATGTTGGTGCAGCTGTCGCCCACCCGGTAGGCCGCCTGAGTCAGCTCGGGGCTGATGCCAACCGCCATAAACATGGGCACAAACACCGGCGCAAAGAAGGCGTACTTCGCCGATGCTGAGCCGATAAACAGGTTGCCGGCCATGGCCACCATGATGAACATGGCCATGAGCGCCTGGGGCGGTAGAGCGATGGTGGACAGATAGTTTCCGCCCACCACGGCGAGCATCACGCCCAGGTTGGAGTGGTTGAAGAACTCCACGAACTGGGCCGCGAAGAATGCCAGCACGATGTAGGGCGCCATGTCTTTCATGGTCGAGCCCATCATCTTGGCCAGGGCCGTGTCCATGCGCTTGGCGCCGGTCTCCGAGAGCAGGGTGCCCGTCTTCACGCCAAAGCCCAGCCCGCTGGCCAGGAAGACGATGAAGAGGATGGGAACGATGGCGTGTCCCCAACGGGGTGCCTCGTTCTCGTAGGCGTAGAGCGGCGCACCGGGAATGAAGATCAGCGCAGCCGAGGCCATCAAGGTCAGAAATCCAGCCAAGGCTGCGGCTTTCATGCCCGCCTTGTCCGAATCGGTGATCACGGCAGAGGCGCGCTCCTCGTCGGTCACCGCAGAGGGGCCGCCTTCGCTGGGCGACTTGGTTGCGAAGCGAGGCTCCACAAACTTGGCCGTGACGAACCAACCCACCAGGGTGAGCAAGAAGGTGCTCACCACCATGAAGTACCAGTTGGCTGTCGGCAGCACGGTGTAGGTGGGGTCCACAATGTTCGCGCCCACCTGGGTGAGCCCGGCGAGCAGAGGGTCCAGGCTGGTGACCACAAGGTTCGCGGAGAAGCCTGCTGCAACGCCTGCAAAGACCGCCGCGATGCCTACCATCGGACTTCGCCCGACGGATTTATAGAGCAGAGCGGCGATGGGCGGCAGCACCACGTACCCCGCATCCGCGGCCATCGAGCTCATCACCCCAATGAACACCATCGCTGGATTGAGCAGCCGGGAGGGCGTGATGAGCGCCATCGCTTTGAGCAGTGCGTCGATGAGCTTGGTCTTCTCGGCCACGCCAATGCCCAGCATCGCGACCAGCACCACCCCCAGAGGATGGAAGTGGGTGAAGTTCTCCACCAGCTTGTCGAGCACCCACTTGAATCCGTCGCGGTCCAAGAGCGAGACGGCCACAACCTTCTCGCTGCCTTTCTCAAGCTGCAGCTCTCCCTTCTCCGAGAGAATCGGCTGAGAGACCTGGGCAGAGACTGGGTTTCCGTCGGCATCCTTGACCACCACCACCTTGCGGCCGGCGACCTGGGTCTGGATGGCTTGCACCGGCAGACCGGTGCCCGAGTCCACAATGACCTCGGACACGGGACTCGCCACTGGCTTGTCCACGGACCAACCCGCCTTCTCCCCCACATGAGAGAGGATCAGCACAAAGAATGCTCCTCCCGCAAAGAGCGTGATGGGGTCGGGCAGTTTGTTGCCAACGCGCTCAATGAGGTCCAGGAAGATGGCGAGGGGGTTT
>JBLHMA010000454.1:0-4531 GCA_047621545.1 Cognaticolwellia sp. | reverse complement strand
TTGCTTTGGTCTTTGAGGAGATCGCTCAGAACGCCCATGGTCGGCTCCGGGAAGGGGGTGAGCAGACCTATGTTTGGGCTGAGACTTTCGCAAGGGCCACCCTGTATACGGGCGGCCCAAGGCCTACTGGAAGACGACCTCGCCCGCGCCAGGGTCGCCTGAGCAACGCGGCACATAGCCCTTTCCGCCAACTTCTCGGTACCAACTCGATACGTACTGGCGGCCGTGGCAGGTCCACCCACTGGTCTTGCGCAGCGCCTTCTGGTAACAAACGTAGCTGTTCTCAAAGTCGCGGTCGTTCTGTGCCGCCGCGATGTCGGTGCCGGGGACCTTGGAGGGGTCCCGATTCTTGATGTAGGTGCGCATGTAGAAAGGAATCGCGTCGCAGAGTACGTCCCCAGCATCCTCGTGGGGGCTGCCCTTGAGCACGCTGAGCACTGCCCCGCGCACGTCTCCATCCTTCTCTTCCGTGAGCGTCTTGCGGCGCAAGCAGTCCATCGCCGCTTGGCGTTTGGTGCCCTTGAAGCTCATAACGGCTGCCTTGCGCACGATGGGACTCTCGTCCTCGATCATCGCAGTGCAGACCAACTCAGTGGCGTCGTCTACCTTGGCACCCTTGAGCACTTTGAGTGCGGCTGCCCTGACCTCGGGCTCGGTGTCGAGCTCAAGGGATGTGCGAAGGGCAGCCAGAGTCGTCTCGTCGGACTGGCCCTTGAGCGCCTTGGCGGCGGCCGCGCGAATGCTCCCGTCTTCGTCCCCGAGCAACTCAACCAAGGTGGCCACCTGTGTAGCCTCCATGCTTCCTGCGAGAGCGGCAATCGCGGCAGCACGCACCCCAGCGTCCTGGCTGCTGTCCTTGGCCAAGCCGGCCATCCGCTCCTTGACCGCAGGCACCCGGGTCTTGTTGAGCATGGTCACCAAGTTGGCCCGCTCCTCGAGCTGGGCGTCTTCCAGAGCCGGCAGGAAACAACTGACCATGTCTTCACGGTCGCTGCCCTCGAGCCCTTCCAGGATGGCGGAGTCGAAGGTGTGAGCCGCGCTGTCCCAGGCAAACTGACAGGTGCACTCCGCCGCGATGGGCTCCGTCACATCGGTGAGCTTCTTGGTTGCGTGGGTGCGCGTCTCTGGGTCTTCCATCTCCAGGCCCTTGCAGACCACCTTGTAGCGCTGGTGCGCGAAGGCATCGTCGACGTTCATCGAGTCGACATAGGGGGGCACGATTTCGCAAGCGAACAGGGCGGCCATCAGCAGCATGTGGGGCTCCGGCAGGTTTCGCGGGAGACTATCAGACCCCAGCAAGGATGCCGTCCACCGGGTGTCAAGGCGCCTGCCGTCTAAGCGGGGGTTCCGCCCTTCTTCTTGGCCTCTTCCTCCGCGACCATCTCCGAGTAGCGGTCCCGCTTGGGCGTGTAGTAGGCATCCGGCGCGTCTGCCGACGTGTCCGCGATTCCAGCCACAAAGCGACCGCCAACTTTGTCCATGAACCGGGTGTACACCCCGCGCACAGCATTCTTGAAAAATCGAGTCCCAATGCCCATGGCGAAAACCTCCGTTTTTCTGTCACGACTTTGGCGCCGACAACCGGCATAGCGGCTCGTCGAATGCCTTTGGTCCGAGCCGGCGCCTAACGGCTTCTTTAATAAAGCAAACACATCCGCTTTCGCAGCTGACCACAAGTTTGCCCGCCGCAGCCCCCACCGGCAAGCCCGCTCGGGTTAGTCTCTACCTCTCAGGCGCCGTATCCTCGACCCAAGTACTGGAGCAACCCCACGTGAGCGAGCCAATCCGCTTCCGCTTCTGGGTACGCCGGGGACCTGGAGACGATCCCAACTTCTCCATCCGCTTCGACGTGCGCCATGGAAAGGGTCTGCTGCGCGTCGCCCGTCCCGGCGTGTTGGTCGCCCCCCCCGCACGCCAGTCCGGGTACGAGGAGCGCCTGACACCGGCCCAGGTTCGCGCCAGCCGTTTCCTGCACATCTGGGACAGCGGACGAAAGCGTCAGGGCTACGTGCTGAGTCGACTCAGCGACGAGATCCTGCTCACCCTGCCCATCGAGCGTTGGGTGGAACTGGGCATGGAATCGGATGGCGGTTTCTACTGGCTGGTGCCGCGCACCGATGAGCCGGAGCCCTACATGGATAGCCTGGAGGCAGTCGAGCCAGTAGGCGACGACGAGACCGATAATGGGCTGCCAACGAACCCAGAAGATGAGAGCGAGCTCACTTCTCCCCTACCCGCATTGGAGGAGCCACCTGTGGGGGGCTTGTCCGGCGGTTTTGACCGAGCGACCACCCTGATCCGCCACTTGCGCCGTCAACACGGCCGAGATCTGGAGAGGATTCAGGCCTTGGACCAGCGCGTGCACGACTTGGAGAAAAAGCTGGAAGCTGCCCGAAAGCGGGAAGTGCAGCTGCGCACCCGGGTCGCGCGCTACCAGCGTCGCCTCAAGGCGCGAGAGTCCGTGCAGCAGAAGTAGCTGGTGAAAGACCGCTACGAGCTGCATGAAGAGATCGGGCGAGGCGCGGGCGGCGTGATCCATCGCGCAACGGACCATGACTTACGCCGTCAAGTGGCGGTCAAACGCTTGGACCGACAAGGCAGCTCTCGCCTACAGCGCCTTCGCTTCGTGACCGAGGCCCAAGTGCCCGCTCAGCTGGCCCACCCGAACATCATTCCGGTGCACGACCTGGGCAAGACCCCGGCCGGGGATCTGTTTTACGTGATGAAGCTGGTCCAGGGCCACACCCTAAAGGAGCGCATCGCCCGGGGTGCCCGCCGAGATCAGGTCCTATACTGGTTGGAACAGGTCTGCCGCGGGCTTGGTTTTGCCCACCACCAAGGGGTACTGCACCGCGATATCAAACCCTCCAACCTGATGATCGGTGCATTTGGCGAAGTCCTTATTTTGGACTGGGGACTAGCGCGCTCCCCCCAAGGAACCATCCGGGACGAGGTCAGCCCAATGACCCTGGACGGCGATGTGTTGGGCACCCTTGGCTACATGGCTCCCGAGCAAGCCCGTGGAGAGGCCCAGGCCCAGGGCCCATGGACGGATGTCCACGCGCTGGGCGGCATCCTCTACGAGCTCCTGATGGGAACGCCGCCGCGCCACGCCACCACCTTGGCGCAGCTGCTGCCACTGCTGAACACCCTGCCCGTGCCTCCGCCAGGCCCTCTGGGGACGCTCACACTGCGCTGTCTCTCCCCGAATCCGGGCGCACGTCCGCAGAACGCCCAGGAGCTGGGAGAGCTTCTGGAGCTGTCTCGCTGAGGTCCCTGTCGCCGAGAGCCCCATCGATGAGATCCCAGCGGCCGGCGAAGTGCCAGCCGGCGTAACAAACGGCCAACAAAGGTAATGCAAGCAGTCTGCCCTCGCCGAGGGACGCCGCCAACGTGATGGGCAGCGCGCCGAGCAGGCCTATACCGACGCCCAAGAGCACCCCAGCGCCGACCTCTCTCTTCCACCCAAAGTACAGTTTGTTTCTTCTATGGCTGTGCAACACCAACGCGAGGAGCCCCAGCAGAGGCAGCCAAAGGTCTTGGCCATCCAGACCTCGGATCACGCCCTCGGAGCCAGCCAGGCCGACCCGCGAGAGCACCACGCCCAGCCCTATGCCCAGCAGCGCGCGCTTCACAGAAACACCGCCCGACCCAGCGCGGTCAGCCCCACCCCAACGCCCAATCCAACCGCCAAAGACAGCCAACCCGGGCGGCCCTTGCACAGACGCAGGCCCATGCCCAGACAGAAGGCGCCCAGGAGCAGGAGCGGTCCTTTGAGCCACAGCCGAGTCCCCGCCCACTGGTCCAGCAACGGCCAGGCCAGAGTGGGTCGAAACAGGCCGCCCATAAGTGAGGCCACTGCGGCGCCCACCACCACCCAGGGCAGGAGTACCCGAGTACGCTGCGCCGGCCAGAGCAGTGCCATCAGCGCGATCGCGCCCACCCATATGGGCCAGGAGTCCACCAGCAGCAAGCGATGCATGGGCCGGACATATCCCGAAGCGAGGGCCTGCCGGGGTAAAGTGCTCGCCCCAGGAGTTCCGAATGTGGCTGATCCTTGCTTTGGCCTGCAACCGCGGTCCCCAAGAGCCCGCCCCTCAAGCGCCGGTCGCCGAGCCCTCTGGGCCTGTAGACAACGGCAGCGCCTCACAGCGTCAAGCCGAAGGCAGCGCGATTGTCGCCGCCGAGCTGGCCACTAAGAAGCTGGGCAGCACCATGAAGCGGCGCGTGAACACCGCCATGAAGGAGGGTGGCACGGTCGCCGCGATTCCCGCCTGCCAATCCGACGCCCTTACCCTGACCACGGCTGCTGGTTCAGAACATGTGACGGTCGGCCGCAGCAGCTCCAAGTTGCGCAACCCGGCAAACGCTGGCCCTGAGTGGGTCCAAGACTGGCTGCAAGACAACCAAGACAAGCGCTTTGACAAGGTGACCGGCAGCTCGGACATCGTGGAGGGCGAGGCGCGCTTGATCCGGCCCATCCAGGTGGAGCCAGGCTGCCTGGCCTGCCATGGCGCCGGCATCGAGCCCG
>JBLHMA010000453.1:0-4541 GCA_047621545.1 Cognaticolwellia sp. | reverse complement strand
GCCTTGGGGGCCCCGGTCTCGATGCCCTTGAGAAGGGTGTGAATCGCGGCTTTGTTCTGCTCGGTGGTGCTCATCGACAGCTCCAGTCTGCCGGCCACCTATTCCGCGTCGGGTGGCCCTTGCCAGTCATCGTCCCAAGGTGAAGGGCTGGGCAAGAACGCCATCCAGTTCTCACCGGTGTGCCGCTGAAAGCCCTGCGTGCGGAAGTCGTCGTCGGGCTCCCCGGTGGTGATGTCCCAGCGAATGCGCCACTCGTTGTCGCGCTTGGGGCCCTTGAGCACCTCAATGGTGCCCTCGTAGAAAGGAGACTCAAGCGGAAAGGCCCCGGAGTAGCAGGGATCGTGAACCCCAAAACCACCGATCAGATCGCTGGTGATGGTGTTGCCCTCGACCAAGTGGACGTCTCTAAAGACCACCTCGGTGAAGGGCGTCAACGCATAGGCAGCTGGATGCTCTCCGAGAGGTCCGAGTAGCCCGATCCGATGCTCAATGTGAGGTAGTCCACGTTGATGTATGTACGCGCAAAGCTAAGGGGGAAGCTACATTCATCGCAGGCTTCCACGTAGCTGGCGTCGTTCAGAGCATAGCGACTGGCTCCGCAGTTCGAAGAGCAGCCCAACAGGGCCAACAACAGGGTCATCTCGCCCTTCAGTCCGGTGAACCCGACTGGTCTACAGCGACGACGAGTCCCCCATAGGCAGAGCCAATGCTTTGCATAGAGGCATTGTCTTCGCGCACGACTCAGGAACGGGTGAGTCTATAGAGGCAAAGCGGCCAAAAGCGCGTCGCAGACAACAAATACGACAGGAGTCTCCAATGTCCGGTGACGGAAAATGCCCAGTGATGCACGGCGCCCACCAGCAGAACGCAAGCGGCTCGACAGCCAACCAACACTGGTGGCCCAAGCTCTTGAACCTGAACATCCTGCACCAGGGCGCGCCGGCCTCCGACCCCATGGGCGAGGACTTTGACTACGCAGCCGAATTCTCCAAGGTGGATCTGGCCGCACTCAAGGCCGACATTGAGACCGTACTCACCACCTCCCAGGATTGGTGGCCAGCCGACTACGGGCACTACGGCCCACTGATGATCCGCATGGCGTGGCACAGCGCCGGCACCTACCGCGTTCAAGACGGCCGCGGCGGCGCGGCTTCGGGCACCCAGCGCTTTGCACCGCTGAACTCTTGGCCGGACAACGGCAACCTGGACAAGGCCCGCCGCTTGCTCTGGTCCATCAAGCAGAAGTACGGCAGGAGTATCTCCTGGGCCGACCTGATGATTCTAGCAGGCAATGTGGCCCTGGAGTCCATGGGCTTTGAGACCCTGGGATTCGGCGGCGGACGGGTAGACGTGTGGGCTCCCGAAGAAGACATCTACTGGGGCCCTGAGACCGAGTGGTTAGGCGATGCCCGCTACACCGGTGACCGCGAGCTCGAGAACCCGCTCGGCGCCGTCCAGATGGGGCTGATCTACGTGAACCCGGAGGGGCCAAACGGCAATCCAGATCCCGTGGCCTCGGGTCGGGACATCCGTGAGACCTTTGCCCGCATGGCCATGAACGACGAGGAGACGGTGGCTCTGGTGGCCGGCGGACACACCTTCGGAAAGGCCCACGGCGCAGCCCCAGACTCCAACCTAGGCCCCGAGCCAGAAGGCGCAGAGATCGAGGGTCAAGGCCTGGGTTGGAAGAACAGCCACGGCACCGGCAAGGGCTACGACACCATCACCAGCGGAATCGAGGGCGCCTGGAAGCCCAACCCCACCACGTGGGACATGGGCTACTTCGACGTGCTCTTTGGATACGAGTGGGAGCTGGTCAAGAGCCCCGCCGGCGCGCAGCAGTGGGCCGCCGTTGATGTAGCCCCCGAGCACATGGTCGAAGACGCACACGACCCCACCAAGACCCATCGGCCGATGATGACCACCGCCGACATGGCGATGCGCATGGACCCGGTCTACGAGAAGATCTCCCGCCGCTTCCATGCGGACCCCAAGGCCTTCGCCGACGCCTTTGCACGCGCCTGGTTCAAGCTCACGCACCGCGACATGGGGCCCAAGGAGCGCTTCTTGGGCGCTGAAGTCCCCAGTGAGCACTTCCTGTGGATGGACCCCATTCCTGAACTGGACCACGATCTGATCGACAACGAGGACATTGCGGCCCTGAAGCAGCGCCTGATGGACACCTCGGTTTCCAGCGCAGACTTGGTCAACACGGCCTGGGCCTCGGCCTCCACCTTCCGTGGCAGCGACATGCGCGGCGGTGCAAACGGCGCCCACATCCGGCTGGCTCCCCAGAAGGATTGGACCGCCAATGACCCAGCGCGCTTGCGCAAGGTCCTGGGCGCTCTGGAAGGCATCCAGGCAGAGTTCAACACGGCACAGTCGGACGGCAAGCGCGTCTCCATGGCCGATCTCATCGTCCTGGGTGGCTGTGCTGCAGTGGAAGCAGCAGCGCACCAGGCCGGCTTGGACATCGAGGTGCCCTTTACCCCCGGACGTACGGACGCGAGCCAGGCCCAGACGGATGTGGCGTCCTTTGCGCACCTGGAGCCCCAGGCCGACGGATTCCGCAACTACATGGGCTCGGGCCAAACCCGCTCCCCCGAAGCGCTGCTCCTGGACCGCGCACAGCTCCTGAACCTCTCGGCACCTGAGATGACTGTGCTGGTAGGCGGGCTGCGCGCCTTGGGCGCCAACTTTGAGCACACCGACCACGGCGCGTTCGGCGATGGAGAGACCCTGGACAACAGCTTCTTCCGGGTGCTGCTGGACATGGGCGTGCAGTGGGAGGCCACCTCCCGCTACAACTACGCGGCCAAGAACGCAGCCGGCGAAGTCGTACGGACAGCCAGCCGTGCCGACCTGATCTTTGGCTCCAACTCCCAGCTCCGTGCCATTGCCGAGGTCTACGCCTCCGACGATGCCAAGGGCAAGTTTGTAGAGGACTTTGTCGCGGCCTGGGACAAGGTGATGATGCTGGACCGCTTTGATGTGAAGTAGTCGCTTCTCACCATAGTGCAGAGGCGGTCAGGGTTTTCATGGCCGCCTTTCTTGTGTCAGGCTCCGGTGTCCTTCCGGGCCCGGACAAGGCACCAAACCAATGGATGCCAAGGTCTGAAGCTTCCGGGTGTTCCAGGGCCGCAGTGGCAGGAGAACGCGCTCGAAGGGCCACGTTTTCAGCCACGTCAGGGCGGCCACGATGACCTCGGCTTCGCGGTGCAGCCAGTCGTCAGTGATCCAGAAAGCCAGCTGCGCGCCGGTGGACCAGGGCTCGATGTAGAGGCACCCCACACAGACCGCCCCACTCAGAATGGAGTAGGCGTAGGCCTCGCGGGCTTGGAACTCTCGGTAGTGCTCAGCCAGGTCTGCTTTGTTGTCTTGCTGAGAGAACATAGGCCCAGGCCAACCCTTCCAATCCAGCTCAGCGACAAGGCGCTCCCGACAGCTTCGCCAAGCATCGAAGTCGACCTGGGAGAGATCTGGATGCAGAGGCGCGAGTCTCCAGTCGGAGCAAACCAGGGGCGCTGGCGGGTGGAAGGCTGGGGACCAGGCGGGGCTGGTGCTGGGGGTGCGTTGGCGCATGGACCCATGCTAAACCAGCTCAGAATTCCAACAGTCATGGCGTATTCCAAAGAGTTCCGCGGACGGGTCGTTCGCGCCTATCAGGCTGGGCATGTGAGCTCGTATCGACATGCAGCGGAGATCTTCGGGCTGGGTGAATCGACAGTCAAGCGCTGGGTCTGGAGCTTCCAAGACGAGGGACGCATCCAGCCACGTGAGATGGGCGGTCTTCGCATCCCGCGGAAGATTGGAGCTGACGGAGATGCTTTCATCCGCTCGGTTCTTCTTGCCGAACCCACACTGGTCTCTGGAGAGATGTGTCATCGATACGCTGCAAAGTTTGGCGTCAGCCTGAGTACCGCCACGATGAGGCGGAACATTCTGGAGTTGGGCTTCACCGTAAAAAGGGGCGCCGGCGGGCCCCTCAGAGAGATCGGGCCGACGTCGTTGCCCGTCGAAAGACGTTCGACTTCCTAGGTACGGTCCTTCCAGCGAACAAGCTCGTTATTCTGCATGAAAGTGGAATAGAGATGGGTGCCCCGTCCAGGATGGCGCGCTCTCTGTCAGGCAGTCGTGCATACACCCTCGGTCAGGCAAGATGATCCGTGAGAGGCGCCAGCGGAGGCGTGCGAGCGCAAGCCTCGCATGTGGTCAGTCTGCCTGATCGAGGGTGTACGTCCAAGGCTCGGTCCGAGGAAAGAGACTGACGCTCTTGGGGGACATCCGGCTCAGCGGGCTTGTCCACCTCCAGGTGTACGAGGGGCAAACAGACGGACGTCTCTTCGACCAATGGGTTGAAGAGCGCCTCGCTCCAGCCCTAGAACAAGGCGAAATCGTTCTCTTGGACGACGCCAGCATCCACCTTGGCAAGCGAGCACGATGCGCGATTGAAGCTGCTGGTGCTGAGATGCTCTTCCTTCCTACCCTCCCGAGCACAGACCAATCGAACCGTTCTGGGGCAAGGTCAAGCAGCTTGCCAG
>JBLHMA010000452.1:0-4548 GCA_047621545.1 Cognaticolwellia sp. | reverse complement strand
TCCACTACTTCCAATCCGGCCCCGACGCGCTGGGGCTCGTGGACCACAGCGGCTTTGCGCTCCAGAGCACGGAGTCAGTAGAGCAGCCACTCGAGATGATTTCGGTCGGCACCCAGAGCTTCCGCATTCCGGCTGGCGAGAGCGCCTACAGCTTCGAGGGCGCCTGGGAGAGTGAGACAGACCGCAAGATCTACGGGGTCTTTCCTCACATGCATGAGCGCGGTGTGCGGTACAGCATGCAGCTCCCTGAGCGCCGCCGGGACGAGTGCGTGCTGGACGGGGCCGGCTACGACTTCTCCAACCAGCTCTATTACCTCTTCCGTGACCCAATCGAGCTCAAGGCCGGAGAGCAAGTGGACTACAGCTGCACCTGGGACAACGGCGACAACCCCGAAGACGTGTTCTATGGGGAGCGCACCGAGGAGGAGATGTGCTTCTTTTTCGTACTGGCTGACGCAGGCTGAGAGCGACACGGCCCAGCTCATGTGGCCGGCCCTGGCCTGCTCGGTTGAGCCGCGCTTTGAGCAGGTCAGAAGATGAATAGATGCGTGAGCATCTTGCCGACGCGCGCCTGAGGCGTAGATTGAAAGTGTGACAACTTCAGAACCTACTCCCCGACTCGGCTTTGCCTACCGTCACTTCGCCGGGCCGACGCGCTTTGCTGAGCACGCGGAGGCAGCAGGTTTGGCCTTGCCTTTGCGCATTGCGCACCTCACCGACCAGCACTTTGGGCGCGTGACGTCCCACCGGGTTCAGCTCGAAGCCATTCGATTGGCCAATGCCTCGAGAGCTGACATTGTGTGCCTGACGGGCGACTTTGTCGCCCACTCCTGTGGACACTTGGATGCCCTGGTCGAGGCACTCAGTGGACTTGACCGACCGGCGTTTGCCGTATTAGGCAACCACGACCACTGGAATGGGGCGGCCGACGTTCGCAGCGCTCTGTCCCGTGCAGGCGTAGAAGTCTTGGACAACGTGCACACCCAGATCACGGTGAACGGTCACCGGATAAACGTGGCGGGCGTCGACGATTCATACACAGGCCATGCGGACTTCGACAAGACCATGCGAGGCCTCGATACCCGCATCCCTACGCTTGCATTGGCCCATGTCCCCGAGGACGCAGACCGTCTGTGGGCCCGCGGCGCCGAGTTTGTGTTGTCGGGCCACACACACGCTGGGCAGCTCACGGTTGCACGCCTCCACGAGCTCTCGGTGGGCAAGGTCGCCGGCCACCGCTACGTGCACGGGCTCTATGGCGACCGCAAGTCGGCCGCGGTGTACGTGGGAGCGGGCGTGGGAGCCAGCGTTTTCCCCTTTCGCGTCGGCGACAGGGGGAAACGAGAAGTGGCGGTGTTTGACTTGGGCACACGCCCTGGAGCCCTGGATGAACACCACCAGGAACAGGAGCCGCTCAAGGGTCGCGCGCCCTCCGAGAAGACCAAAGCAAAACGTCGCGCCCGGGTCCACAAAAAGGCGGCCAAGCGCGCGCGGCGTGGTGCCGGGCTGGACGACTAAAGACGGCACCTAGGGAGATGCCGATGGAGATTGACTGCGCCTGTACGGCACCCACCCGGCTGTTCAGTTCTGTGGTTCCCAAGCAATGGCGTCGCCGGTAAAGGCAAAGCCAACCGCCAAATACGGCAACGCTCGGTTCACCTCCTGTCCAGCCCTGTATTCGTGGTTGATGTGCCACTGGGAGATGACATAGACAGTGGGCTGGTCGAAGCGAGAACCCAGGTCTGACTTGAATTTGTAGGCGACCAAGGCACCGGTCCTGTCAATACTCGCAGCCCGTAGGGCCTCGGAGTCGTTGGCCGCAAACTCTGCATCGCTCCGGGTATGAGATGAGCGGGCACCCACCGTCAGCTGGTCGGATGCCACGTAGAGCAGGTCAAAGTCAGCCATGGTCACCACACCGTTGGTGGGGGCCAGGATGTCCAAGGTCTGGTCGTAGAAGGCCAGCCCGTCTACGTCGTAGCCGTAGTCGTAGCGGGCAAGGGTCGCTCGAACAGCCACCGGGCCGGCTTTGGCCTGAAGACGGGCCTCCAAGGTGAAGATGGACCCTTGAGCCTTCAGGGTGCCGTCCGCAGCCAGAGTCTCGATGTTGTCATCGCTGTAGTCGACATTCCCCAGGTCGTCCCACGTGAGCATCTGGTCCAGGCCGCCGTTGTATCGGACGATCTCGTAGCCAGCCTGAAGGCGAAGCAAGGAAATCGGCATGAGCCGAGCCCAGGCGCCTGCCCGCATGAACGCAGGAGTCTGAAGACCAGTCACACCCAACCAAGCGTAGCTGTCCCCGAAGAACAGGTCGTCTCTTGGCTTGTCCGTCAGCCGCATCCGGTAGCCGATGGTCATCCGCTCCTGCAGCCCAAGCGGGTTGTAGCGCAGGGCGGCCAAGGACTCGTAGTACACACGGTGACGCGGGATGTCGGAGCCGGCCTGCTCGACTGTGGGAAGGGCCTCTTCAGCTTGGGCTGAGAGAGAAGAGAGCAGAAGCGGCAAGAACATGGGGGCAAACTCCGATGCCGAAGAATGCCACATCCAGCGCTTGTTGCATCAACCCAAGAACGAGGCCACCACGTCCATCCGGTCCTGGCCCCAGATCAGCTCTCCCGTTGGCAGCTTAAAGGTCGGCACTCCCGGCACCCCCAGCGCGGCCGCTTCAGCCGTGTTGTCTTTGAGTTGCTGCTTGATAACTGGATCTTGGGTCCCAGCAATCAGAGCATCCGCGTCCAAGTTGGCCTGGGCCAGCACAGCATGTACGACCGCTGCTTGGCCAATGTCCCGGTTGTCTGCCCACGCCGCCTTGTACAGCGGTTGGATCGCCTTCTCCTCTAGGAGCGCAACGCGAAGGGGCAGAACGGTGCGCAGTGGGAAGGTCTTGGTGAACTCAAAGGGCCCGCCCCACCAGGCGGCCCACTGCTTCAAGTCCCGTGCCAGATAGCGGACCTTTGGGGGTGGGAAGGTCGCCATCGGAATCATCGGAGTTCCGATGTCCTTGAAGAGCGCGCCAAGCAAGAAGGGCTTGGGCACCAAGCGCACCCCGGCCGCTGCTGCAATCTCCCCCACTCGCAAGCTGGAGAGGTAGCCAAAGGGACTGCTGAAATCGAAGTACCAGAGCAGCTCGTCGGCGCCGACGGGCTTGGGGGGTGGAGGGGCAAAGACTTGTGGGCCCCCGAGCGCTTTCTCCAGGAAGTGGATGCGGTCTTGGCCCCAGTAGAAAGCCCCTTCCTCGTCCCCTTCCAAGAAGAAGGCTGGTACGCCAAACACTCCCCGACTCAGAGCCTCATCGGTGTTCGACTTGAGCTTGGCCTTTATGGCCGGGTCTTGGGTTCGGGAGAGCTCCAAGCCGAACTCTTGGGCGAGCTGGCTGAGCACTTGGGGGTCAGCGATGTCCTGCTTCTTCTCCCAATACGCTGCGTAGAGCCTGGTAATCAAGGCGTGCCACTGGCTCTGTGGAGCGCTCAGAATCAGCCGGAGGGCTTGGACCGTACGACGTGGATGCCCCGCCGGAAACTGAAGGTTCAGGCCCAAGGTCCCCGCTTGGCGCACCAAGTCCTGGGCAATCATGCGCTGGCGTTCCTTGGACCAGCTCTCTGCTGGGACCTGAGGGGCCTCCAAGTCCCTGAAAATACCGCCGAGCAGCACCGGGCGGTACACCAGCTCTACGGGGTAGCGCGCGACGATGTCCTGGACGCGGTGAAAACCCATCCAGGCGTAGGGGCAGCTCAGGTCGAAGAAGAACTCGAGTTTGCGCATGGGGGCTCCGCCGTTGTAATTGCACATAGCGCCTCCGTGTTTACACTGGGGCCTAGGAGAGTTGAAGTGCAAAGCACCCGCATCGACAAGTGGCTCTGGGCCGCACGCATGTTCAAGACCCGCACCTTGGCCACCGCCAACTGCGATGCCGGTCATGTGCAGATCAACGGCGAGACGGTCAAGGCCAGCAAGAAGGTCAGCCCTGGGGGCACGGTCAACGTGCTCACTCTGGGCGGCCCCCGTGTACTCGAGGTCATCGCCATTGGCGACAAGCGCGGCCCTGTGGCAGCAGCCGAGGCCTTGTACGTTGACCACACGCCTGAGCCGGAGCCCCTGGACTCGCCATTGGACATTCGCGAGCGCGGTTTGGGCCGCCCCACCAAGCGCGAGCGCCGCAAGCTGGGCAAGGTCCGTGGCTTCTAGTCCCCCACCCCGTCTGGTGCTCTTCGACGGGGTCTGCGGACTCTGCGACTCAGCTGTGCAGTGGCTCCTGGACCATGACGACCAGGGGCGCCTTCACTACGCCCCCTTGCAGGGCGACCTGGCCGCGCAGCTGCGGGCTGAGATGCCTATGATACCCACCGAGCTGGACACGATGGTGTTCGTGCGGGACGGACACGTGTTCCTCCGCAGCCAAGCCGTGCTTCAGATCCTAAGAGAGCTGCCCGCGCCATGGTCCTGGTTCTCCGTCTTTCGTGTGCTACCGAGTTTTCTGACGGACCTGGGCTACCGGGTCTTGGCTGCGAACCGGTACCGGATTTTTGGGACGCTGGAGGCGTGCAGGAT
>JBLHMA010000451.1:0-4563 GCA_047621545.1 Cognaticolwellia sp. | reverse complement strand
CACTCCCTAAGGGTGGCCAAGCCGGTGCAGTAATCCTGGAGATACTGGGCATCGGTCCAGTTGTTGAACAGGGTCGCGTGGGCCAAGCCCAACAGGAACCAAGGCTCCGTGCCGGGCCTAATCTGGATGTGCTGATCGGCCCCTTGTGCAGTCGGCGTGCTGCGTGGGTCCACAACGATGAGCTTGGTGCCGTCGCGCCGCTTGCGGAAGTAGTCCTGGGCCTGGGTGTGGATGGTGCCCGACTGCAGGGGACCCCAGCGGGCCTCCTGCTGGTCGCTGCCGATGAGCAGCGTGTAGTGGGCCCGTCCGACGTCGCTGGTCAGAGGCACGGCCGCGCCGACCACCGCCTCCACAGCCCGCAGGCGGCTGGCCCCGTACATGGCCATCGGAGAGAAGAGGTTGGGGGTACCGCTGCCCAGTGCCCAGGCGGCCGCACGCAGGGCACCCCTGTGATCAAAGGCAAGCTCGGTGCCGGCGTACAAGCCGATTCCGCGTGTGTGCTCCCGCCGCAGCTTGGCCAAGGCCGCGCCGATCTCCGAGATGGCCTGGTCCCAGTCCACCTCTTGCCAGCCATCGCCCACGCGCTTTTTGGGGCGCAAGGGGCGGTCAGAAGCGTGGGGCTCCTCGATGGTGGCCCGGCCGACTTGGCAGAGGTGTCCGGCGCTGAAGGGGTTCAAGGGGTCCCCCTCGATCTCCGTGATGCGGCCGCCCTGAACCTGTAGCTGCACACCGCAGAAGCCCTCGCAGGCTCGGCAATAGGAGGGAATGGTCTCGGACATAAACGGGGCTCTCCGGCGCAGGTCGTGGCGCAGACTATCAGGCGCGCAGGCCTGCTAGGATCAGGCTCAGCCGTGCTTGCGCCAGTGGAAAGGGTCCAAGGTCTGCCAGCAGGTTCATTGCAGCCCCGCGGCTGCGCAGTCTGGACATGAGCGGGAGCAGAATCTCCTGGGCTGAAATGCCCTTCGCTGCGGCGATCCAGGGGACCACGCGCACCTGGGGATGTTCGGCCAACAACAGGCCTGCGGCTTGGGTCGCGGCTTGGGAATCCACCAGCGAGAGTGCTCCTACGGCGGCCGCATGTCCCAGTGCAGCCTGATCCATCAGGGCGGCGATGTGTCCGGCCTTGGCATGCGCCACGCACAGACCGGGGTAGGCCGGATGGGCTTGAGTTCCGTTCAGATGGGCGCTGCCGGGCACCTGGTCTTCAAATTTATCGGACAGCCCCACCAGCCAGCCGGCAGATGGAAACGCTTGAACCGCCGCCGCCAGGACCTGGGATTTGGACTCCGGGGCCAAGTCGCCCAAGCGCCGAATCGTGCCCGCAGGTGTGGTCTGCTCAACCAGGGCCGGGAGCACTTTTAGAGCCGCTTGAACCGCTTGAGTTCCAGTAGCCGCCTTGGGGCCCAAGACCAGGTCCACCAGGGCCACTGGCGCTTCGGTGGCCAGGGCTTGGTAGAGAGGATCCAGAGGGGATCCTTGCTCCAGGAGATTGGTGACCTCGCTCCGGAGCACCTCCAGATCGCGGGGCAGGACCAGTCCGCTCAGGTCGCCCGAGGCCAGCTTGGTGCTCATGATCCTTCCTCCCAACACACCCCGACCCAGTCCCGTGGAGTGCAGGGTAGGGAAGGGGGCGGCTCGCTTGGAATGCCCAAGGTCTTGGGCAGCTGATGGGCCTGAGGGAGGTCTGCAACCTGGGAGAGTCCACAACCGGTGAGCCAGCTGCCGGTGGTGTCGCTGGCTTGGGCGAGCAGGCTGAGATCGGCACCTTTTGTGGGTCCCAAGGTCTCCGGGGCGCTGGCTAGAGTGCGCCAGAGGGACTCCAGCAGGCTGGGGGCGTCTTGGCCGTCCACATTTTCCAACAGCTTCTGCAGTTCTAAGACCACGTCCCAGGACTGCTCCGGCGGCAATCCGTAGGCCACGCGGGCGGCGATCTCGAGTGTGGCTGGACCCCGAGCCAGCTTTAAGTTGAGGTGACCGCTGTAGGGCAAGCGTGCGCGGGATGGGGACAGGGACAGGGGCATGAAGATCCAAGCTCGGTCGCACGGTAGCGCCGCTGGCTGCCTAACCCCAGCAGTCACCCTTTGTGGGGGCCTTGCCTTGGGCCATAGCGCAGGGTAGGAGAAGGCCTCTGGAGATGTCATGCACGACTACCTGATTCCCTTTGGCGGCGTCCTTACCGCATCCGGTCTCACCACCATGCTGGTCAGCGGCTGGTCTGGTCCGGGCGGCGAGCACATGTCCACCCAGATCTCACAGCTTGGATTCTCCGCAGTTGCGGACATCAGCTTGACCTCCGCGGGCATGCTGGCCTTTGTTCTGATCTTCACCGGGATCGCAATGATGGCGTACGGCAACAGCACCGCGCACAAGGTCACGGGCGGCTACTGAAGTGGCGCAAGAGCCCCCCGAGTTTGATGCGGACCCGGCGTACAAGCCGCGGCTGCACAGGGGGCTCAAAAAGCTGGTACGTCCACTCCTTCGGGAGGTCGAGCGGGCTGTAGACCAAGTGGAAGAGCCGCTGGGTCGGGTCGAGGTGGCCTTGGCCCACTTGGCCTTGGGGGACACCCCGGAGGGGCAGTCTCCGGCCAGCCACTTGGCACCCGGTGTGCCGCGTATTCGTCCGGTCTTGGTCTTGTTGGCCAGCCGGGCTGCAGGCTCCGACGACGCAGTGGTGACCGAAGCGGTCTTCTCAGCCGAACTGCTGGAGCAGGCCTTGCGCGTGCACGATGCAGCGCTCGGCAAGCAGGATGGCCGCCGTCGCCGCATCGCCCGGCGCCTACTTGGGGGAGCCGCCCACTGGTTGGGTGGACACAACTTGACCTTGAGAGCTCTGGAAGTGGCTCGCGCGGCGCCCAGTCCGGAGCTTCTGGGTGAGGCACTGGACACGGTTCGGGAGATCAGCGAGGGCCACGCGCTGGCGGTCTCACTGCGCGACCGGGACGCCTCTGAAGATGACTGGCGAGAGTACGCCGAGTCGCACAACGGAGCGGTGTTTTCGTTTTGCACGCGCGCAGGTGGGCGCTTGGCCCGTGCTCCACGCCCTGTGCTCTCCGCCTTGGGGCGCTACGGCCGCTCGATGGGCGTGGCGTGGCATGCGGTGGAAGATCAGTGGATCATGTCCCTGCCTGCCGATGAGTTCCTTCGGGTTCTGGCGCGGCGATTGGCCACGGGCCGCCCGGTGTTGCCCTTGATCGTCGCATTGGAGCGGGATCCTGCCCTGGATCAGCTCTTGGACCGGGTCTTGGCCCGCGGGGTGACCGCGGACGCGGAGACGCTTCGGCAGGCCATCATCGCGGCTGGCGGAGAACAGATCGCGCGCCGCATGTTGGTGGAGTCAAGCTTTGCAGCGCGTCGGGCACTGCGGGCGCTGGAGCCTTCCGAGCACCGGGACACCTTGGAGCGATTGGCTGCGAGCATCGCGACACCGGGCGGCAGCCTGCCGGGCGATTCTCTCAAGTAGCCACCCCGGCTCCTCTTTGGGTTAACTCCAGTATGCGCTTCAGGGAGCGCGGAGGAGATTTACCATGAAGAAGCTGATCTTGAGCGTGCTGTGCCTAAGCCCGCTGATGGCCTGTGAGAGTGTGTCCAGTAGCGACGTGCTTACCAGTGGCATGTACGCAAACTTGGAAGTGAGCGCCGATGGGAGCGGCAGCAGCCGTGCCAACGCCGTTCTGCGGGTCGGGGGCGCGAGCTCCAACGTCTACGTGGACCTAGTGGATGGCGATACCCTCACCGTTGAGCAGGGTGGCGAGACCGTCGAGCTGGAGAAATCCAGCGTGGGCGAATTCCGCGATTACAACGCGGACTTTGACGTGGATGTTGTGGACACCGAGTTCGACTTTGCCTTTCTGCGAGACGTGGACGATGGCGCGCCTTCCAGCGTCATCAGCCTGCCGGCTCAGTTTGAGATCACCGGCCCCGAGGCGGACGCCACCATCTCTCGTGCAGAGGATCTGACCTTTACCTGGGACGGCGGAAGCGACGACTCGATGCGCTACAGCATGGACGGCGACTGTGTGTTTAGCGAGGGCGAGACCCTCGAGGGCGACGAGGGGACCTACACCATCCCCGGAGGCGTGATCGAGTCCTTGGACGAGAACGAGCCTGAGACCTGCACCATGGAGCTGGTGCTCCGCCGTGCTCGTTCCAGCGCCGTGGACGATGGCTTTGGTGAGGGTGGCACCGCAGAAGGCGTCCAGGTGCGTCGCCTCAAGATCGTCAGCGCTCCTTGAGGAGTCAGGAGCTGCTGACTCGGGTCAGCAGCTCCTGCGTCGATGGGCGGGCCTTTACTCGTCGAAGTTCTTCTGGAACGCCGTGAACCGGTAGTAGCTTCCAGGTCCTCCGGTGTTGCTCTGCGAGCTGACCTCGACGGTATAGGTCCCCGCAAGCAGCGGGCCGATGTAGGCAACATCTGCGAACAGGTCCTGCTCAGGGTCGACCTCTCCTTCGCCCATGACGTTGCCTTGGTCGTCCAGAATACGGACGGAGGAGTCGCTGAGCAGGCTGCCGTAGGCGTCTGCGGTGCCGTTGATGTAGAGGTAGTTACCGTCGATGATCTCGATG
>JBLHMA010000450.1:0-4570 GCA_047621545.1 Cognaticolwellia sp. | reverse complement strand
CTGATCGCCGAGATCCAGGCTTTGGGCTCGGTCACCGACATCATCGCGCCCAACTTGATGCATCACCTGCACGCTGCCTCCGCCAAGGCCCACTTTCCCCAGGCCACCCTCTGGGGCCCCCCAGGCCTGAAGGAGAAGGAGGGCCTGGCCATCGACAAAGAGCTCAGCGCGGGAGAGCACATTCCGGGTCTTCAGTGCATCCCCCTCCCCAGCGGCCCCAAGCTGGGCGAGCACGTCTTTCTGCATGCTGCCAGCGGCACCTTGGTGCTCTGCGACCTGATCTTCAACATGCGCAGCCCCGATGGCTGGGCCATGCCGATAATCCTTCGCATGGTCGGCTGCCACGAGTGCGCCAGCACCTCCAAGAGCCTGAAGTGGGTCTTCGTAAAAGACGACTTTCCTGCCTTTGTACAGTCCGTCAAAGCCCTCGAAAACCTCACATTCTCACGCATCATCGTCAACCACGGCGAGGTGATTCAGGACGACGCCAAGGCTGTCTTCAAGCAGGCCACCGCTTGGCTACACGCATAACTCTTGCCAGATTTGCAACCCTGTTGTTCAAATATCGCAACTTGGCCTCGGGCGCGGCGCAACTACACCTCAGACCGCCATAGGAGGCACTCCTTGTTCCCGTCCAACATCCCCGTGCAGAACCCCGACATCATCCAGCTCTACAGCATCCCCACGCCAAACGGCCAAAAGATCAGCATCGCCCTGGAAGAGTTCGGCCTGGAGTACGAGGCCCACCGCATGGACTTCGGCCCCGCTCTCAGCCACCCGGAATACCGCAAGCTGAGCCCCAACGGCAAGATCCCCACGCTGGTCGACCCCAATGGCCCCGGCGGAGAGCCGCTGGTGCTCATGGAGACCGGCGCCATCCTGCACTACCTGGCCCGCAAGACCGGCAAGCTCATGCCCACCGACGCCGCCGGCGAGAACAAAGTGCTCCAGTGGCTGTTTTTCCAGGTCGGTCACGTAGGACCGATGATTGGCCAGTTTGGACACTTCTTCAAGTTCGCCAAGGGCAAGACCACCGACGACTACGCGGTGAATCGCTACACCGACGAGGCCAAGCGTTTGCTGGGGGTATTGGACGCGCAGCTGGAAGGCCGAGACTGGATCGTAGACGACTTCTCCATCGCCGACATTGCCCTGGCCCCTTGGGTCAACGCCCTGGATTACTACGAAGGCAAGGATGCCTTGGCGTACAGCAGCTTCAAGAACGTGGTGGCTTGGGCGGAGCGCTTCAACGCGCGGCCAGCGGTGCAGCGCGGCGCGAGTATTCCGGCGGAAGGTCAAGGCGTCTAAGAGCGCAGCGCCGAACAAGCGCTACCCTGAGGCGTGTTCAAGCGCCTCTGGATCCCCCTACTCATCGCCGCCGTGCTGGTGGCGACCGGTCTGTGGACCCAGGCCCAGTGGCTGGCCTTTGACGCCGGCGGCACCCAGTGGGCCCACGACTTGGCGTTCTTCAACCAGATCCTCTGGTCCGGTACCCACGGAGGGCCTTGGGCGAGCCCCATCCTGTTGGAGCCCCAGGGCTTGCTACAGATGGTGCACTTCTCGCCGCTCTTCGTGCTCATCGCGCCCCTCTACGCGCTCTTTCCACACCCCAAGACCCTGCTGGCGGTCAACACCCTTCTGGTCGCCAGCGCCGCGATCCCCTTGGGGCTCTTGGGTCAAAAAGTCAGCAAAGACGCACGCTTTGGCCTGCTCGCCGGTCTGGCTTTCTTGCTGTATATGCCCACACTGTCCGCTGCCCAAGCCGACTTTCGGCCCTTGGTCCTGATGATTCCGGGCTTTGCCACCCTGGCTCTGGGCGGCTGGACCAAGCGCTGGGGGCCGACCCTCTTGGGGGCCGCACTGGTCTGCTGTGCGCGCGAGGAGGCCGCGTACCTCTTGGTGGCCTCGGGGGCGGTCATGTTGCTGAGGAGCCCCAAACACGGAGCCGCTGTCCTAGGCGCTGGCATCGCATGGTTCGTGGGTCTGTTGCTCTTCAAAGAGAACTTCTTCTTCCACTTCGATCCAAGCACCTACGCGGGCACCGTTTCCACCCAGGAACCCACGACGGCACTGCTCCAAGAGCGAGGTCACTTTGCCCTGCAGTCCTGGCTCTCCGGCTACCTGCTCGCACCCCTGGGCTGGCTGCCCGCGCTGATGGGTCTGCCCGCCGCCGCAGCCATGTGGCTGGACCACCAACGCGAGTGGCAGCTCATGACCGGGCCCTATGTGCACCTGCGCTCGGTGTGGCTGGGATGCATGGCGGCGGCTGGAACGCTCGGCGCAGCTCTGGCTGCTCGGCGCCTGTCTGAAAAATGGGTCTGGGCACCGGTGTTGCTCGGCACGTTGATGTGTCTTGGAAACGCCGCAGCATTCCCCCACCAGCGCGGGGAACACCAGGCGCGAATGGCCGAGCTGCAGGAGCGTTTGGACAGCCCCGAGCTCGCCCAAGAGAGGGCCCTGCTCGCCAAGGTCCAGCCTCAGGACCGAGTCGCCACCGACTACCCACGCATGGCCGCGCTCTCGGGCCGAGAGGTGCTCTGGAACGTCGAGCACCTGCACCTCAACGAGGACAAACCACCCCACTGGATCCACGCATGGCCCATCGGCTTGGAGCCCATCGACACGGTCGTGGCCCTGGACTCCGACCCCATCGTGTCGCACCTGGGTCCCGACTGGGAAAAACAGGGAGAAGCTGGCGAACTTGGCCTATGGCGACGCACACAGTCCTTCCCCGACTGCCCCGCTGACATGGTGCCCATTGTAGGCGGCCAGACCCCCATCGGCGCCACCCGAGAGCAAGTGGGCGCCGCCGACTGGCCGGAGACCTGGAACCTGCCCAGAGCGCAGGGCAGCGAACCCACCACCAGCTTCTGCATGGACCGCTACGAGCACCCCAACACCCTGGGCGAGCTGCCCACAGTCTGGGTGAACTGGGACCAAGCCAACACCGCATGCCAGTCCCAAGGCAAGCGCCTGTGCAAAGAGCCCGAGTGGATACGGGCCTGCGCCGGCGAGCTGGGACGAGACTTTGGCTACGGCGAGCTCCAGGAGCCAGGACGCTGCAACGATGCTCAGGAAGTGGGCGAACACGACACCCTTGCGCCTATCGGCAGCCACCCCGCCTGCCAGAGCGCTTGGGGCGTGCATGACCTTCAGGGCAACGTCAGTGAGTGGGTAGACGCGAGCTGGACGGATGATCCCAGCTACAAGGTGCTGCGTGGTGGCACCCTATGGACGGCGATCTATGGGCACGGTTGCTACAGCCGGCATGCCCATGAGGGGGCGGGGCCGAGTCATGGGGATGATGGCTTTCGGTGTTGTCAGTAGCGAAGGGACAGGGAAATCAAGCTCCCCAAGCCCGCACCCACCCATCCGTGTGCGCGTCCAAAAAAGCATAGGCATCCAGCGGCCTACAGCCCGCGCCAGCCAGCTGATGCTGGTGCAGCAAGCCCATCAAAAGCGGGCTCAGGTAGCAGAGAGAAGCGGTACGCAGATCGGTCCCCTCTCGTAGCTCTCCGGCCGCCTGGTGCACAGCCAAGCGCGTCTCCAGCCCCTGAATGGTGGGCTCGAGAACGTGGTTGACCACCGCGGGGCCTTGAGCCGGGCTACCCAGGCCATGGGTGAGCGCGGCACCGAAGAGATCGCCAAGCCCATGGGGCCAGCCGCCCAGGAGATCCTGACCCACCACATGCACCGACTCGGCCAGGGGCATGCCCATGGGGTTGGCGATGCGATCCAGGTAGACCTGGGCGCCGGAGTGGGCTGCAGCCAGGGCAGCCAGGACAACCCCGTCGTGATCTTGGAAATAGTGCTTCAGCGTTGGGACACTGACTTGGGCGGCCTTTGCCAAAGCCGCCATACTTGGCGCCCTGCCCTCTGGGCCATGCAGAGCACGGGAGACACTCAGGGCGATCGCCGCCCGGCGGGCCTTGTAGTCTGCATTTCTGGAGCCGCTCGGACGTGCCATAGACGTTTTATATCTGGTATCTGAGGAAAAATCGAGTCGTGCTCTTGATGGGACCCCTTTGACATTCTATATCGGTATGCGAATACTTTACCGGAGTCTAGGATGCAGCTGATCGCTGACCGCTGGTACGTGGTGCTGGATGCAAAAGAGCTGGGTCGCGGCGAAGTACTTGGCCGAATGCGGCTGAGCCAGGATCTGGTCTTCTGGCGAGACCACACTGGCCAGGCCTTCGCCGCACGAGATCGCTGCCCGCATCGCTGGACCAAGCTCTCCAACGGCAAGATGGTCGGCGATGCCCTGCAGTGCCCCTTCCACGGCTTTGAGTTCGGCCCGGACGGAGTGTGCACCAAGATGCCCGCACACCCCGAGCGCAAGATCAGCGGCGCCATGTCGCTGACCATGCTGCCGATGACCGAAGCGCACGGCTTTCTATGGATGTGGACCGGACCCAGCGCTGCGCCCGACAGCGATCCCGCTTTCTTCGATTTTGCCGGCTACTCGGCTTCCGGCAGCCAGCTCATCGTGCCGGTGGCCAACTCCTACACACGGGCCGTCGAGAACCAGCTGGACATGACCCACCTGCCCTTCGTGCACAGAGACTCC
>JBLHMA010000449.1:0-4593 GCA_047621545.1 Cognaticolwellia sp. | reverse complement strand
AAGGCTGCGGAAAAGACCGCTTCAAAGATGGCCGCATCAACAAAGGCAGTCCCAAAGAAGGCCGCCAAGAAGACTGGAGCCAAGCCCGGACCCAAGGGCCTTCGAGCCTCGACCGCCGCCAAGTTGGCTCCGTACATGAGTATGCTTGGGGATGTCGCGGACGGTGAAATCGCGTCCATGGCTGGAATCAGTATTCAGACCGTCGCTCGCGTTCGGAAAGAGAAGGGAATCGCTCCTAAGAGAGGCCGTGGCATGACCAAGACGGTGGTCGTCTCCGATGTACCTCGTCGACGTCCTGGGCGGCCCAGTAAGATCACACCTTTCGAGGACAAGCTGTCTACCCACAGCGATGCAGATGTCTCTGCCATGGCAGGAGTCTCTGAGAACGCCGTGAGGAACTACCGGAAGCGGCACGGTCTGGCTGAAGCTGTAGCTCCTGTCGCAGCTCCTGTCGCAGCTCCTGTCGCAGCTCCTGTCGCAGCTCCTGTCGCAGCTCCTGTCGCAGCTCCTGTCGCAGCTCCTGTCGCAGCTCCTGTCGCAGCTCCTGTCGCTCCCAAAGTTGCCCCAAGGGCCGCAACGAAAGCTCCAGTCGTGAAGGTGGTCGGACAGCGTGCCTACCGCGTGAAGTTGGGTGACCGATCTGCAATAGTTGTGGGCGCCAACATGATTGAGGCAGCCCGAAAGGCTGTTGAGTCTGGCTCCGAAGTGAGCGCTATTGAGCTGCTGGGCGACATCCTCGCTTAGCGCTTTGCTGTGCTGACAAGAACCCTCGCCTTCGGGCGGGGGTTTCTTTTTTCTGCCTGCTCTACAGAGACGGATGGGGTGCGGGCCCGCTCGTCGGCGCGAATTCGCGACGGAAGCCCAGCGAAGCCCGCTCGTCGGCGCGGATGGCCGACAGGAACGGGACCCTATTCGGCTACCGCCTCGATTCGGCTGGAGACCCGTACTGAGAAGGCGCCGTCCTCGTCTGTCACTGTCTGAGCCCAGAGGCTGTCATCCTGGTCTCGTACATCCACGACGGAGTAGGGGACCGGCTCGCCCTCGAAGGTGACCTCGCCTTCCAAGAGAATGCCGATGTCCAGGGAAACTGTGCTTCGCTCTTGGATCTCTGCAGCGTCCCAACTCGCGAAGGTAGTGGCAGCGTTTAGGCCATTTGGGGGCGTGAAGGTCCAGCGAAGTGGACCGGTACTGACGGGGAGGGAGAAGTAGCCGTCATCTGCTGCCGTGGTCTCAAATACACGGCCTCCCGAGGCCATCTCTTCTGCTCGAACCAGCGTTGCGCCTACCTGTTGGCCCTCGAAGACGACCTGGGCCTGGACCACAATTAGGGGCTCCAGCTGGGTGATTCCCAGCTCACTACTGGCCTCAAGGTCTACAGCATAGACTTGCGCCGAGGAGACCTCGTCTCCAAAGGGAGGAACGTACTCCACTTGGTAGAAACCGGGAGGTAAGCGCACGATGAACAAACCGCTCTCGTTGGTAGCTACGCTGCCAGTGTGACTGCCCTCGGGGAGGCCTCTAAGGCCCTCAGATGTGAAACGTAGTTCCACGTCCTCGTAGGCTCGGCCTTGTGGATCACGCACTTCTCCCGTGACGACCACTGGGGCCAAGCCAGGCATGGAGAAATTGGCTTCGACTCCTTCAGCGGACTCGCCACCTACCAGCACTACCTGTTCCAGAACGGGAGTGTAGCGATCGTCTGGGTCGAATACCTGGACGGTGTACTCACCGGGGTATGCCCGGAGCATGTAGTGGCCTCGGTCTAAGGGGACGCTTGGGCCCGTGATTCCCGTAGCGTTGTGCACGAGTCGGGCGACTCCTGAATCCAGGACGCCAGTCTCTCCAATCACAACCTGGCCGTAGACGGGCAGCCCGTAATCAAGGTAGGTGCTTAGATCGATGGGGCCGGCTACTTGTTCGTTCTCGAGAACCAAAAACGGGAGTTCGGCAGGCAACTCGGGAATCAGGGCCAACGTGTAGCCCTCGGCCGGCACAACATCGGCTTCGAAGTAGCCATTGGCGTCGGTGGGAACCAGGCGCTCCATTGGAGTTCCGGGAACGGATAGGCTCACAAAGCCAGTGACCACGGTGTCCTGGCCGGGAACGCCGACCAGCGTTGGGTTTGCGTCAAAGCCTGTGAGTTGGCCTGAGACGCGTACCGGAGAGCGCAGGGCAAGGGCGGCTGAATAGGCAGAATCGCTGTCAAAGGCGACCTCGAAAAAGCTCTGCGGCAGGGACGGTATTTCTTGGGTCGCGGCGGGCCAGACATCTAGGCGTAGTGTGTACTCCTCGTCAAAGCTCCCGCCGGGAGCCTGCTCTGCGGAGTCAGTGGCCAACTCGTATTCTGCGCAACCGGTGAGCATGAACAGCAACAGGGTCATCGCAGTACCTCTAAGTCCCAGTAGATCGAGTCGAACTGCTGCTCAACGTCGAACACGCTCAATGTGAGTCGTTGCCCGTCGAGTTTTGGGTCCGCGTCAAGGTAGAGCTGCGTAGCGCCAGGGCTCAGAGTTCGGGCGTTGTCGACCCAGCCCTCGTCGCTGAGCAGCCATTCGTAGCGGAGTGACTCTGGATCCTCGTCTAGGACGAAGGCGTAGATGTTGGTGCCGCTCTCCAACCGGAGAGGGCCGTCCCATGGTGCTTTGTTCGAAGATGCGATCTCGGGGGGCACGTCGGCCTCCAGGATGTTGATCGGCCCGAAATAGCAGCCGGTCAACCCCGTTGAGATGCAAAAGACGGGCCAGATCCATAGAAGCCGCACACCGAAGGGCTTTGCGATGGATTGGGTGTGAGCGCGATTGGCGAAGTACGACAACAGGGTCGCGACCTTAGGGCATCGAGATGGTCTTGGTGTCCCCAGGAACCCCGATGAGCTCAAAGCTTTGGGGCCCCTCTGGGCAGTCTAAGGAGAGCTTAGCCGCTTGTCGGGGTGCCTTGATGCGGAGGACTCCATCTTGAGACTCCACTGTGCCCATGGGGATGGCACCCAGCATGACCTCGCAGAGAGGACTGAATCCATCCAAGATGACGGTCATAAGGAGCTCTGTGAGACTGACTTGGATGTCGAAGGTCTCCCCCTCCTCGACTGTAAACTCCCTCGTGAACTTGGTGCTCAAGGGATTGGAGACGCCGATGGTGTGGGTGCCTGCCACGATCTCGAGGACTTGCGGCTGGCGCAGACCGTTGAAAACCAGTTTTTCGTCGATATAGACATCGCCCCACGTCGGTGAGTCCAGCGAGACCCGAACGAAAGCCTTTTGGGGCAAGACGGGCTCGAGGACGGGCTCAGGCAAGGTCAGCACCTTCTGCGGGACCGGGACGGTCTGCGATGGCTGCTTGGTTGGCCGAGCCTGCTCCAGAAGCTTGGCCTGAATCTCGGGCATTGGGCCCGTTGGAGCGGTCGATTCTACTGCCAACTCCACAGGGCTCATCTGAAAGGATAGCGGCGGCTTGGCTTCTGTGAGGCTCTCCATTGGCGAGGTCTTAAAGGGCTCCTCGGATGGCTGAAGGAAGTTCCAAGCCGCGCCGGAAATGAGGAGCGCCAACACCGCGCCAATCCAAGGCCAACGTTGACCTGTCTTGTCGGAAGGCGCCGCCTGAGTGACGTCTGGGTAGTGGAAACTAGAGAGGAGGTCGAGTACCTCTGGATGCTCGGGGTTCCAGGCCAACAAACGATTGAACAGCCGCTGTGCATCCAGGTGATCGCCCTCGGAGAAGGCTTTCCGGCCACGCTCTAAGAGCACCACATCTAAATGCGCTCTGAGGCGCGACTCCCACTCATCTGGATTCTGTAGGTAGGTTTCGGGCCGCCATTGGGGCTCCTTGACCTCGTCCATGTCCGCTTGCTGAAGGGCATTCCGGAGCTGTTCGGCGACCTGCTTTGCATCCTCGTAGCGGTCGCCAGGGTCAGTCTGCATCAGGCGTTCGATACAGTCCGCGACTTGTGGGGAAACACCAGGCTGAAGTTCCAGGACCTCCGGCCGGTTCCCCTCAATGATTTTTCGCAGGATTATGCTGGGATTGGTGCCAGGGAAGGGGAGTCGACCGGTGACCAGGTGGAAGAGCAAGCTGCCGAGGGAAAACAGGTCCGAGCGGCTGTCCACGCTGCGCTCCAAGGCCTGCTCGGGACTCATGTAGGCCGGGCTGCCAATGAGGGTACCGGTCATCGTGACGGTGCTCTCATCCAGGAAGCGAGCGATGCCGAAGTCCATCAGCTTGACCACTCCGTCGTCCCGAAGCATCACATTCTCAGGTTTCAGATCCCGGTGAATGATGCCGCTTTCGTGGGCATAAGCCAATGCTTCGCAGAGGTGGACGCCGATGAGCGCGGCCAGCTCGCTGGGAATCATGCCCCGCTCTTGAAGCAAGGTGGACAGTGTCTGACCTTGAACGAACTCGGTGACGATGAAGCAGTCTTCAGTGTCTGAGCCGGAGTAGTCAAAGATCTGCAGGATGTTGTCGTGGTCGAGGTGCTCGATGGCGCGCGCCTCACGGGCGAAGCGCTGACGGTTCCGGGTGCTGGCGGAGAGGTGGGGGTGAAGCACCTTGATGGCGACGATGCGCTTGAGGGTGTTGTGGCGGCCCAAGTACACC
>JBLHMA010000448.1:0-4593 GCA_047621545.1 Cognaticolwellia sp. | reverse complement strand
CCCTTCATCAGTATCAACTGCGGTGCCATCCCCGAGCATCTTCTGGAATCTGAGCTCTTCGGCCACAAGAAGGGAAGCTTCACAGGCGCCGTGCAGGACAAGATCGGTAAGTTTGAAGGCGCTGATGGTGGTACGCTCTTCCTGGATGAGATCGGCGAGATGCCAATGAACCTGCAGGTCAAACTCCTGCGAGTCCTCCAAGAACGCGTCATCGAACGCGTTGGAGAATTCAAGGGCCGCCCCATTGACATTCGAGTGGTGGCGGCGACAAACAAGGATCTTCAGGTCGAGATTGCAGCCGGTCGTTTCCGCGAAGACCTGTTCTACCGCCTGAACGGAGTCACGGTCGAACTCCCTGCGCTGCGCGTTCGTGGCGACGACATTGTGCAGATCGCCCAGTTCCTACTCAACCGCTACGCCACCCAGTACAGCTCAAAGGTACGTGGTTTCGCCAACTCAGGCATCAAGGCTTTGAAGGGCTACTACTGGCCCGGAAACGTTCGCCAACTGGAGAACCGCATCAAGAAGGCGGTAATCATGTCGGACCGGGCCCTACTTCAACCCGATGACCTGGATTTGAACCCCTCGGACCGCAAGCACGTCGACGCGCTGGACGCCGCGACCGAGGACTTCAAGATGAAGTACATCCGAGAAGTCTTGGATCTGAACAACTGGAACAAGGCACAAACGGCCCGGGATCTGGACGTCGACCCACGTACCATCTTCCGCTACATCGAGAAGATGGAGGACTGAGTCCTGGTGCTTCACCTTCTCAGCGCCGTGCTGCTCTCGCAGAACATGTCCCCCGTCTCGAGTGACACAGACCCGCCCAAAACCATTCAGATGTTGGCCATGGACCTGAGTAACGGGGGCTTTAGCGAGCGGCGCTTTGCCGGCAGAGAGCTACACCGCAAGGCACGCGCCTCTGACCGACACCTTCAACGGGCCGCGTCCGACTCCTTGGAGGCATTGGAGGCAAGGAAAACCCAGGCTGAGTTGCGTCGCTACGCCATGCCGGCCTGTATGACCCAGCTCACTGAGCAAGCAACCGCACTATTCTGCGCTCAACTACTCGAAAACCTGGGGGACCCAAGCGCGCTTCCTACTGTGCAGGCAGCATTGGAGAGCCAAGATGTGCCCCGGCGGGCTCGGAGGGCCCTCAGAAGAACTGAATCCATGCTCCAGGAACATCCTTGATCACCATTGGACTGACCGGCGGTATCGCCACAGGCAAGAGCACCGTTGCGCAGATCATGAGGGAGGAACTTAACATCCCTGTGATAGATGCAGATCAAGTGTCAAGGGACGTGGTCGCAAAGGGCAGCCCTGGACTGGCCGCCTTGGTCAAGGCCTTTGGAGCAAAGATCCTACGGGAAGATGGCACCCTAAACCGCAAGGCATTGGGCCTGCTGGTAGTCGGGGACGCCGTCGCCCGTCGCAAACTGGAGGGGCTGACCCACCCATTAATTCGCGAGGAGATTGAGGCGCGCCTCACAGCCCTCGAAGGCGGTGGCGCTGCAGTAGCAGTGGTCGAGGCGGCACTCATGGTCGAGACCGGGTCCTTCCGCTTCTACGACGAGCTCATCGTCGTAAGCTGCCAACCAGAGATCCAGCTCAAGCGCCTCATGGCCCGAGAGAACCTCAGCGAGGGGCAAGCAATGCAGTGGCTGGCCACCCAGCTTCCGCTTTCACGTAAGGAGGCGGTCGCCACCAGCATCATTCGTAACGATGGGGAACTCGAAGCCCTACAAAGCCTAGTGCACCAGGCTTGGCAGCAGATCCAGTACTGATGACCTCGGTGACAACCAAGTCTACAGCCTCCACGGCGCTCAGTAGTGAATCAGGCTCGAAATAGGTACATCACCCAAGGCCTTTCGCCCAGAGAGGAAGTCCAGCTCAACCAAGAAGGTGAAGCCGGCAACCTCGCCTCCGAGTTCCCGTACAATACGTGCGGTCGCGTCTGCCGTTCCTCCAGTTGCAAGCAGGTCATCGACGACCAAAACCCGCTGACCGGGCTGCAGTGCATCGATGTGGAGCTCCAATCGGTTCGTACCGTACTCAAGCTCATACTCAAAGCCGACTGTCTTGTAGGGCAGCTTGCCCGGCTTGCGAGCAGGGGCGAAGGGCAAGCCCATCTCCATGGCAAGCGGCACGCCAAAGAGAAATCCGCGAGACTCCATACCAACGATGACCTGCGCATCCACGGAACGGGCAAAAGTCAGCATCTCTTCAATGATGTCGCGCATCAGCTGGGCGTCGGCGAGAACAGGGGTGATGTCCTTGAAGAGAATTCCCGGCTTGGGGAAGTCTGGGACGTCTCGAATTGCGGCGTCGATGCGTTGTGCGAGCTCGGACAAAGGGACCTCAGATGGGCGCTAAGAGTAGCAGAGTTGGGAGGTGGCACAGGCCGGCGTTAGAGACCAGACGTGAACGACACCTCTCATACCCTCTCTCAAGAGCTGCATGCCCTAGTCGACGAACTCGACGGGCAAGACCTCACCTTGGGCCTTCTGGTTGATCGCATCGGCGACCGTGGGTTCGGGCTGCTGCTCCTCTTGCTCGCCCTACCCGCTGCGTTGCCCCTCCCGGCGCCAGGATACGCGACTCCCTTTGGGCTCTTGATCATCGGCTTGGCCAGCCAGATGATCCGGGGCCGGCAGAGCCCTTGGTTCCCTGAGCGCACCCGCAATCGCAAGGTCTCCTTCAAACTGCTGGCGTTCTCGGTACGTAATGGCACCCTACCCCTCCGTGTGGTGGAATTCTTGGTGCGCCCGCGCTTCTCAAAACTTGCCCGAAATCGAGGCTTTTTGGCGGGCGTAGCAATGACCATTCTTCTGATGGCCTGCTCCATGACGCTCCCCATTCCGCTGACAAACACTGCGCCCAGCTTCGTCATATTCCTGCTCGCCGCAGGCATGCTGGAGGAAGACGGACTGCTCTTGGGCTTCGGCATGCTCTTGGCACCCGTTGCGATCGCCATTGCAGGCGCTGCTGTGTGGGTGGCGTGGACCCAGGGTCCCGAGATGGTCGAGGAGACCATCAAACCCGTTATCAAAGGCTGGCTCGGTCAGTCCTGAAGGGACCAGTCGGAGAGCGCTCCGAGCTGCTTATCGTGGGTCAGATCCGGTGACAGCGGCGTAAGGCTCGCCAGGCTCTGGGCCATCAGTGGCCCGTCAGTGTTGGGCTCCTCACAGAAGGTGTTGTGCCCGCCACCGATCCAATAGTAAGGCTTTCCCCGGGGATCTAACCGCTTGTCTACCAGATCATCGTAGCTCCGCTCACCCAGGCGGCAGGGGCGAACTCCGGCGATCTGCTCCATCGGAATATTGGGCACGTTCAGATTCAACAGACAGCGCCGGGGCAGCCCATTCTGCAGGATCTGAGCACCAATTCTGTGCGCCAACTGGGCTGCAGTATTCCAGTGCAGGACCTTTTCGCCGGGCAGGATGTGCAAGCTAACCGCCAACGAGGCGACGCCATGCAAGCAGCCCTCCATCGCCGCGGCAACCGTACCGCTGTATAGAACATCGTTGCCCAGGTTTGAGCCTCGATTGATTCCGCTGACCAAGAGATCAGGCTTAAAGTCCAAAAGCTCATGGAGCGCAAGGTAGACGCAGTCCGCTGGAGTTCCCCCGACCGCGAATCGCTGAGGAGCCAAGGATCGCACCCGAAGGGGCTCCCACATGGTCAGCGAATGAGACTTGGCTGATTGCTCTTGTTCGGGGGCGACCACCCAGACCTCGCCAAGTGGCTTGAGTGCCTCCACCAAAGGAGGAATACCCGCTGCAGCGATGCCATCGTCGTTGGAGACCAGGATCCGCACTCTCTCACCTCACTGATGCAAGGCTCCTAGCCTGAGATCCGGAGTGGCACCCGCCCTCTCTCTCGCATACCTCCACTATCCAAGCTCCGAGAGTGCTTCGATGCGGCCACGCTACGCTGATTTGTTCCGCCGAATGGGAGATCCAGACCCTATCGAGCGCGACGCCGCTTTCGACGCGGTGCTCTTTGATCGGGGTGAGGCTCTGCCGGACCTGATCTCCGCCTACAAGGGGTTCAGCAAGGACACCCTTCGGCGTTTCTATGCAGTGCAGCTGATGGGGTTCTCTGGCGCCAAGACAGCCATTCCGCCCCTCGTTGACGCACTCCAAGATCCAGATCCCCTGGTCCGGGCCGAGGCGTGTCGTTCATTGGAGGATCTACGTGCCCGCACAGCCCTCCCAGATCTCCGGGCTCGCTTGGAGGACATGGACGTTGAAGTACGCGTGGCTGCCCGCGAGGCCATCGCCTGCCTGTCTTAGGCTGCCCCTTACTGGACCCTGATGCGGCTGTGCCACACCCACACCGCGCTGCCGTGGGCGCCGCGTTCTGGCCGGGGCCAGTGTTTCCGCGGCCGGGCTCGGCCGCGAACAGCGGTCTGGTACGCCCCCCGCTAAGTAAGCGTATTGACGGGCCTCGCACCTTGAGCAAGGAAGCAAAAAGGGCCCGCCGGAATTCCGACGGACCCTTTTATGGTCGGGGCGACTGGATTCGAACCAGCGACCACTTGACCCCCAGTCAAGTGCGCTACCAGACTGCGCTACGCCCCGAAAT
>JBLHMA010000447.1:0-4606 GCA_047621545.1 Cognaticolwellia sp. | reverse complement strand
CGCAGCTGGGCCAGGCCGGTGGGCTCCAGGGAGAGGATCTCCAGGTCGTAGACGAACTGAAGGCCGTCGTGGTGGGCGGCCATGAGGTGCTGTAGTAGGCGCTGAGTCGAGCTGGCGAGCCCGGTCATGTCCCAGGGAGAGACTGCGCCTTCGGCCAACAGGAATGGGAAGCGGGCCGGGCGCCAGACCAGCAGATTTGCCCGCCAACCAGCGCGCACCGGGTGGGTGCTGGAGGTGCCGATGGTCTCCGGGCGGAAGACCAGACGGTGCCACATGCGCAGTACCGCGAGCTCCATCTGCCAGAGGGTGGGCCTGCTCGGAATCCAGCCAGCGAGCCGGGCCTGGTCTAGGCGGATCGCGACTTGCTTGGGGTGGATGAGCAAGAGTCGGGCGTGCCAGCTCACAGCTGCGCGAGGCTCTGCTCGTCACGGGCTTGGAGCAAAGCGATGAAGCGGTCCACGCCTTCGGGCTGCGGGTCCTTGAGCCAGAGGAGCAGGGCGCGGAAGGCTGCGACGTTGTCTTGCGGCCTGCGGTATAGGGCGGCAGCGAGCGTTGGCGTGCCGATCAAGGTCTCCCGTAGCGGATTCATGAAGAGCCCAAAGACCGGGCTCTGGGTTGCCTTGAGAAGCGAGGTCATGACCTGAGCATCCAGCGCAGCAAGCTCGGCGATGGAGGCATCTCTGCCAGCTGCATCCTCGAAGAGGTCTACTGCGTCGGAGATGGGCTGGAGTGGGGGCCGCAGCTGGGCCAAGCGCAGAAGGACCACCTGAGCGAGCTGACGTCGCACCAGCAGGAGGTCGGCCATAGCAGTGCTTGCCTGAGACTGGTCGGCCCCGGTCAAGAGAGTGGAGATCAAGGCCGGGCCGCCCGCACTCCTAAAGTCCTGTACCGTGTACCCCCGACCTTGGCGAGACTGAAGCAGCCCTTGGTCTCGCAGGCGGTGCAGAGCCTCGCGCATGGTCAGCCGGCTGATCCCGAAGCGCGCGCTCAGCCGTGCCTCCGAAGGCAGGGTGCGACCGATAGTCCAGTCCCCGTCAATGATCTCTTGACGCAGGGTCTGTGTGGCGGAGTCGGCGAGGTTGCGGGTGGCGAGCACTGGGATCCTGGATTTATCTGATAATCAGACGAGTAACATTGTCAGATAATCAGACAAGTAACGTTGTCAGATTATCAGATAAGTCACACCCCTTCCCGGAGATGCTACTTCAAAGAACGAAAGCCTGCCGCCTTAGAACCGATACTGCGTATGCACCGGCTTGCCCGACCGATCCGAGCGGCCGACTGACCTCAACTGTGGGACGCCCGTTGACCATCACCCCGTGGATTCTTGCCCTGAGCATCGGCCCCGCCTGCCGCAGGAACCAAGACATCCCCTCCGAGTCCAACTCGGACACCGAGAGCACCGAGACCGGTCAGCCCATCCCAGACTGCCCCGATGCAGTCCAGGTCGACGGTGCCTTGGTCTTGGATGCCTGTTGGGTTGTCTTGGCGGATGCTCAGACGGCACCTCTTGCCGAGCTCTTGGTCGGCGGCCACTTCCTGATGGGCTGCGAGGACGAGTTCCCGGTCATGGCCATCGTGGATGAAACCCCCGAATACGCCCGCGGCACCCTGAGCTTGCAGATCGACGCGGCCCTGGCCCCCCAGGCCTACCGGGTTCGGCACCAAGATCAGAGCATCACCCTGACCGGCGGCAGCGCCCAAGGCCTTCGCTTTGGCATGACCGACTTCCTGGCCAGCATCGACCGGGTGGACTTGGAAGGGGGAGGTCAATGGCGCCCGGACCCCACCGATTCCCTCTCCGATGGCCCCACGGTCTGCTCGGACTACGAGAGCACCTGCACCGAGAACGAGGCCTGTTGGATCGACTCTTGGACCCCGGTTGAACGCATGGTCTGGCGGCCCCAAGACGTGGACAACGCCCCCGATGTAGACCTGCGCATGGCTTTTGCCAGTTTCAAAGGCACCCAGAACAGCCACTTTTTGCCCAACATCGTCTACTCCGAGTTGGGCGCCTGTCCCAGCCCCACAGAGACCGCCGCCTTTTGGGAGGGCCTGCTGAGCTGCGACCGTCAGTCTCAGGGCACCTGTTTGGAAGTCCAGCGACGCCTGGACGTTGTGGTCGCCGGACGCTTTACCCACGCCTTGGACGAGGGCCACCCCATGCAGGTTGGGGACTCAGTCGAGCGCTTCACGGGCTGCGATGGAGACCAACTCTACGGCGAATTTCAGGACTACCTTGGGGCACGCGGCGTGGCTTTGGTACCCACCGCTTTTGGACTGGAGACCCGGATTCCGGGCACCCCTGTCGCGGGCCCACGCATCTCGGATGAAGACCCAGCCGAGCTCTGGGGCGTCGCGGGAGACGCGACCTTGTCTCAAGGGATTGGCCTGGAGCATGACTTTGTGGCGTGTGCGCTGGACGATGGGATCTACTTGGCGCCCGAGTCCTGTGAGCAGCTGGATGAGAGCGGCCATGTCCTGGGTCCCCTCTGGCTCAATGAGCTGGTTGACATAGACACGGTGGGCGTCTCAGATGTGCTCTCCTCTTGCGGGCCCTTCGACTTGTGCGCGACCAAGACCGATTGCTGGGAGACTACCCAGGGCCCGATGGGGCTGGCCCTCACACCTGTTGAGAGCTGTAGCAATCCGGTGCTGCGCATGCCCCTTCCTGACGATGGGGACTGGTCCGCCCTGCACTTCTTCGCCGCCGTTCCCGAGTCCAGGGACCTGATGGTCAAGATCATCACCAAGGATACGAACGGGCTGACCAACGCTCTGGAGCTCGAGGTCATCAGCACCGATCCAGCGGATGGGGACTACCTGAATCCCTTCCCGGGGCTGGAGGTGGGAGACCCGGACATGGTGCGCTACTCGGTGATCTTTAGGGCCCCGGCGGCGGACCCGCGCTTGAACGATGCCTACCTGCAGCTCATGGCGGCGGGAGACAGCGGTGTTCTGGTGGACGAGTTGCGGGTGGCCTGGGTGGCAGGACAGCTGCACAACGTAGACCCTGAATCGCTTGTGGGCCCCGAGTGCCTGGAGCTCATCGACGGGGCCCAGAGTCCTCTTGCAGTCGCCCCCTACTTTGACGGCCAGACCGGTCAGGTCCTGGGTGCTGCCCTTCGCGCAGATTGCCTGGAGGCCGGTGATCAGGTTCCCGTGGCCTACAGAAGCTGGACCCACTTTGGCCTGTGGCCGGGCATCGCCACCCGTCAGAAGACCTACACCTACACCCCGGGCATCTATCAGCAGGCCTGGTGGGACTCCCCAACGGCTCCCCCGGCGCAGCTCGAGGGACAAGATCTCGGGGACTGGCTTTTGCTCTCTGATCTGGGGGGAGAGGCCCGTGGCGTGGACCGACTGGGTCCCTTGAGCGAGACATCCACCGCGGAGACACTGGCCAGCTACGTGTGCGCCGTCCAGGCCAGTGCGTGCCAGGACTGCGGCTCCTGCCAGAGTATGTTCCTGCCGCTCTCAGACCCGGACTTTGCACCCTGCGCCTGCAATGACTGGCCCACTGAGACAGGCCCCCGTCTCCTCATCGCCGGAGACATGTTCACCCCGCTTCACAACGGCGGCGACGGAGAGGGGCTGTCCCTGCGCGAGGGCTATCAGGTGCCCCATGGCGGCGACTGGGGGCCCGCTTGGACGGCACGAGGAGACCTGCCTCAAGACGCCACCTTCTTGACCTGGTGGCACTACGACAGCCGCCGGGCGGGCCAGGCGGTGGGCGGCCACGAGACCTTGATGGGCTTTGTGATGAGCTACGCGGAGACCGGTCACAGCAGCATCGGGGCCAGCGCGTGGGACCCCGACAACCAGCGGGTTTGGGCAGCTCTGGCGGCAGGCAGCGGCAAGACCCATGCGCTGCCGGTGGCGGGCGTGGCACAGTTTGGCTGGAGCTCTGATGCCCAAGGCCCCAGGGTGATGCACAACGCCAGCCGCTTGTTCTGGAGCCCTGGCTGGTCTCATGTAGATGCGTGGCTCATGTCTCACAACCCGGCGCTGCCGGGCGGGGACGAGAGCCTGCGCACCTCGATGCAGGGCTTTGAGCTGGCGTCCTCGACGGGGGACATGATCTGGCCTCAAACGGGGCTCTGGGCTCGGGTGCAAGAAGCGGACGCGCGCTGGAGCAGTCAGCCGGTGGCGCTCTCCGGAGAGCGGGCGCTGATGCGCGTGCATGCCGCGCTCCCCGAGGAGTCTTGTACCTTGACCCTGGCGTTTGCCTTTGATGGTGACGAAGCTGTGAGCGAGACCATCAGCTCGGAGCACCGCGACTACCGGGTGTGGGGCCGCTCGGTCGACATGCCCTTGGACGCGCAGGATGTGAGCGTCTCGGTGAGCCTCAGTGACTGTCCAGGGGGCATCTTGGATGCGGTGACCCTGTACTCGAGCCTGCCCGTTGTGGACTTTCCCTATGCCTGGCAGAGCGAGGGATTCGAGGACTGGGATGGGGCGGAAAACGTGGACGCCCGACCCAAGATCTGCGGAGACGCGGAGACCTGGGACTGCGTGAACGCGGACACCTGGCAGTGATCTTGGAGCAAGTGGGGATGAACGCTACACTTGAAAGAAGCAAGTGGGGTTCAACGCGCCATTTCGC
>JBLHMA010000446.1:0-4616 GCA_047621545.1 Cognaticolwellia sp. | reverse complement strand
GTCCGCGCCGCAAGCGCTCAGGGCGCTCAGAGCCCACAAGCCGCATGCAAGCCGCATCAGCTCTCGCATTCGTCGTCGTCCCCGTCGATGAGCGTGTCGCAGTCGTTGTCGATGGCGTCGTTGCAGATCTCATCGGCGGCCGTGAAGATGGCGGGGTCCTCGGGCGCGCAGTCCGTGGTGTCCGGGTCGCCGTCCATGTCGGTATCCGGTGGTCCGGTGTCGCTGCCGGTGTCCACAAAGCCGCCGGGTCCGTAGCAAGCCGCCAGGACGATCATGGTCGCGCCCGCGCCCACGGCCTTGAGCAGCTTGCCCATGGGACCTCGCAGGCTCTCACCGCAGTGGGGGCAGGTGTTTGGGGAGTGGATGAGGTGGCGGTCGCAGTGTGGGCAAGGGGTCATGGGTAATCTCCTGCCCTCAACATAGCAGGAAGCGTGCCAATGTCCGATTAGGGGCATGGGATGGGGATCTCATGGTGAGTACGCCACTTTGAAGCAGGGAGAATCGCGACAGGGCTGTCATGGTTCGTAAGAAATTTGGGGGGTGTGTTGGGGAGATGCGTCTGCGTAGACTGGGCTCCCATCGTCCCCGGAGACAACCGATGCCCTCCCAGACCCGCCGTCCGCTCAACACGCCTCAGACTGCCCAGAGCGGCACATCGGCAGGTCAGGCGCAGGGCCAGGAGCAGGCCGGCATGGGCAACGCCTTTGCGGCCAGCCAGATGGCTACGCCGCCGCGGGCCACAGATCTGGTGCTGCGCTACCGCAAGTCGGTGATTGAGGGGCAGGCAATGAAGCACCCAGGGGCACGAAAGGCCCTGAGCGCTATCAAGGACTATGGCCTGAACTCGGTCCAGGACGGCGCGCAGCTCAGCGATGCGCAGAAGCTCTGCGTGGCATTTGATGCGATGAGTGGGGACCCGGAGCGGGAGCAGCTGCTCTCCGCCATCTTCTTTGGAGATGTAAATCTGCACATGGGCGAGGACCACATCTCGGAGGTCCGCGGCAGCCTGTCGGGGGTCACCGTGGAGTTCTTCAACCCGGACAGCGGCACCGTGCTCCAGCCCCAGACCTTTGCTGGGCCGGTGGCCTACACCGGGGTGGACACCAACCTGCGCGAGAAGCGCGTTCAGGCTGCCAAGGGTGGCTTTGTCAGTGACCGCGGCAACCGAGTAGCCTACAGCAATGACTCCTTCGTTCGCGGTCAGATGACCTCGATTGCGTTCGACTTTGTGAACGGCAAAGACGGGGCCGAGTTCAAGGACATGCCTGCTGCCGAGCGCCAGGCCACTCCGGGCTACAAGGCTGCACTGCAGGACTACATCTACGGGACGGTCTTGCACTTGCGGGCTGACAAGATTGCCTTTCAGCGCCGTGGACTCGTGGATGCCTGGTTGGCCGCCAATCCGGCCCCAGCAACCG
This sequence comes from Cognaticolwellia sp., assembly GCA_047621545.1. Classification (GTDB taxonomy): domain Bacteria; phylum Myxococcota_A; class UBA796; order UBA796; family CAJQPC01; genus CAJQPC01. The sequence continues at coordinate 3,198 of JBLHMA010000446.1, read as the reverse complement.
GTGGGGAGGCTTGGGCGGCACGCTTCGCCAACGAGGCAATGCGGGCCATAATCACCTACGATAATCCCGAGTTCTACGCGGTGAGCCACAGCAGCTGGCGGGTGGAGGACGAGGCGGCTGCGCAGATTCTAGTCGAGAGCTTGATGCCCGGTATGGAAGTGAACTTTGACGCCGACGCCATGATGATCGGCATCGTGTCAATGCCCCCGGCCAAGGTGGCCGCGGCGGCCCCCATCGCCAGCACCGTGGTAGAGCCGCCGCCCTCCGATTTGCCTGTCGTCACCAAGAACATGTCTGCGCTCCGTGGTCACATGAACACCACGGACAAGTACTTGAGCGGCGAAGGCAGGAGCAAGCATGGCCTAAGAGTGGGGCCTGGCTGTGCATTGAACCAGTACATGGACGGGGAGGGAACGGCCTTGTGGGGCACCTTGGGGATCGATGGTAACGCCAACTTGGCCGGGTCCCTCTACAGAATTGGGAAGACGGCCGAGCTGGTTCCCTACAGGAAATTCCTCGAGGCTTGGTACGACTGGGAGGATGCCCAGGCCAACAGCGGCGATGCAGCTGCGAAAAAGGCGGCCTTCGACGCCGCGCTGGGTAATTTCCTTGCAGCCCTAAACGACGGCATAAACGGCTTTTAGGCATCGTCGGCGAACAAACATGCGGCCGCTGAATCGAGCGATTGCTTCAAGCCGCTGCCTTACACCCTCGATCAGGCAGACTGGCCACATGCGAGGCTTGCGCTCGCACGCCTCCGCTGCGTTCTTCGTCCTCGAAATGCTTGCGCATTCCTTCGTTCTCATGCCTTGAGGAGTCGCACTCCGCTGGCGCCTCCCACGGATCATCTTGCCTGACCGAGGGCTTACAGCACCCAGTGCTACTTGGGTGCAGGGTCCGGTACGGGCTGTTTCACTCGAAAGAGCCTTGCCGGTCGCCCCAGAGTGCCTCGCTCGCCCACTGACTCCAGCCAGTCCCACTTCTCCAAGCGCCTGGCAAAGCTGCCACGGTTGGGGGCCACGCCATGCACGGACTCAAAGACCTCGCGCAGCTCCGAAGTGGAGAAGGTCGGGGATAAAAAGTGTGCCGCCAGGTGGGGGGCATAGTCCAGCTTTCCACGCAGTCTTTCTAGGGCCATTGTCGCGATCTGTGCGTGGTCAAAAGCCAAGCCCGGAAGGTCCTTAAGTGGCATCCATTGTCCATCGATCTCCCGGGTCTGGGGAGACAGCGGAACCCACCACGCCACGCTCAGCACCGGTCCTCGGGAATCCCGTTCCATCGCGCCAAAGGTGTAGAGCTGCTCCATCCAGGTGCTCTCAGCGAGCCCAGTTCGCTCCCTAAGGATGCGCTGTGCGGCGTGCTTTAGAGAGGGATCCCAGCCCTGTGCTCTCTCCCCTGTACGCCAGCTCTTCCACTGCGTCAGACTGGGGGGTCGAAACAGTCCCCCCGGCAAGGCCAGACTGCTCCGCTCAGGCTCCTTTTCCCGTGCCTGAACCAGCACATCCAAGCGTCCCTGGTGCACGCTGAGCAGCACCAAGTCCACACCCACGGCCGCTCTGGCGTGGTCCCAGATCATGGGGCTCGAAGCGCCTCTGTGCTGGCCTGCACCTGGATGCCCATCTGCGCCCAGCGCACAAGAGCCTTGCGACCCACCGCGGGGAAGTTCAGGGGACTCTCTGGATCCTCTTCAAAACCTGGGATGGGCGAGACCGGGCTGCAGCAGTCCGAGAGCACCGTGATGCGCTGAACCAGCGCCGGATCGATGGCGGAGAACGCAGCCGCGATCTGGTCCACAGTGGCCTTGACGCAGTGGGAGAGGGCCTGGCCGAAGACCACGATCTGGTCGTACTCCAAGAGAGCCTGGATGTACCCGGGTCGGGAGCGCTCCCCGACCGAGACCCCTTGGAGTTCGGCGATCTCGTCGCCCACCACGCCGTAGCTCTCGGTCAGAGGCCGCTGGCCCTTCAGATCGAAGCGCGCTGGGGTGTCTCGAGCGATGCTGTGGAAGAGCTGCACTTCGCTCAGAATGGGCATCAGGGCGTGGTGAGTGGAGCCCAGGCGGCAGTGGTAGGGCCAGATGGTCAGGGGGGCGGCGCCAGCGTCGGCCAAGGCGGCTGGGTAGGCGGCGGCCAGCTCTGGGGAGCGGGTGGCCCGGTATGCGGCGGTGCTGCCGTCGGGGTGGGTGCCCTGGACCTTGCTGTCGTTTGCTGGGCCCATCACTGTGAAGGGCGGCGGCGGTGTGCCGCTCTGGATCTGGGCCCAAAAGTCGGCGTGGAAGATCTGGAAGACCTGGTGGGTGTCCATCGACGGCGCGATGCTGGTGATCTGCGCCAGGTTGTCCAGGATGAACCTGCAGGCCCGCGTGGTGTCTTGGGGAGCGCCCGGAACGAACAGGGCGCCGCCTTTGGGGGGCCAAGGAAGATTTGTAGCCACGGTGTCCGGGTCCATACAGAAGCCCACCTGCACGTCGATGGGCAGCACCAGGACACGGTGCTCATCCTGGTCCGCCGAGGTCAGGCTGTGCGTGTCTCGCCAAGCGCGGGCTTGGGCCGCCACGTCCTCTTCTCGGGTGGCGTACAGACTGCCGCCCAGGTGGGGGGCTTGGGCGAAGGGGTGGAAGAACTCGGGGTAGCGCATCAGAGTCTCCGCTCAGACAACGCGGCCTGTCGTTGCTGGGTGCAGTGGGCCACCAGGGCTTGGGTGGCCGGACTGTTGGGGCTTGGGCCGTCCAGCTTGGAGAGGTGGGCTGCAGAGAGGGCAGGGGCTGCAGTCTCGGCAGTCAAGCGAACGTAGCCGGAGGGTGGGGCTTCGCCGTCCTGGCCAATCAGTCCCATCGGGCCAGGCAGAAGTGGGTCAGCGAGCCTGAAGACCACCGGGTGTCCCGGCTTGCTGGACTTGGGTCCCGGGCGGCCATCGGCGCCGTCGCTGAACTTCATGGTTGGGCGGCCTGCGCTGCGGCAGACCTTGAACACCGCGCTGGCCGTTGACCGGGTGGGCAGAGGCAGCTGGGACTTCACCGCAAAGCCGCCGTACAGATAGGAGAAGCGCTCGGCGGGCCAGTCGTGGAATCTCCGGATCTCCTCAAAGCGTGCTGTGCGCTCCGCGTCGAATCCACCGCTCAGGGAGATGCCGCCGTCCAAGCCGGCCTCCTTGAGACTAGCCAGCATCATGTGCACGTCGCCTTCTTGGGTGGGCTCG
>JBLHMA010000445.1:0-4625 GCA_047621545.1 Cognaticolwellia sp. | reverse complement strand
ACTCGGCACGGTGGTAAGCCGGCCGGGCGCACTCAGGCTGCTCGCAAGACAACAGGGCCAGGAGAGTCAAGCTCACTCAGAGGCTCCAAAAGGCTGCGTGTTCCAGCCAATACTCAGATTCACCTGACCGCCCTGGGTGCCGCTGACACCGACTCCTATCTGCACGCCGCTGTCCCAACCAGGGCGGCGCAGCTGCATGTCATATTGGGCCAAGGCTGGACCGAAGAAGCCGACCACCGCACCAAAGTCGAAGGCCTGCCCGTCAAAGTTGCTGTGGTCGTAGGAGATCCGCAGACGAGAGGCGCCGACCCAGCCACCCGGCAAGCGCATGTGGGGCCGGTTGATACTGTAGAAAGCGTGGCCGTAGATGGGGCCAAAGTCCACCTCTCGCTCCTGCCACTGGCCCCCATCGCTCCAGCGGAGGCTGTCCCAGCGGGGGCCCAAGTACAGGCCGAAGCGCTGTCGACTGCTGATGTAGAACCGCGCGCCAATCGTCAGGGGCATCCAGGCTTGGCGCTCAAGCTGACGGGTGCTGCCATTGGCGAAGGTGGTCGCGCTGTAGCGCGTGAGCAAGGTGGGCCGCAGCCGCAGATCCATGCCATCTAGATACCAGCGCAGCTCGGGATTCAGGTCTGCCCCCCAGCCCCAGCGACTCAGAGCTGGCGCAAAGTCCGCCTGGGGACGGGGGTCTACGTCCACCCGGCTGCCAAAGTCCCCACGCAGGCTACCTTGGGCGATGAGCTGCAGGTCAGGTCCCAAGGTGAAGCGCGGGGCCAGCTCCAGGGAGCCACCGTAGGGGGTCTTCTCGCCGATGGTCGTCGTTCCACCCGGGGCGAGGCTCAGGCGGATGGGGGGCCCCGAGGCCTCCCACCCCATAGAGGGCTCCCGCGGGTCCAGGACCGCGTAGCTTCCGCCCAACAGAGCCCCAGTGGTTGCAATCAGTCCAGCACCGGCCAAGAGAGTCGCCGGATCCCCCGCACCAAGGCTGTCGCCTGCCGCAAAGAACCACAGGCCGCCGGCGGCCATGCCGGCAATCCCCGCCCAGCGCAGGCGCTTGCGCATCTGTGCAGCTTCGGTGGGCGGCACGACGTAGGGCATTAAGCCTGGCTCACTCTCATGAGCTTGGGCGCTCAGGCACAGCAACAGAGGCAACAGAGGCAACATCAGTACTTGTCGCCCCGCTTGACCAGCATTGCGCCCTCGGGCCCATCCGGGTCAAAGCCTGGCGGGTTGTCGATGCAGGTGCCTTCTGGGCGAGGCTGCTGGCACCAGCCGCCCGGGGTCTTGCACTTCTCCTCCTCCCCGTAGCAGTAGCGCTCAAAGAGGTCGTCCTCGTAGCTGGGGAAGTCCGGGTGGTGCAGGTTGTAGGTCGGGTCATAGACCTGGCCGTTTACCTCCACCGCGACGTGGTTCCAGTGCTGCCAGACCTTGGGCTCGGTGCCCACCGCAGCGATCTCCCGAGTCTCGTACATGCTCAGAGCATCCAGGCTGGGATTCCGGAACGCCATCAGCACCCAGTTTCCGTCAATGCCCTGCTCCTCGATGAGGTTGAGCAAGATGCCGCGGTACTCGCCGCAGGCGCACTGGGGATGGTCCAAGAAGACGTGGGCCTGGTTGTCCTTTTCCTTAGGACGAGGAAAGGACCCGTAGGTCCGGCCCTCGTCGATGCCCAGCTGGTACAGACCACGCAAAGCCTTGAGCGCGAGCTCGTTCTCTGCCGCGTCCTGGAGCTCCAGGGGGATCACCGAACGGGCGGGCGTCCCAGCGCCCCACTCGGCCATCCAGAGCAGCGGCCTGCGGTACAGCGGCGTTCCTTGGAGGGGCTTGTCCCAAGTGGTCACCAAGATGTGCTCGCTTTGGTAGGGCCCCACGTCGGGCAACTGGTAGGTGAGCGTGAGGCTGAGTTTGTCCAAGCGCTCAGGGACCTGGAGACTCCAGCTGACCTGGGGGGCGAGGGGCAAGCGCTGAGAGGCGAAAGGAGCGCCAGAGTCCCAGGCGCCGGTCAGCGTGATCCATGCGCCGGTCGGCACTTCCCCGTCCATTCGCACCATCACCTGCGCCGTGCTGCCTGGCAGATAGGCTGCGATCTCGTCCGGCGCCGTGCGCCCAGGCTGCAGGACGCCGGCCTGGACCTTGCTCTGTCCACGCACCCACGTGACCGCGCCCACGTCTACGTTTGCGTCACTCCACGCCGGCCCTGTGCGGGTGTGCTCCAGGCGGCCTTCGCCTGAGAACACGACCTCACTAGGAAGGACAGTTGGACCGGAAGGACCACATGCGAGCAAGTGCCAGAGCATCGTCAGCACCTATCCCAAGCAGATGGGCCGCGCTTTCCACCTCAACGTTGGCTCATGTTGTTGCCGCTGCCGTTGGTCTTGTGGGCGACCCCCAGCAGCTTGGAGACGGCCAACCAGATGCGGTCACGTGTACGCAGCTTTTTTCGCTTGGCTCGGGGAGCTTTGCCCTTCTCGGTCTGTTCTGAGGGGGTACCCATCGCGGCCTCCGCTGATACTGTAGGGCCAGAGGAGCGGAATGCAAAGCCCCTGGTTCAAGCGCGCCCTGTTGGCCTTGGTTCCGCTCGCCATCGCCGCGTGGGGGATCCGCCCGCTCCATGTAGAGAGCGACGAGATGGCCCCCTCCATTACCCCCGGTGACTGGGTGCTCTGGCTGCCGCTGGCGCCCAGCCAAGGGGACGTTGTCCTGCTCGAAGACCCAAGCGACCCCGGACGGCGCGTGCTGCGCCGGGTCATCGCAGTCCCAGACCAGATCCTCACCTTAACCAAGCCCGGGGTGGCCATCGACGGGCAGCCCTGGAGGTGGAGAGAGATGGGTAGAGACCCAGAATGGGTGACTTACTCCGAGCAGGATTCCTGGCTGGTACAGACCGCAGATCGCCGCTTTGACGAGGCCAGCGTGACCCTGGATGCAGAAGCCGGCTGGCTGCTGCTCGCGGACCATCGGGACGGACCTGTGGACAGCAGGCAGTGGGGACGCATCCCAATCGACGACATCCATGGCCGAGTCTGGCTGCGCATCGGAGCTGCAGACGCTTGGCGTGGATCGCTGTCGTGGAGAGCCCAAGACGGCCCCTGGATCCCCCCGTCCAAGGTGCCCGCCCAAGACTGAGCGGGCACCAAGGGTGGGACCTATCGCTTGATGACCAGCAAGCGGGTCTCGCTCATCTCGTCCATGGCAGAGCGCAAGCCTTCGCGACCCACGCCGGAGTCGCGCACGCCGCCGTAGGGCATCGCGTCTGCACGCCACGTGGGCACATCACCCACGATGACAGCGCCAACATCCAGCGTCTCCCAAGCTTCCATTGCGCCGCTCAGGTCGTTGGTGAAAATGCCGATCTGCAGGCCAAAGCGGCCGTCGTTCACATCGGGGAGTGCCTCGGAGTAGTCCTTGAAAGGCACGATGCATGCGACGGGCCCAAAGGCCTCCTCGCGGTGCATCAAGGCCTTCTTTCGAACGTTCTCCAAGATGGTGGGCTCCAAGTAGGTGCCCTCCCGATCTCCACCACACAGGATGGTCGCCCCGCGGATGACCGCGTCTTGGATCCAGTCTTCCAGGCGCGCCGCAGCGGCCTCGTCGATGACAGGGCCCAAGAAGTTCTCGGGGTCGGCGGGGTCGCCGATCTCCAAGCGACGGGCGGCGCCGACGAGCTTGTCGCGGAAAGCGCTGTAGGCCTGCTGGTGCACGTAGATGCGCTGCACGCTGATGCAGCTCTGACCGGCGTAGCCAAAGGCTCCATCAACGATCTTGGCCACAGCCTCGTCCAAGTCGGCGTCCTTGTCGACGATGACGGCGGCATTTCCACCGAGCTCCAACGTCACTTTCTTCTTGCCGGCCTTGGCCTTGAGCTCCCAGCCAACCTTGTCGCTTCCAGTGAAGCTGAGCAGCTTGATGCGCTCGTCGGTGACCATGGCTGCTGCGTCGTCGGAGTCCATTGGAAGAATGGAGAAGGCGCCCTCCGGCAGCTCGGTCTCCGCCAGGATCTCACCCAGAATCAGAGCCGAGATGGGGGTGCGGCTGCTAGGCTTGAGCACCAGCGGGCAGCCTGCTGCGATGGCCGGGGCCACCTTGTGGGCGACCAGGTTCAAGGGGAAGTTGAAGGGGGTGATCAGTGCCACCGGCCCAACGCCTACCTTGCGGGTCATGCCGATGTACCCAGCGGTCTCCGCGGAGTTGCCCAGATCCATGACCGTGCCCTCGCTGCGGGAGCACTCATCGGCCGCCACCTGGAAGGTGACCTGGGCGCGCTTGACCTCGGCTTGTGCGGCCGCGATTGGCTTTCCAGCCTCGATTACGAGGATGTGGGCCAGCTCCTCTGCGCGTTCACCGATGCGCTTTGCCACATGACGCAGCACCGCTTGGCGGGTGTGCATGGGCAGGCTGCGCATGGCTGCGGTCGCATCGACAGCAGCCTGGATTGCATTCTCTAGGTCTTCCGGCGAGGCCTGGGCGGTCTCGCTGGCTGGCTCACCGTTGGCCTTGTCGAGCACGACCAAGTCGGTGTTGGGGAGCTGGGGTTTGTTGGCCAGAAAGAAGGGATAGTTGGGCTTCAGCATTCAGAACCACTCGTTGAGGTCAAAGAGGTAGACGGTGTTGATGGCGGAGGCGCC
>JBLHMA010000444.1:0-4633 GCA_047621545.1 Cognaticolwellia sp. | reverse complement strand
ATCATTGGGGACCTGTTCTCCTGGCTCTGCGTCTTGGTCATGGCAGGCACCATCATTCACGCGATGGTCGAGTGGCGCAGAATGTCTGTCACACCTGAGAAGGATGCGGCGTAGTGGGGTCTGAATGGAACTCTCCACGCTCTCAGATGAGGAGCTCATGGTCCGCGTACAGTCCGGAAACCCGCAAGCCTACGAGGTGCTGTTTTCACGGCACAGTGGGCCTCTGTTCGGGTACCTGAGACGACGTACCGGCCAAGACGAGCTGGCCGCAGAGCTTTTTCAAGAGACCTGGCTCAAGGTCCACCGTTTCTCGGGTTCTTGGCGTCCACACCAAGCCTTCAAGCCCTGGCTGTTCGGGGTTGCCCTAAACACCGTCCGAGACGCCGGACGCAAGTCCCAGCGCAGAGTCTCCACAGTCGTATTGGAGCATGATAAGGCCCAGCCCCCTCAGTCCCACGCACAGCGGCTCACTCTGGAACAGGCCATCGAGGCGCTGCCCGAGAACCTGAAAGACGCCTTCTTGTTGGGCGCCGTGCACGGCATGGACCACAAGGAGATTGCCACCCAGCTCGACATCTCTCCGTCGAACGCCCGAGCCCGCATCTCTCGCGCACGGACTTTCCTACGAGACTGGCTGGACAAGCGCGGGGGTGCCAAATGAGCGACCTCGTTCTACACTTCCTACTGCAAGACGACGCGCACCATCCTGGCGCGGACTTGGAAGACTTCGCCTGCATGGTGCTTCCTCCAGGCTTGGCCCAAGCCACTCTCGCTGCTGTGGCCCAAGAGCGCGCACGGACTGTACCTATACATCCCGCTCTCATCCCCAAGACCCCGCTGTCACAGGCACCCTCCCCGTCCGAGTCGGCCAACCGACGCTGGCGAATCCCTACCTTCCTCGTCGCCAGTCTCGCGGCTGCTGCTGCGCTGCTGGTCGTAGTTGGCAGTCAGCCCGAGATTGGCGATCCGGAGCTCCTCGTTCCCCGCGGCTCCGAGAGTAAGGCCCCGGTCGTGTACCTGGAGATGAGCACCCAACGTGGCGAGGCGCTGGAGCGGTTCTCACCAGAGCAAGCCCTCACGCCCGGCGACCGGGTCTTCTTCCGCTACAAAGCCGACCAGCCAGCCTTCATCCACCTGGTTCATCTCACGAACGGTGGCATAGAAGTTCTTCACCAAGACCGGGTTCGGCCTGGGCAGGACGACCTCAGGATTGCCGGCGACCCCCTCTTTTGGCAGGTAGAATCTGGAGACTCCAACGGGATCTTTGCCTTGGTTTCCTCCGACCAGGAGATCGCGCCTGGAGACTTGGCCAAGGAGCTAAGCCAAGCGCTGCTGAACACCCCAAGCGTCGGCCAAGGCGAGAGCGCCCGTCTCTGCCGGGCAGCCCGCCAACTGGGACGCTACTGTGACGCCACCAACATGAAGGTCTCCCCATGATCTTGACTCTGCTGCAAGGAGCGGCCCTCGCGGGCAGCATCGGCACCGCCGAGGTGGATCTGGACGCTGTCTACGCACCTCGCCGTGTGGCACTGCTCATCGGAGTGGACCAGTACGAAGATGCTAGCCTCTCCCCCCTCAAGTACGCCGCAAAGGACGCCTTAGATCTCTCCGCGGTGTTCTCAGACCCCAGCCTTGGGGACTTTGACCGGGTGCACACAGTGGTCGGTGCAAACGCCACCAGCCTCCTTGGAATCGAAAAGGCCATCGCCCTGGCCACCGCAGACCTGCAGCGCGACGACACCTTCGTGCTCTACCTCTCCGGCCACGGGACCCTAACGCTGGATGCGAGCGCCGGCACCAGTCTCTGGTTCCTGCCATCGGACGGCGACCTAAACGACCCCAGCGGAACCGGCATCTCCGTGGAGTGGCTGGAGGAACGCGTCGGAGACGTCGAGGCCCGTAGGCGAGTGCTCATCATGGACACCTGCCACAACGGACGCAGCGCCGAGGGGGCCCGATCTTCCCTCTCCGACGACACGGCCCAGGTCCTCTCCCAGCTCCGAGGGGAGCCACCGGCTCCCCGAGATCTCCGCCAAGTCTCCGAGAGCGAGGTCAGGCTGTTCGCTGCGGAATACTTCCAGCCAGCCATGGAGACCGCTGAGCTAGAGAATGGGGTCTACACGCACTTCCTGATCCAAGCCATCTCCGAGGCCGCTGGCGCCGCAGACCTGGACGGCGACGGCTTAGTCGATGTGCACGAAGCCCACGACTGGGCCCGCGACCGCACCATGACCTACACCGGCGGCATGCAGACCCCTAGGGCGGAGTACCGCATCGTTGGCCGGGAAGAGATCTACCTCACTGGCAACGGCGCCACCCGCAGTGCCGCCGAGCGGGCCCTACTTGCAGCCACAGACTCCCTGCTGGCCAACGCCAGCGTCCTGGTCGATGGCCAGAGCCGCGGCATCTTGCCCGAAGTGGTGGTCTTGGAGCCGGGCGTTCACACCATCGAGGTACAGGACAGCAGCGGACGGTCACTGGTCAAGAAGACCGTGCACGTGCGGGCTGGCGAGACCTTGATGGTGGAAGACCTCTTCCCCGACCTAAGCCCCTCCTGGGAAGTCTTGGGCGGCGCGAGCTTCCAGTCTGCCCAGGCTCCCATCGCTGGAGTCACCGCAGAGGTGGAGCTGGCTTGGGTTCGCCCGGACTGGGGCCCGCGCTGGATGCTTGTGGACCTGCACGCCCGGAGCAGCCTGGGCCGCGGCCAGACCGGCTTTAGGGATCAGATCACCCCCATGAGCGGCGCCACCCTATTCGGTCCAACCGTAGCCTGGCAGGCACAGCGCATCCCCCTCAGCATCGGCCCCAGCTTGGAAGCCGGCTTTGGCTACCGCTACGCCTCCGGTTACGACGGCGAGACCGCCAGCGTCCAACGCCAAGGCACCCTGCTCTTGCCCGCTGGCGCCCGTGCTGCTTGGCGCATACCCATCGGCCGGCGCAACTTGGTCGTGCGTGCAGACACCCGATTCGTGATGACTCCAGCTGTGCCCGAGCTCTCCGGCTACTGGCAGCACGGGGTGGCGATAGGCTACGGCCAGCGCTAGTTCGCCCTGAGCGGCGGACACCCAGCCCACCCGCCTCCCATCGGTCTATACTCCGCGCGTGCTGCTGTTCCTCCTCGCATGCGACCCCTTCGGTCCAATCACCGTCACACCCGACCCCAACCCGGACCGGCCTTCCGCCGGCGTGATTCAAGCAAACTTGAGCGCTGTGGACTTTGGAGAGCGCTCGGTGCTCTTGGACGGACCCACCAGTCGCACGCTGACCTTGGAGAACGTCGGCGAGCTTGATCGCGCTGCCCCCTTGGTCTGGCTGATAAGCGATCCAGCCATACGCCTGGATGCCCCTACACTGGTGGAACTCGGCCCAGGTGAGTCCGTGGATCTAGAGCTGGTCTTCGCCCCCGACACAGAGGCCGAGAGCACAGCAGCACTGGCTTGGCCTGACGGCAGCCTCAGCTTGCGCGGGTCCAGCACAGCCCCCCTCGCAAGGATGCTGCCCAGCCGACAGGACTTTGGCGCCGTCCCAGTAGGGTGCAGCGACACCACCACTGTCGCACTGCTCAACGACGGCAGTGAGGCCCTACTGGTCGATGCCATCCGTGTGGATGGAGGCGCAGACTTCGCCTTGCTCAGCTTGCCCTCAATGGAGATCAGCCCAGGCAACCAAGCCAGCTTTGAGCTGGAGTTCGCCCCGCTCACGGGAGGGCTGCGAGGCACCACCTTGCTCCTGGACAGCAACGACCCTGCCAACCCGACGACAGCCATCACCTTCAACGCAGTGGGCGTGGATGGAATCGCGGTCCAGGAGGAGTTCAGCTACCTGCCAGGCGCCACGGCAGACATTCTTTTCGTTGTGGACAGCGGGCCGGACACCGCAGGCGACCTCTTGGCTGCCCAGATCTGGACCGAGACGCTCTTTGAGCGCCTCGACTCGGGCCGGGTGGACTGGCAAGCCACCGCCGTGAACGGCGAGGACATCTGCCACAGCACCTACGATGCCTACCTCAGCTCCGACACCTACACTGCTGCGAGCGCAGGCCCAGCTCTGGCCTTGGGGCTCAATCCTGCCGGTGCTGGGACTCCCGCACTGCTCGAGCTGGCCTCGGAGGCGCTGGAGCGTTCTGACCCTGGAGAGTGCTTGGCCGGGTTCCTGAGACCCGAGGCTCATCTACATGTGGTAGCGATCTCCTCCCGGACCGAGGCCAGCTCGGGCAGCTCAGCCGCTTGGTTGACCACCTTGAGCTCCCTGACCCCCAGCGGTCAAGTCGTTGTCTCCGCGGTCGCCGGCGATGGTGCCTGTCCCAGCAGTCCCAAGCTTCAAGAGCTCAGTGCGGCCACCCTGGGTACCTATTTGGACATCTGCGCAGGCGACTGGGACACCTTCTTCAGTGCCTTGGCGCAGGTATCCGTGGAGCGGTCCCGGCCTGAGATTCCCCTGGTCTTGGCACACCTGCCTGTCCCCGAGACCCTCCAGGTCTACTCCGGCACCCAGCGGCTTACCGCCTGGACCTGGGATGCGGAGCTCGCGGTGCTCTCCGTCAATGGCGCGACCGAGGGTCTAGAGATCGGCGCAGACTTGCGGGTCAGCTACACCGCTGCCCAGAACTGCGACTGAGCCTGAAATAGCTGAG
>JBLHMA010000443.1:0-4636 GCA_047621545.1 Cognaticolwellia sp. | reverse complement strand
CGGCGATGGCCAGCACCATCGATCCAAGCACCCTGACCGACGAGATGTTGGGCAACCTCTTGGCCATGGCCGGAATTGCCAACGACACAACCGAGGGGCTGCCGGAGCGTCTGCAAGGGCTCAACGAGATTCTGAACGCGCTGCCAACGGAGCTCAATGGAGCCCTGCTGACGGCCTACTTCAACGAGATGTTCACCCCGACCAAGTGAGCCAGGTCAGCGTGGCGCTCCCCAGATTATGGAGAGCGCCATGCCCGACCCAAGGGTCAGTCGCCTAAGTAGGTGTAGCTGGCCAAGCTGGACTGAAAGAAGGAAACGACTTGGGCCGCTTCGGAGCGGGTCAGGGTCTTCTGCCGAATCGCCTTCTCTGAGGCCTTGCGAATCCGGTGCACGAGGTCTTTCGGCGCGTACTGAACGTAGCGAATCACCTGCTCTACGCTGTCTCCTTCCAAGACCCGCTCCAGCTCCCACTCCCCATCGCTGCCCATCAAAACGTGGGCTGCAGTGGTGTCCCCAAAGAGGTTGTGCAGGTCGCCCAGGATCTCCTGGTAGGCACCGACCAAGCACACCGCCATGACGTAGCGTTCACCGCTGCGAACAGGGTGCACCTCCAGGACCCGTTTTACATCACGCTGATCCACAAAGCGGTCGATTCGACCATCGGAGTCGCAGGTCAGGTCCGCAATCACCGCGCGAGAAGTCGGCTCCTCGTCCAAGCGATGAATCGGCAACACGGGAAAGAGCTGCCCGATGGCCCAGGAATCCGGGACCGACTGGAAGAGGGAGAAGTTGCCGTAGTAGGTATCGGCCAGAGCCACTTCCAGACCATTCATCTCATCGGGGACGTAGCCCGCGCTATGGAGCGCCCGATGAATGAGGTCGCAACAGCTCCAGTAGAGCTGCTCTACCGTCCCCAAGGTCTCCAGGCTGACCACTCCGAGCTCAAATCCCTGCCGCGCTTGCTCTCGGGCATCTTTGGCGTCGTGCCAGGACTCTTGAAAGTTCTTGGAGGTGACCCCTGCGTATACCTCTCGGAGGTCCCGAACGACATCGGCTTCGTCTACCACAACTGGAGGAAGTGGCTCCTTGGGCCGGACGCTCTCCACTCCGAGAATGTCGAAGAGAAGGACCGAGCAGTGGGCGACCGTCGCGCGACCGGACTCGGTGATGATGTCGGGGTGCGCCATCCCCGCTCGCTGGCAAGCCAGACTCACCGCAGAGACCACGTCTGCTGCGTACTCTCGGACGGAGTAGTTCATCGAGGAGTCGAAGTTGGTCTTGCTGCCATCGTAGTCGACGCCCACTCCTCCACCGACATCCATTAGGCCCATCGGAGCGCCCATACGGGCCAGCTCAGTATAGATCCGCGTCCCTTCACGGAGGGCCATCTTGAAGGTGCGGATGTTGCTCACCTGAGACCCAATGTGGAAGTGGAGGAGCTGCAGACAGTCCAGGTACCCCCGCTCCTTCAGGACTTTGATCAGCTTGAGAATTCCCCCAGCGGAGAGTCCAAACTTGGCCCTGTCACCCGAGGACTTCTTCCACTTGCCGGCACCCGGGCGAGACAAGCGCGCCCGCACTCCGAGCACTGGACGCACGCCCATCTGCTCGGCGACTTGGAGAATCGTTGCCACCTCCGAGAGCTTCTCAATGACAAGGACGGGGTTGCGACCCAAGCGCTGCGCGTAGAGCGCGGTCTCAACGTAGGCGCGGTCTTTGTACCCGTTGCACAGGAGCAGGGCGTCAGAGGAGTCCAGAATAGCCATGCAGATCAGCAGTTCAGGCTTTGAGCCCGCCTCCAGTCCCAAGCCATGCGCAGCCCCCGTCGTAACGAGGTGCTCCACCAGGTCGCTCTGCTGGTTGACCTTGATGGGGTAGACCGGGCGGTACGCACCGGTGTACTCATTTTCCACAAAGGCTTCGTGAAAGCACTTGCGCATCAGCTCCAGACGGCGCTCAGCGATCTGTGGAAAGCGGAGCAACAAGGGAAGCTTCAGTCCACGCTCAACCAACTCCTCGACCGCTTCGTGCAGGTCCACCTCCGCCGAGAGCTCCGCCCGCGGCTTGACCGCCAAGCGCCCGGCTTCGTTCACCCGAAATAGCCCCTTGCCCCACCCCTGAACGTTGTAGAGCGCATCACTTTCAGCAACAGACCATGGCATTCGTTCAGTCCCCCAACAAGTAAGCAAAGATAAGCGGGGCCACGATGGTGGCGTCCGACTCAATCATGAATTTAGGCGTGCTCGCTTCCAGCTTTCCCCAGGTGATTTTCTCATTGGGAGGCGCACCGGAGTAGCCCCCGTAGCTGGTGACCGCGTCCGAGGTCTGGCAGAAGTAGCCCCAGAACGGGGTGTCCTCCATTCCCAGGTCTTGGATCATCGCGGGTACAGCGCAGATAGCAAAGTCACCTGCGATTCCGCCGCCGATCTGGAAGAACCCGATGCTGGGGGCCTTGGGGGTCGGGCGACAGTTCGCCTCGTACCAACGCATCAGACGTACCATCTGCTCGGTGCCACTCACCACAGCTCGGTGGTGGGGAAGCTCGCCCCGGTAGACGGCGGCCGCGAACATGTTGCCCGTGGTGCTGTCCTCCCAGCCTGGGGTGAAGATGGGCACTCCCTGGCGTTGGGCAGCCAACAACCAGGAGTGCTCGGCCTCTTGGAATCGGGCCTGAACCTGTGGCTCGGCGAGCACGGACAAGAGGTGCTCAGAGGGGAGGGCGGAGATGCCCTCGGTCGAACACTTCGCCCAGCGCGCCAGAAGCTCACGCTCCATGTGCCGCATCACGGTCTCCGGAATGCAGGTGTCCGTCACCCGGTTCATTCCGCGAGCGTAGAGCGCCTCTTCGTCCTCTGCACTCAGGGCTCGCCAGTTGGGGATCTCCTCGTACTCGCTGGCTGCGAGCAGGTTGAAGGCGTCCTCTTCCAGGTTGGCTCCGGTGCACGAGATGCCATGGACCAATCCAGCATCGATGGCCCGGGCCAAGACCCGACCAATCCGTGCCGTGCTCATCGCGCCCGCAAGAGTCACAAACATCCGCCCGCCCGCCTGAATGTGGGCTTCGTACGCATGCGCTGCACGCTTCAGCTCGCGGGCGTTGTAGTGCAGGTAGTGATGATCAATGAAATCACGAACGTTCATGAGAGCTTCCGATTGGTATGGATGGCCCAAGTGGCCAACTTGTAGAGGAGACGGGCGCCAACCGTGGCGTCCCACTCTTCTGGACCGACCTCACAGAGGTCAAAACCCACGATTCGACGCCCCGAGCGTCCGAGCGAAGCAAGCAAGACCAGCACCTGATGCCAGTCCAGTCCACCGGGTACGGGGGTACCGGTGTTGGGGCAGAGGGCAGGATCAAGACCGTCAATGTCGATGCTGATCCAGACCAACTCAGGCAAGGGAGCCAGCATCTGATCAACCAGAGACTGCCAGCTCTCTCCTTGGGCCAACGCGGCGGCCAAGTCGCCATCACGCCAGACCTTGATGCGCTCATCCCGGGCCTGAGCGCGCGCCTCCACCTGACCCTGGTCCCGAATGCCAACCTGGACCAAGGGCCCCACTGGAAGCTTCATCACGTTGTTGAAGATCGACGCATGCGAGTACGTGAACCCCTCGTACGCCGGACGCAGGTCCGCATGGGCGTCCACATGCAGGATTCCCAGGCCGGGGTGAGCCTCGGCCGCAGCTTGCATCGCACCCAATGGCACGGAGTGGTCTCCACCAAGCACACCGGGGATGCGTCCTTGCTGTAGCTGAGCCTGGGCCCAGGCTCGAACCTGTTCGGTGAGGTGCCGCCCAGCATCGTTTACCGCTGCCCGGGCGCTCAGATCCCCATCTCGCACACGGAGAACCAGATCTCGGGTCCGCGCGTCGAGCTCCTCCACGCCGGGAAGCACCGGCTCAAGAGCGATGCCTTCCTCCCAGGGCGAGTCAACCTCCGGGTCCCAGAGGTCCACCTGCACCGAGGCATCCAGGACCGCTTGGGGTCCACCGGCGGTACCTGGCCTGAACGAGGTCGTCGCCTGAAAGGGCACGGGCAGTATCCGGACCTTCGCGTCCGGGTTGTAGGGGAGACCATAGAGGCGACCCGGTACTCCGGGTCCATCGGGATCGAAGGTCGACAAAGCGAGCCTCCCTGAAATTGGGCGGCCGATTTACTTCCGTGGACGGAGTGTGTCCAGGGCAATTTTTGCCTTATTTCAAGGGGACCGGCACCGACGGAATTCGCCCTCTCTTTTGGCCACCAAAACGCACGAAACAACTTGGATGAGCGGCAAGGGTGTGTCCCCAAATCCTGGCGGCGGCGGCCCATTTTTTGCCAGTCATTCTCCCCATCCACTAGGCTGATGTCCCGTGGCGCTCGCACTTGACGGAGAGCGCCATGCGTCTTGGGAACGCCGCCATTCTCGACGATCCAGGAGGGGCCCCCTTTGCCCTCTGGCAGCCCGGCAGCCACACGAGCTTCACCATCACCGGCAATCCTGACACCCCTGTCTGTCCTGGCTGGACCGGCTACACCATCGTGAACCCCACCATCCAGAGCTCCAAGTCTGGGGGTCCCCTGGCTGCCGCTTGGGCCGTACTCCACCACATCGGCGACGCCGGCTACATGAAGATGGCCAAGGGCGTTCTGGATG
>JBLHMA010000442.1:0-4637 GCA_047621545.1 Cognaticolwellia sp. | reverse complement strand
GATGGCCTTGGCGACGTGCCGTCCCATCTGAATGGCGGCAGGCGCTAGACCGGGCACCTGCTTTCCATCCTCCACAAACTTGGCGGCGTCTCCGATAACGAAGAGATCGGGATGGGTGCCCACGCTGCAGTCGGGCTGAACCTCGACTCGACCCGCGCGGTCCGTCTGAATGGCGCCCTTGCCCCCCAAGGAGCGCGCCAAGGGTCCGGCCTCCACACCGGCTGCCCACAGCACGGTCTCCGCACCAATGAACGCCTCTCCGATCTGAACGCCGGTTGTGTTGATCTCGCTGACCGGCTCGCCAAAGCGCACCTCAACCCCCAGAGCCTGGAGCTGCTTGAGCGCCTTGTCCCGCAGCGTGGGATGGAAGCTCGTCAGCAGCGAGTCGGCCGCCTCCACCAGCACTACCCGGGTGGATTGGGTATCGATGTTCCTAAAGTCCGAGCGCAGGGTCTTTAGAGCGATCTCGGCCACCGCCCCTGCCAGCTCCACCCCCGTCGGGCCGCCCCCCACCACCACGAAAGTGAGCAGGCGCCGGCGCTCGTCAGCGTCCTCCTCCCACTCGGCCCTCTCAAACGCCATCAACATGCGCCGGCGGATGTTCAGGGCATCCCCAACGGACTTGAGCCCTGGGGCATGCGCTTCCCACTGAGGGTTTCCAAAGTAGCTGTGGCGCACCCCCGTCGCGAGCACCAAGTAGTCATAGGGCAGGTCCTCCTCGCCGTTGGTCCCCATGAAGCGAACGCACTTCTGGTCGGGATCGATGGAGCGCACCTCGGCCAAGCGGACCTGCACATTCCGGTGCTTGGAGAGCGCCCCCCGAATGGGCTCTGCGATGTCCGTTGGCGCAAGCGAGGCCGTCGCGACTTGGTAGAGCAGCGGCTGAAAGAGGTGGTGGTTGCGCCGATCCAACAGGGTGACCTTGACTGGGAACTGGGACAGGGCCTTTGCCGCAGCTAGCCCGCCGAATCCACCGCCAACAATGACCACGTGGGGAACTCTCATTTTGTGAGCCTCCTGACCCCAAAGCTATGCACGCCCGCACCCGTGGCACGGACTTTCGAACGTGGGATCCGCGTCTGATTCCCCCGCACCATGGCGCCAGTACTTGGAGAGGGACACCAACAAAGAGGTCCCCAATGTTCAAGCGCACTCTCCTCCTCGCTCCCCTGCTCTTCGCTGCCGCCACCATGGCTGGCACAGCGCTCGCTGGTCAGGCTGCGCTCCAGCAGTCCCAGCTCACCGCCGCCCAGGCCTACACGGTCTACGACATCGCAGGCAGCACCGGTGACTACAAGTACCAAGGCATCAAGGAGACGCCGGTCGGCGCCGCTGAGCTGGTCCTGGATGCCGACGGAGAGGTCTTCTACCTTGAGTGGGCAGGCAAGGAGTACTGCCCCGACAACCCCGCCCACCCCCTCACCTTCGTGCAGGGCCACCACAAAGAGTTCATGGACGTGGCCTACTGCGAGTTTGCCGACGACACCAGCAACCGCGCGGTGTTCGTGGACGGGTGGGGCTACCGACTGCAAGACTACGAAGGCCCCGAGAGCTTCAACCTCAACGGCGTCTACCAGCCTGAGGTGATGAGCAAAGGCGCCCTCATCGTGACCCAGTTCAAGTATGTCTATGGTGGCTACAACAAGGCCGACTACCACGCAAAAGTGGCGGCATACCTGCAGGAGCAGGCTCCCATTCAAGCACCACTCGCCCAGGCTTGGGAGCTGGAACACGCGGCCGAGTTGGCAGAGATCGAATTGGTCAGCGAGGCCTACTGGGCCGATATGCGTGAACGCGGGAACAAGGCCCTTGCGGCGGCATTCGCCGACGACCCAGGGGTCACCATCGTCAACGATCTAGGTGTGGATACCCACATCGATCACAGCGGTACCGGCGCCGACTATTGGCTCAAGTCAGGGGAAAAGGCCAGCCTCTCCTGCAACCAGTCTATCCACCAGGTAGACGACTCCGACAACCGGATTCACACCTGGGAGACCCAGCCACAGCACTGCGGTGGCGAGGTTGGGCTCTCTCAGCTCTAAGTCTTGTCAGCGGGGGAACTCTCAGCCCCCGAACTCGATGCCTACTGCTCGGGCCGTCCGGACCATCTCTCCGTCTGGATCCACAAGACGATAGGTGGCGATGGCGTCCCGGATGGGCACTCCGACAATGGTGTTGTTCTTGAGCACGGCGATCTCGCCCCAGCGGCCCTGCTCGATGAGGTCTACAGCGCCAATGCCCAATCGCGTTGAGAGCACACGGTCGTAGGGACAGGGAGAGCCGCCACGCTGGAGGTGTCCGAGCACAGTCACCCGCACGTCCACTTCGCGCTTCATGGCAAGGGCCTGGGCAAGGGCGGGCCCTGGCCCCCCAACGCGCACCACACCCTTGCCGTGCTTGCGCTTGTAGCCGGCGGGCTTGCCGCCAGCAGGCTTGGCGCCCTCTGCGACAATGATGAGGGTGAAGAAGCGGCCCACTGCCCGACGGGCGTCGATCTTCGCGCAAAGCCGATCGATGTCGTAGGGGATCTCGGGAATGACGATGCAGTCAGCACCTCCGCCGATTCCAGCGTGCAGGGCGATGTGCCCAGCATCTCGACCCATGACCTCTAGGATGATGACCCGGTCGTGAGACTCAGCGGTCGTGTGCAGCCGGTCCAAGGCTTCGGTCGCCACGTCCACAGCAGACTGGAAGCCGAAGGTGCGGTCGGTTGCGCTCAAGTCGTTGTCGATGGTCTTGGGGACCCCAACACACTTGATACCGGTCTCGTCCATCAGGCGTTGGGCAATGGCCTGGGTGCCATCGCCGCCGATGACCACCAAGCCCTCCAGGCCCAGCTCGGCCATAGCCTTGGGGATCTGGGGAGCCATGTTCACCTTTTCAGGGCCCCAGGCAAAGGGGTCACCCTTGTTGGTGGTTCCCAGAACAGTGCCACCTCTGGACAGCAGCCCGCTACACGACTGCAGGGTCATGTGCTGAATGCCATAGGGCGACTCAAAGAGCCCGTTGAAGCTGTCCTCGATGCCAAGGACCTGCCAGCCCTTGTGCCCTACGCCGTGCTTGACGATCGCGCGGATCACCGCGTTCAGACCGGGGGCGTCTCCCCCACCCGTCAGGACTCCAATGCGCATACAGACTCTCCCGTTTGGGGGAGTCTATTCCGCTGGCTCCACCGGTGTTGCGAACACAAAGCCCACGGTCTCCGCGTGGTGCTCCAGCTCTTCGAGGTAGCGCATGTTTGAGGCGGTCGGATTGGCCGCGTAGGCGCCCTCCGCCAGGCTCAGGGCCAAGTTCAGATCCCCACCCTGTTCAGCGACTACCGCTTGGTTGTGCAGGGCGCGGGCGGTGCCGGGCTCAGCATCCTTGTACATGCGGCGCTTGAGATCCTGTGGGAGAGGCGCGATCTGGTCCGCAATGCTGACGGCAAGCTCCTCGTCCACACCGCGGCTCATTCCGGCCACCTCGGGGGCGCCGTGGTCGGTGGCGTTCCAGTCGGCGCGGTCCTGCAGGTCCACACTGACCTCGATCTCGGCGATTCTCTCTTGGCCGTTGTACACGCCAACAGTGGCCAAGCCCTGGCCAACCACGGTGGTGCGTCGGCGATCCGTTGCCAAGGTCCCAGCCTCTGCCTGATCCTGTTGGATCTCGACGGTGGTCTCGACGAACTGCTCGCAGCTCTCGACCACCAGACGCGTCTCGGCCCGGGGCTGGATGTCGATGCCAGGGCGCGCGGAGAGGGTGCGTACCAGCTGATCTGCGACGGGCTTGCAGGCCCTATCCTCGGTCGCGACTGCGATGTTGGTGGTATCCAACTCGACCGTAGGAGCCGGACGCACCTCCCAAGCCACACGGGTAGCGCAGCCAGAAAGAGAGCCAAACACGGCCAGGGTGATTGCAAACACACGTCACCTCACTGTTTACAGTGTTTCACATTAAGACGGAATCCGCCACCTTTTTCCCTAACTTGTACATCTTATGCACAGGACTGTTCGGCTCTATCGGGCTCCACAGTGCCTTCAGTTGGAGACCGGGCGCCGCGCGCCATGGAGTTGGCTGCACAGCACATGTCAGACGGAGTCTCAACAAGACCTCGCTGCCCTCTGATTTCGTCGCATTGGACCGCCTGAGTCGCGCACCCACAACGGCGATGCACAACCTATTATCTCCTCGTCAGCGCGAGTCGAGAACCCCAAGATCGTCTCCTGAACACCACGATAGAACATTTGAGGTCTCAAAGTCATGAACAATACGCTCACTGCAGTCGGGGCCATAGCGACCGCTATGACGCTCGTAGGCTGCTACAAGAACACCATCTCTACAGGACTTCCTGGGGGTGGGCCGGTGCATGAACAGGAGGTGCAGTTTTTGCTCTGGGGACTGGTGGGTGAATCGACCATCGACACCAAGGAGCTTTGCCCCAGTGGTGTGTCGAGAATCGAAGAGTACAAGGGGCCCCGGCAACTTGGCATGGCTTGCGTGACTTGTGGCGTCTATGCGCCAATTCAGGTGAACATCACCTGCACGGCTGGCCAGTCTTGGCGGATGCAGACAAACAGCGTGACGGGACTCTCGGTTGTCTCGCTCGAGACTGAACAACTGCCAGTCCAACGGGGGACAAAATGATACTCTTCGCACTG
>JBLHMA010000441.1:0-4662 GCA_047621545.1 Cognaticolwellia sp. | reverse complement strand
GACGCCTTCTGCGCCTGCTTCCATGAACAGGTACAGCTCTTCGAAGGCGACGAATTGGTCTCCAAGGACCGAGGAGAGCTGCGCGGGCGCTATGCCGAGATGTTTGCCGGAGGGGGCTTTGGCGCAAGTGTGCCAGATCGACTTCTGACGGAGAGGCACTGCGTTGACCTGGAGCATTGGTGGATACAGATGCCCGGAGATGAGAAGGAAGAAGGGACACTTCTGGCCCGATACTCCTTCCTCGACGGCCTGATCGGAAGCGTTCAATTCTTAGATTAATTCCCCCGGGACGAGGCCAAGGTCTTGTCAGTTGCGAGACCCGAACTTACTATAGCGTAAGTTACGGTACCGTAAGTTAAGGAGAAACAAGATGTACTTGCTACTCTGCCTGGGCGTGTTCGCCACGGGCTACCTCGCGAACATGGTCATGATCACAGTGGGCTACCACCGCGGATTGGCCCATGGCGCTGTCAAGCTGAGCCCTTTTGCCAGAAAGGTGGTGATCCACGCAGGGCTGTGGATCACAGGCCTGACCCCCAAGGCTTGGGCTGTCATGCACCGGCGCCACCATGAGTACTCCGACACCCCGCAGGATCCTCACAGTCCTAGCAACGTGGGGCTGTGGGGCGTAATGGCCGCGCAAGCGGTTTCCTACTACCGCACCATGGAGGGGCTGAGCGCAGAGGACCCGGAGTTCACTCGCTTTGCCCATGGTCTGGACTTTGACCACACATGGGCTCACAACCGAGTAGTTCGCACTCTGCCCTACGTTCTTCACACGGCCATTGCCGTGGGCCTTTTCCTTGGCTTTGACGCATTTTGGCTTGGGCTCTCCTATTTTTTGGGCTTGATGAGCCACCCCATCCAAGGCTTTCTGGTCAACAGCTTGGGTCACGCAGTCGGCGGCAGAAACTTCGATACGGATGACGACTCGACCAACAACGCGCTGGTGGGTTTGGCTGCGTTCGGCGAGGGCTACCAGAACAATCACCACGCTTACCCGCGCTCGGCCAAGTTCAGCTTTAGGCCTTGGGAGTTTGACGCTGGCTTTGTGGCCTGTGTTTTGATGGAGGCCGTCGGTCTGCTGCGCATCGACTACCCCCAGCTGATTCCTGCTCAGCTCCCAGTCGCATCCCAGCTTCCGATCCCCGGGATGCTCCCGGTCCCCGCTGAGAAGGCGTCTGCAGTGAGTCCAAGCGTTAACTGAGCCCGAAATTTTGGGCGTGTGGGATCCGTGAGGGGTCACAGGGCTTGCGCTGAGCCATAGTCTGAGAGCTCCAGAACCCGGAGCCCTGCTATGTCCCGCCGTGTACTCTTTCCCTTGTTTTCCTTGGGCCTTTTATTGGGGGCCTCAGAGTGCCGCAAGACGGATGGGGAAGGCCCCAAGGACACAGCGGATACGAGCGCTGGCGACGACACGGGAGACAGCGAACCCCAGGTCAAACCCGGTCCGTTCTCGGCCGTGGTGTGGTTTGAGACCGATACTGGGGAGCGCTTCCCTATCAATGGTGCGGAGGTCACCACCGAGTCAGGGCTGACAGCCACGACCGACAGGTGGGGTGCCTTCTTCCTGGATCTGCAGACCCCTGAGCAGGTGTGCGGAGCTGAGCCCACCTACGGCCACGTCAAGGTGTGTGTGACCCCAGAGCCCGGTGTCACCAACGACATCGTGATTGTGGCCAACGAGCGCACGGTGTGGGGTCAGGTCAGCGGCGCTGACGGCTACCCTGCCGTTGTGAGCCTGCCAGAGTTCGA
Organism: Cognaticolwellia sp.; assembly: GCA_047621545.1. Taxonomy (GTDB): domain Bacteria; phylum Myxococcota_A; class UBA796; order UBA796; family CAJQPC01; genus CAJQPC01. Next base: position 2,907 of record JBLHMA010000441.1, on the reverse strand, counting down.
AATGGAGCTGGACCTGGTGGTCAGCGGCGAGGGCTTCTCAGTGAGCGCCAACGCAGGCGGGTTTTGGGTTGCCGGGCCCGAGACTCGACCGGAAGCTTTGAGCTACACAACCGCAAAGACAAACTTTGAGGTAGGCTTTGAGGAGAGCGGGCAGGCGGACACCCTGACCAACCAGCGGCCCTACTGGGTCATGGCGCCAACGGCTGCCTCTGCCGCTGGACTGCTGCGTGCTGAGCCTGGAGAGACCGTCAAGCTCACAGCGCAAGCCAAGGACCTGGACGGGGACAGTGTCACAGTGAGTTGGGCCTACGAGGGGAAGGTCGTAGCTACGGGAGACAAGGCCGAGCTGACTCTGAGCGATTCGGTAGGCACCCACAGTGTGCGCGTGCTGGCAGAGGATGGGCGGGGCGGTCTGCGCTACGCCAGCATTCGGATCCAGGTCGGCGGAGCCCCCATGCTCCGTGGCCAGGTCAACTCAGAGGGGGCCGCACTTCAGGGGGCCAGCGTGACGGTCGATGGCGTGCTGCAGGAGGTGGACGAGGAAGGCCGCTTCGAGATGGACGCCGACGCCGGTGAACGCCACGTGCTCCTGGTGCAGCATCCTGAGTACCTGCCCCACAGCGAGGTCATCTATGGCTCCTCCTTGGCCCTGGACATCGAGATGGTACAGGCGGAAGTGTTGGAGTTCGATCCCAGCAAGGGCTGGGATGTGCTGCCAGCAGACAAGAGCTTCAACCTGGTGATCCCTGCCGATGGCGTGCTGAACGCCGACGGCAAACCTGTCAGCGGCCAGGTGGCCCTGCGCTACGGCTACTACAGCGATGCGCTGCCAGGAGAGCCCTGGAGCGAGAACGAGAAAGGCTTGCTTGGCCACGGCCAAGCCGAACGGGCCTTGTATCTGGCGGTGTACAATCCCAAAGACGCCACCGAGGTCTACAGCCTGTCGCCTGAGACACAGCTCAAGGTCTATTTGGAGGAGGGGGAGAAGCCGGCGACGCTCAACGTCCTGAACCCGGAAACGGGGATCTGGGACAGCGTCGAGGATGTCTCTATCGGAGAGGACGACATTATCTGCCCCTTTCCAGGGGGCGGCACTGGCGGTGGGGACCCCGACCCTTTCGCCATCGTAGCTTGGCCCTCCAAGGTCGAGGACGAGGTGGGCTGCTTGCGCTTGCACGTGCCGGGCAACCACCGCACGCCGGCCTTTGCAGTGCTCGACACCACGCCACCCCGGGTAGTGCGCATCGACCAGGGAATAACAGTCGTTCGGCCGCTGCCACCACGCACCAACGTGAACATCAGCCTGTGGACGTCAGATCCGAACAACTTTGGGTTGGTCAATCAAGTGGACGATGCCGACGTGAACACCGGCAGCAGTCAGCTCGTGGCGCTGTTGCCGACCGGCTTGGCCTCGACGGCGGACACCTGTGTCGATGTGCTGTTGCGGGAGCCCGTTCCAGGCACCTTTCTGACCCGCTACCTAGCCGACAACAGTACGGTCACCGACGCCTACTATGCAGCGGTAGATCCCAACAGTCGGGCCGATACCTTCCAGCACTGGCTGCAGAGCTTGGACTGGGACAAGACCGATGCGAACGGCTTCAACCCGCGACTAGACACCAACGATGAGGCACTGGCGATCTACGGCAACGCTGCGGACCTGGGCTTTGGCCGCGAGATGCACCTGCGCGTCTGGGCGGACTGGGACCTGGGCTCCAATGGCGAGGAGCCCATCATCGCCATGTACACCACCAACTACAGCGACGTGCACAAGGCCGCTGTTGGCCTGCCGGCGGATGTCGATGCGACGGTGGCGATGGAGTTCTCCCCTTACCCGGGGGACGTCGACAACTACTATGTGAAGTTCTTCGCCTTTGCCCCCGATGGCACCCGAATCAAGGAAGCGCCGCTGGACGACTTTGGGCTCAAGGCCATGCCTGACCTGTGTGTGAACTGCCACGGGGGTGTGCCAGCGTCATTGTCTCAAATCAACAACACCACCAACAACGGCGTGTACCCCACCCAGGGCCGTATGGCTGACAACTTCGGCCATATGCCGCGATTCATCCCCTACGCGGTGGAGAGCTTCGAGTACGACGCTACGCTGCCGCTGGCTCCCCAGGAGGCCGATTTTAAGGCACTGAACCAGGCGCTCCTGCTCACCAACGTGAGCGACGATGTGCGTGTCATGCTGCACGAGTGGTACGACAGCACCAGCTACAACGACGATGCGTACCCGGTAAGCTCCAGCAATGTGCAGGACCACGCTTGGTACCCCGGCCGAGACGAGACTGGCGCCGGTCCATTCGTGGGGGGTGACTGGCGAAGCGATGTGGACCTGTACCAGAAGGTGGTGCAGCCCTACTGTCGAAGCTGCCACTTGAGCTTTGACGCCGTCGATTTTGTGAATCCAGCAGGCGGCGCTGGGGGTTTCGCCAGCGTGGGACTGGTCGGCTACTACGTGTGCAGCGCCAGCACCGAGATGCCGCAAGCTCAAGTGACCCAGAACAACCTCCTCCACGACATGGATGCTCTGGCAGAGCTGGACGCCTACATCGGCGCGACGTGCCAGCCTTAAATACCCGTGTATTTCCCTCTGTCTAAGGGGGAAATACAGAGTTAGATTCTCCGGTCAATCGGCTACCCAAAAGAGGCCCCATGTCCGTTGACCTAAGTGACTTTGAGACCGATGTTGAGCTGCGCCAGATGGGCGTGCAAGACATCGATGTTCTTCTGGTGCTCGGGAAGCTCTGCTTCCCCAACTTGGAGCCATGGACCCGCTCGAACCTGGAGAACCAGCTCAAAGTCTGGAAGCGCTCCCAGCTCGGCCTGTTCGTGGACGGACAGCTGGTTGGTAGCTGCGGGCAGCTGATGGTGCACAGCGGCGACTACAGCGACTGGTCTGAC
>JBLHMA010000440.1:0-4689 GCA_047621545.1 Cognaticolwellia sp. | reverse complement strand
GCTTGGGAGTGCCCGGGAAAAACCAGGTGTTTCAAGGGCCTTTTGGTGCAGGCGGTCAGTGGTCTCTTGGGCCAGTAGAGGCTTGGGGCCGCCCAGGAGCCATCGCAGCGTGTGTGCCTGCAGGGTGGCGTGGGCTTGATGGAGGGCTAGCGCCTGCTCAGGGGGCAGCGAGTCCGCGGGGTCATCCCCCAGGGAAAAGGCCGCGTCCATGGCGTGTTGACTGCGTTCAAAGTCATGTAGGGCCAACAGTCCTGGGACCGCTGCACTGCCCAGTGCGAGTAGACGTTCGGCGTCTTGGTCTGCATTTCCAGGATGGTGCCCGTCTTGAACGCTCAGTCGACGCCAGGGGCCCTGGGTGCTTGTTGGCAGTGCGCCGTACAGCGCCCGGTAGGCTGCCGCTGCGCCTACGCTGTCCTTCTTCTCTGCCAAGGAGCGTGCCTTGGCCAAGTCTGCGACTGCGCCCTCTGCTGGAGGAAGTGTGGGGTCCGCCAGGCTGGCCCAACTCGCGTCCAGGCTGTCTGGAACTGTGGGGGATTGTCCGGCCAGAAGTTGTCTGGCCGCCGCTTCGGCCTGCACACCTGGCAATTCAAGCTCGGCACCCAGTTGCTCCAATGAGGCCAGTGCAGCCGCGCTACCGCTCACCTCAGCCCAGTGTAGACGCACGTGCAGGCGTAGGTCTGCCGCGCCGTCCAGGTCCGATGCGACCACCGCCGCCTGAAAGGCCGCCGTAGGGGAGTTGCCAGCGGCCCGAGCGGCCTCTGCCGCATGTAAGGAGAGCTGCGCGGCCTCGGACCAGGGCAGGCCCTTGGGGAGGCGCAGAGTCTTAGGAGTTTGGCCATATAGGGTCGCCAGCATTGCTTCGGCTGCACTGCGCTGCTCTCCCTCCAAGAGGGGAATTGCGCGAGAGAGCTCAGCGCTGTCCCGCGCGGCGCGCGCGGCACGAGCCAGACCCCAAGCGGCTTCCCCCCAAGCAGGTTTTTCTTGGGCCAGCTCTCCCATGCGCTCGCCGAGGCGTGCGAGTTCGAGCGCTGCACGCAAGTCGCCAGACCGTAGAGCGGCATCAACGGCGCTGCGGCTAAGAATGGCGCCACCGGGACCGTCACCTGCTGCCAGCCGGCCTTGCATCAATTCTTGACCCAGGGCGACGGCACCAGCGCCGTCGTTTGCATGCAGCAGTGAATCGATCGCGGCCTGGCCCAGGCTGAAACTCTGGCTGCCTAGCCCCAACGACTCCGCCGCCCGGGCTCCTGCGACCAAGAAAGGTGCAATCTCGGCGCGGGGCAGGTCCGAGCGCCGCACCAGTGCGGTAGCAAGGGCAAGCTGGGCTTCCGGCTTCTCAGGAACCTGTTTGGCCGCTTCAACCGTCAGGAGGGTCGTGGGGCTCAGGGCGGTGATCAGGACCTTCGCCTGCCAGCTCTCCAGGGCGGAGGCGGTCTGCAGCAGGTCTTCGCGCTTGCTCGTAGGTTTGCTTGAGGCCAGGACCAATGCGTCCTCTGGGCTCACAGCATCCAAGCTGCGGAGGTCAGGGTGTTTGGCGCCGCGTAGGACGGCCCAGCCCATCGCCACGGAGCCTAATTCCCGGTTCTCCACCATCAGGCGCGCAGCGGTTGCCGTTGCGTCCTTGTCTCGCTCTGCACGCACTGCTAGGCGGGCCCGAGTGCGAAAGTGCTGGGTGGGATTGCCTCCCAGTGTCTCCTCCGCGTCCAATTTGTCCACAATGGACGCCGCGCTCTCGGGATCCAGGCTGGTCCAGCGAAGCAGAAGCCAAATCTTTGGGTCCACCTCGCTGCCGGTGAGTAGCGCAAGGATCTGCGGGACGGCCTCGCGGTACTGGCGCGCGGCGGTCAGAGAGCGCGCTTTGTCGAAGCCCTCGAGTCCCGAGCCGGGTGCGGGCAGGCTCTCTGGGAGCTCCGCCAATTTTAGAGGCTCCGGTACCTTTGGCTCGGCCGCTTCCTGCTCGAGGGCTTGCTCCACCTTGGCGCTCTTCGCGGTTGGCGGCTGGGGCGTGAGCGGGGCCGGAGGGGGGGCCTCGGAGCAGCTGGTAAGGGCGAGCATCAGCAGGGGCAGGCCAAGAGTCAACATTAGGATTCGTCTCCGCGGCAAGGGTACACCGCTGGCTTACTGGCAGGATCGCGCCCCGTCTGCAAAGCAGGTGACGGTGCCTGGGCCTTGCAGGGTGTAGAAGGCGACAAGGGTGCCGCTTGGTGTGACCCCTTGCACTCGGCATGGGCCTATGGCTGCACCGTGCACGGTTACGGGGCCGTTGCCCTTGGGGGTGCCCTTGTGGCACTTTACCTTCAAGCTGCTGACGCTGTCGTCGGCAGCAACGAAGCGCACTTGGAAGCCAGCGTCGGCCTGTGACCCAGTGCTCTCGGGGCTGGCGCCGTTGGGGCCGGTGCTGGCTGGCTCTGGTTCGATGGTGCTCGGCTGGCCTAAGCGGGGGACGATGGGCTCAGGCTCAGGCTCAGGCTCAGGCTCAGGCTCAGGCTCAGGCTCAGGCTCAGGCTCAGGCTCAGGCTCAGGCTCAGGCTCAGGCTCAGGCTCTGGCTCTTCGTCCACAGTCAAGGTCAGGGCGCGGGGCTCTACTTCCAGCTCTACTTCCATCTCTACTTCCGGCGCTGCAACGACGGGCTCAAGCTCCGCGACCAAAGGCTCAGACTCAAGCTCCGGCTCAGCGACCACAGGTTCAGGTTCAGGTTCAGGTTCAGGCTCAGCGACCACGGGTTCCGGCTCGACGGGCTCTTCTTCGGGCTGCAGCTCTTCTGGTGGCTCCTGCACGGGGTCCAGCTTGGCCTCGCCGACGGGAGAAAGTCCGACAGGCGCGGGGGGGAGAGCTGGATCTTCCGGCACGGATCGCTGCGTGAGGAACCACCATCCTCCTATACCCAGTGCGAACATCCCCAATAGACCGACAAGAACCAGCAAGGGTGCCCTACTGCGCTTTGGGGTGGGCGGTGGTTCCGGTGGCTCCGGTGGCCCAGGGGAGTTGTGGAGCGCGCCAAAGGCCACCTCCGGCTCTGCGGACTGGGCAGTCGGTGGCGGTAGCGGACGGGCTGGTGGTCGTTGTGGACCAGCGAAATCAAAGTCCAAGGCCTCGACGCGCCCCAAAGCAACGGTAGGCTCTTCTTCCTCTACGCCACGCAGGGCCGCGAGCCCTGGACGGTTCAAAGAATGAGTCGCCTCAAGAGTGTCCTCGTCCGGCAGCAGAGTGGGGTTGTTTTCCAACTCTGGAACTGGAAGAGGCGGGAGCGGAGGCAGTGCAGGGGCAGAGGGGGAAAGGGGAAAAGAGGCAGGGGGAGAAGGGGCAGGATGTTCTTTGGTCTGCTCCACCGTGTCCTCGAGCATCACCTCTGCAAGCTCTCTACGGAGCCGCGCGCTCTCCTCGGGCGAGGCCACCACAGTGGCGTCTTCCCCAGGTCCGCCGGCTTCGATGGGCGTCCACTTCTCTGTTGGGGCCATCGCTGGAGAAGGGCTGATGTTCGCGGGGCTTGTCGACATCGTGCTCGGTACGGCAGCGCCCGCCCAGGCGCGAACCCCGGGTCCACTCGATCGGTCCGCGACCCGCCGCAGGCCGGTACTGAGTTGCTCCAGACTGGGGCGATCTTGGGGCCAAGGTTGCAGGCAGGCACCAACCATTCGCAGAAGCGCTTCAGGGACGGCTTCTCCAGGCCGCTCCTGCAGCTCTGTGAGAATGCGCCGCATGACATCCTTGTGTCGGAGACGCTCCACGTGGGCAGCTGGGGGCGCCTTGCCGGTGTAGATCGCCGCGATCAGGGCCCCAAGTCCGTAGGCAGCCGCAGCTTCACCACCGGGTCCCTCGGGAGGCGAGTAGCCCAGCAGAGGCAGCGGTTGCGAGCCCGCGGAGATTCCGGCCAGCAGGACCTCGCCCTCGCGCGTGATCAAGACGTCTTCCAAGCTGGGGCCGCGGTGGGCGATGGTATGGCTCGGCGCGTTCTCAGCAAGCCAATTGTTCAGGCCGGAGAGGGTCCGGGCCACCGAGGCGACGATCTCTGCACAGACCTTGGCGGGCAGCAATCCTTCTCGGGTCTCGAAGATCCGAGACAGGCTCGGGGCGGCCAGGAAATTGTAGACCAGCGCAGCTTGGCCTTTCACAGCAGTCACATGGGCGTGCTTGAGCATCCCAAACTGAGGCGCAGGGACCAGACGAGCGGCCTGGAGTTGCAGCTCCTTAAGAGTCTCCGGCGTGCCGGAGAGGCCAGGAAGCAGGCGGATCAAGACCCGGCGGCTTTCACCCTCACTTCCCAGTCGTGCCTCCCGTACATCGGGGGACCAGATGGGCCAGGGACCCAGGATTCGGAGCTTGGATCTAGACATGCGTGTGTGGAAGCTATCACGCAGCGGCACAGGCGGGTTAGTCGGTCGCATGCACGCACACGGTGAGCAACAGCGGCGGGATCTCAGCGCCTTGCTCCAAGAGAGTGGCAAGCTTGCCATGGAGATGGGTTCCCTGCGGGGGAAGCTCAAGAATGACGGCACCCTGGTCACCCAGGCCGACCGCGCATGTGAAGTTTTGCTCGCTGCCGGCTTGGAGAAGCTCTTTCCGGACGACGCCATCGTTGGCGAGGAGGGGCATGACAGTGGGGAGCGCGCCGGTCGTGTCTGGTACGTGGATCCGATCGACGGCACCCAGGCCTTCCGCGAATGCTTGGCCCACTGGGGGCCTTCGAT
>JBLHMA010000439.1:0-4697 GCA_047621545.1 Cognaticolwellia sp. | reverse complement strand
CATGTCGCGGGTGAGCTCCAAGCCCGCTTCGGTCACACGAACAGGGGCGTAGAGCGGCAGCGTTAAGAGCTTCTGGCCGTTCTCTTCTACGGCCAATCCCAGTAGTGCTCGGCAGCTTCCATGTAGCGGATTGATCGATAGGGCCTCAAGCAGGAGCTTAGTGGCCAGCGGGGCCCGATGTGTGGAGAGCGCGCATCGGGCAAGTCGGGACAGGAGGGGGGGATGAACACCGAAGATAGACCGAGCGCTCTCATAGTGTGGCTCGGCTTGCCTGTAGTCCCCTTCGGCAAGCGCCAAGTCACCGCGAAGCACTGATATTCTTGGGCCATTGTGGCGCTTGACCAACGCCTTTGCTTGGTTCAGATCTCCTTCCAAGAAGGCCGCCGCGACTCCCGATAGACCGCGTGGGGGGGCAGGGAGTTCGGTCTCTGGCAGGGCCAAGCGGGCCAAGTGATTCAGGGTCAGCGGATGGCGTGGGTGACCAGCAAGAACCTCTGCTTCCATACGCTCCAGCTCGTTCTGGTCTACGTCGAGATGCCAGAGGGCTTTGAAGCGCAAGCGCTCGAAGCGCTCGACAGGCGGAGCGTCTCTCATTTGGTGGCGCGCGCTTGGGTGCGCTCGACGAGGAGACGCTGCTCATCCGTGAGATCCAGAGAGAGAGTGCGTGTGCAGGCTTGGTCCAAGAGACCATTGATCGCCGCCAAGCCTTCTGCTGCGGTGGTGCCATCAGGGGCGCCTGCGGCCCGTGTGAGATCCAGCCAAGTGGCTGGCTCAGGACGGCCTCGTTCAAGCCAACGAAGAGGGAGTCCCCCTTGACCAAAGCCGCTCAAAACATCGGCCAAACCTGGGGTAAGTGCTGCGATTCGGTCTCGCTTCACACCGATCTGGAGGCGATCCGCGCTGTCTTTGAGCATAGCGACCTCCACCAGCGCAGCAAGGCTCCCGAGAGTTGGGTCCCATGCGGGCACTTCCCGTACGCCTTGAGCTCGGTCCAGACCTGGTGACAGTCCAGAATCCAGCCAGCGCGCAACCTGCAAAGCGAGCAGTGAACCACCTTTTGCGGACCGTCCGCCCTGATCGCTAAGGTTGCTTTGAACCTGCATGCTAAGGGCAAGCAGCGGCCTGGCGCCAATCTCCCCGCTGTTGTCCAGCCTTTCCAAGGCTGCTCGATACTTGGCTTGTTCGCTGTCACGGTCAGCAGCCATGCCTTGTAAGAAGAGGGTGACCACTTGGTTCAGCTGGGACAAGCTCAAGGGTGAGGCTTGGTCCGAGGAAAGGATGAGCCGGCCCTCAGGGAGCAGCGCTAGGCGGCCATAGGCCGGATCGCGGATCGCCTCTGCCGCGGCGGTCCTGGGAATGTCCGGGTGCGAGAGCCATCCTCGAAGAATCCATGCTTCGCCATAGGCCAGGACCTCAGAGAGTGGGAGCCAGGACCACGGGCCCCGATCTTCAGGCTGCACGCCGCTGTTGCGCAGCGGCATGAGCCACAAGCCGGCTTGCCGCTGGGAGGCGAGGGAGCCTGGCAAGGATGACGCTATGGGTTCTACTGCGGCCAAGCGCCACCCGCGGGAGAGTGGGGTGGCTACAGTCCCCGGGTGGGCCTGCTCTAGGGCCTGGAAGGCAGCAGGGTCTTCGGGAGTGAGTTCCACGGTGTCCAGGTAGGCACTCAGTTCGGGCGCCAATGCTGGCCATCGTCGGGCGCTTTGCGTTGGTGGCCGACGCACAAGTGGGTCGCGCTGTATCAAAATCGCCACCGCCTCGTCCAGGGTAGAGGGCGTTGGGACCTCCTTGGGCGCCTGGACGGCTCCCACTTGAAGGTGTGGCGGAAGCTCTCGCATCCCGCAAGCCAGCATCAAAAGGAACATCTTTTGAGCTTTAAGCACGCTCGAGGCTCTGGCCAAGGTGCGTTTGGGACCTGGACCGGGTAGAGCGCACTGATGCAGACCCCAGCAAATGCGCAGCACCTCGTCCAGGGCTCCGGCTCAGGTCCCCTCCTTGTTCTGCTCCACGGCATTGGCCTAGGAAAGTGGATCTGGGAACGGGACCAGGCCCACTGGGCAGAGACCCTTGGTCTGTCCTCGTTGGCGCTGGATTTCAAAGGGCATGGCTCGGAGGCGGGGCAAGACGTCCGTCTCGAAGAGCTTGCAGATCAGGTCAACGCCCTCTTGGACACCCTGGACCAGCCGGTGGTGTTGGTTGGGCACTCTATGGGCGGACTGGTGGCGCAGATGGTTGCTAGTCGCCGAGAGCTGCACGGGGTGGTTTGCGTGGCCAGCGCACCGCCAAAGGGCGTGTTTCTTCGTCCGACCAAGGCTGGCATACGCGCCATCTTGCCAAAGCTCGCAGGTTTGGTGCGGGGTAAGCCCTTGGCTCTGTCTGACAACGCCTACTTAGCCTGTGGCTTCGACCAGTTGGAGGAGCCCACTCGCGGCCAGGCCTTGGCGCGCCTTATCCCTTGGCCCAACGCCCTGGCCAAGGACCTGGCGATTGGCCGTCCGGACATCCCACTGGGCGGCATCTCCTCACCCATTCTGGTGATTCATGGGTTCAAGGACCCGATCGTGACGCTTCACCAGTCTCGGCTACTTGCTGACCACTATGGTGCGGTGCTCTGGCGCTTCGACGATGTGGCCCATCACCCGATGTTGGAGCCTTCGGGCCTTCGGATAACCGAGGCTATCGCCGAGTTTGCTCTGAAGCCCACGCGCCGGCTCGTTCGTGAGATCGACGCCTTCTCCCCGGAGCAGGGGATCGGCAAGGGTGGTCGGGACGCTCGCGACCCAAATCCGATGCGCTCCGACTCCAAGTTCGGCGACCGCCGCCGTTAGGACTGCGCTTCCGCTAAGCTCTGGTTGATTCTCCTGATCAGGCCTGGGCCTTGGAAAATCAGGCCGCTGTAGAGCTGAAGGGCAGTGCAACCTGCGTCAAGATAAGCCTTGGCTTGCTCTGGTCCGGTGATCCCGCCGACCCCAACCACGGGGACCCGCCCCGCAGCCGAGGCCACCACTTGAGTCACGCGCTCCAAGGCGAAAGGAAAGAGCGGCGCGCCGCTTAGGCCTCCTGGGAGGTTCTCGGTTCCCGGAACACCGCGCCGGCGTGTGGTGTTTGTTGCGATGATGCCCGCTACACCGGATTCGATGGCAGCGTTGACTGCCTGGTGCAGTTGTTCCGGCTCCATGTCTGGCGCGAGTTTTACGAAGACGGGAATGCTCTGTTCAGCTGCGAGCACGGCATCCAGGATACGCTGGAGGGGTCCCACCATCTGCAGGGCGCGCAGGCCAGGAGTGTTGGGCGAGCTAACGTTGACCGTCAGGTAGTCAGCCAGACTGTGCATGCGTCGTGTCACCTTGACGTAGTCCAGGTGCGCTTCTTCCGCAGGGGTGGCCTTATTTTTGCCCAGGTTTACGCCAACGGGCACCGAGGGCCAGTGTCCCTGGGACTTATAGCCTTCCAGGCGCTTTGCTACGGCTTCCATCCCTTCACTAGGGAAGCCCATGCTGTTAACGATGGCTTGATGTGCGGGAAAGCGGTGAACCCTTGGTCGAGGGTTGCCGATCTGAGGGAGAGGAGTGATGGTTCCGATTTCGACGAAGCCAAATCCCAGCTTGTCCCAGATGCGTAGTGCGTGGCCCTCTTTGTCCAAGCCTGCCGCCAGTCCAATCGGGCCCGGCAGCTTTAGGCCAGCGAGATCTACCTCTAAGCCAAGCGGGGGAGGGGTGTTCGGCGTGAGTGCGCGGGCCAGGCCGGGCATGGCCGAAGCCATCCCCAGGATACGCTCGTGGGCACGCTCCGGATCCATGGCAAACAGGGCGGGTTTGAGCAGGCTGTAGCCGAGGTCCAACATTCCGGTCACCTAACCCTCCAGAGACGTTGCACACGCTGTATACTGTGCGACAACTCGGCACCGAAACCGGAGTCCCAGATGGCCCCTGGCCTGTTGTTGATCATGTTGTCCTGCAATGACACGGAGGTGGGTGTGTACAACACCCCCCCCTCAGTGACCATTACATCTCCCGAAGACGGCATGGAAATTGCCCCTGGGGAGGCCCTCGAACTCGCTGGAATCGCACGCGATGACCAGCAGGACGCCCCCTCTCTGCTCGTCTCTTGGTCCTCGTCCGTGGACGGTGATCTGGGAAGCTCCACGCCGGATGCCAGTGGAGTGGTCCTTTTCCCGGTCACCGGTTTGACGGCTGGGCTGCATGTCCTCACCCTCGAGGCCATCGATGACTCCGGCGAGGCTGGTCGCGCCACTGTTGAAGTCGACATCGGCTTTGGAGGAGATGTTGTTGGAGCACCCCGGATCACCCTTATTGGGCCGGTGGCGGGGGAAGCCTTTCCTGCCAGCGAAGGGGTCAACGTCGTTGCCGCCGTCGAGGACGATGAACAGCCTCCGGAGACACTCCTCTGCGAGATCGTCTCCTCTCGCGACGGCATGCTCTGGAGTGGAGCGCCCGCCACCAACGGTGGCCTGACCCAGCTGGTCAGCGGCCTGAGCGTTGGAGTCGCTAGCTTGACGCTGCGTTGCGAGGACGATGACGCAAAGGTGGGCAGCGAGATGGTCGAGGTCGAGGTTCTAGAGGATGCACGTCCCAGGGTCACGATCAACGATCCCAAGGATGGCAGCAACCACTGGACCACGGACACTGTGGTGTTTGATGCCCAGCTCTCGGACGACCTGACCGACGTGGAGGTGC
>JBLHMA010000438.1:0-4702 GCA_047621545.1 Cognaticolwellia sp. | reverse complement strand
TGAAAAGGGTCGTGGCGCCGTCGCTACCATCCTGGTGCAGCACGGTACCCTGATGCCCAAGCAGCCTATTGTTCTTGGAACGGTCGCTGGTCGTGTTCGCGCGATGACCGACTACAACGGCAAGAAGCTCAAGTCTGCTGGTCCTTCCACACCGGTGGAGATCATTGGTCTGGAGGGTGTGCCGCGCGCAGGTGACCTGTTCACGGTCGTTAAGACCGACAAGGGTGCCAAGAGCTTGGCCGAGCACCGTGCCGATGCTGAGCGAGCCGCAGAGTTGGGTGTGAGCAAGCGCCTGACCCTGCAGGAGCTCTTCCGTCGCCGTGAGGAAGGCGAGCTCAAGAAGCTCAACCTTATCGTTCGTGGCGATGTCCAGGGTTCCCTGGAGGCTCTCAAGAGCTCCATTCAGAATGTCCAGGTCGAAGGTACCGACATCACCATCCTGCAGGCAGCTGTGGGTGCGATCTCCGAGTCCGACATTACCTTGGCAGCGACCTACGACGCCATCGTCGTGGGCTTCAACGTACGTCCTGACCCCAAGGCCCGCCGCGCCGCGGAGAACAAGCAGGTTGAGGTTCGCCACTACCGCGTCATCTACGAACTCTTGGACGACTTGAAGAATGCCCTTGTTGGTATGCTCGAGCCAGTGTTTGAGGAGAGCGTCAAGGGCCACGCCCAGGTTCGCGAAACCTTCACCATTCCCAAGATCGGAACCATCGCTGGTTGCTACGTTGTGGATGGAAGCATCGGCCGGAACCACCACGGACGGTTGGTCCGTGACGGTTTGGTCGTGTGGGAAGGCAAGCTGGCCAGTCTCAAGCGCTTCAAGGACGACGCGAAGGAAGTCAATACTGGCTACGAGTGTGGTCTGGGGCTGGAGAACTTCAACGACATCAAGGTCGGCGACGAGCTTGAGACCTACCTGATGGAAGAAGTCGCACGCCAGCTTTGATGCTGGGCCCGACTCAGATGCGGGTTGCGATGCTGCGCGTGGTCCTGGGAATTCCTGGGGCCACTTCGCTCAAAGACAAACGTAGTGTCGTTTCGCGCGTTCGTGATCGCTGCCGCAATCAGTTTGGGGTCTCCGTCGCGGAGGTGGACATGTTGGATGTTCATGACCGGGCGGTATTGGGGATGGCATTGGTGTCGAATGACGCCCGCCTTCTTCAGTCGCGAATGGACCGACTCCTGGACTTTGTGGAGGAACTCCACATGGCGCAGGTTTTGGACCATAAGTTGGTGATTCAATCCTTCTCTTGACATGGCAAGACAAGGCAACTCGCGGGTGTTAGAATCACGCCATGCGAGACCTGCCCCCCATGCGCCGCGAGAACAGCATCTGGTTGACCCGAGCGCAGCTTGGCGCGGCGCTGGTCTTGGTGGCCGCGGTTTGCACCGCTAGCTTCTTTGTCGGCCTGATCGCTGGAGAAGGCGAAGCGATGGTTGCGGTGAGTCCTGAGCCTCTTGCAAAAGAGTCGACGGCCTTACTGGGGCCCGAGCTTGAGCGCGACACCCTCACGGAGCTGCTTGCTCGGGTCGAAGTCATTCCTTCTGCTCAGGCCGCTGCTTTGGAGTTCCCCAAGCAGTTGGTGACCTTGGAGGTGGATGTGAGTCCTCCGGATGAGGCTGACGAACCAGCCAGTGAGCCTGCCCAGGTCTTGCCGGAGCCCAAAGGCCGGCCGCTGGCCCCCTTGGATCAGGTCCAGCAGGCAGCCAGTGCCGGTTGGGCAATCGAGATCAGCTCGCACAGTGACCCTCACGAGGCTGCCGAGGTGATCTCCCGTCTGGCAGAGGATGGCTTTGATGCACAAGCCATTGCGGTTCTCTACGGGGGGCAGACCCGCCATCGTGTGCGGGTCGGACCTATTGCCAGCCAAGACAGTGCCGAGGAACTCAAGCGCGAGGTAGCCGCATCGCTTGGGCGCCCTGTGGAATTGGTTGAGGTGCGCTGATGCGTCGGGTAGAAAAGCCTTGGGGCCACGAGGAAATCTGGGCCGAGACTGAGGACTATCTGGGCAAGCTGCTGTTCATTCGGGCTGGCCACCGTTTGAGTCTTCAGCATCACCAGGTCAAGGACGAGACCATCCGCGTTTCGGAGGGGTGTCTTGAGGTGCTGCTGGAAGACGATGCAGGCGAGATGGTCACGTGGATCTTAGAGCCCGGTGATTCGCTGCGGGTTCAGCCCCATCGCAAGCACCGCTTCAAGGGGATCACGGACTGCTACGTCTACGAGGTCAGCACGGCCTATCCAGACGATGTAGTCCGGCATCAAGATGACTACGGGCGTCAGGGTGATTGACCCTGAGGCATGTATCCAGGACAATAGGTCCCTGCGCAAGCGAGGTTGAGTGATGTTGTTGGCAGTGCTGACGCTCTTCTCGGGCGTTCCATACGCCCAAGTGGGCGGAGTGACCCTCTCTGGTGATTCTGGTTCGGCTTCGGTCTATCCGGACCGCTACATCATTCAGGAAGGGGATACCCTCTGGGACATCTCCAGGGCGTTCATGGGTGACCCCTACTATTGGCCCCAACTCTGGTCGCTGAACGAGTACATCACCAATCCCCATTGGATCTACCCGGGCAACGAGATTGTTTTCTCTATGGGTTCCGATTTGGAGCCGCCAAGCATGTCTTTCGGTAGTCCTGAACCGGAAGGCTACACGGTGCCGGATTCGGATATCGAGCCGGAAACCCTGGCTTGTGGCCCTGACGTTCGTTTTGAGAAGAGCTATAGCAGCCAGAGTTACTCGACCCCGTCCTTCTTGGCTCAGGCTGCCGACGTCGAGGTTTGGGGCTCGGTTGAAGCAGCGAAAAAGGGAGGAAGTCTGCTCGGGCCGGGAGACACGATCTACCTGGATCTCGACGATCCCGGCGCTGTGGCCTGCGGTGACTTGGTCGCCCTCTTCACCCAAGGAGACGATGTTCGCCATCCTCAATCCCGCCGTGTGCGCTACGGGAACATCTGGCAGGTCGGCGCGATCGCCCGCATTGTCAATGTGGATGATGAAGATCGAGTGACTGCGGAGATCCGGAACAGCTACACCGCTGTTCACCGTGGAGACCTGGTTGGTCCGGCTTTCCCCATCGAGGGTGAGTTCCCAGTAGATCAGCCAAAGGGTGACTTGGAAGGCACTATCATCGCCCGGAGTGGACAGGACATGTATCGCTTGGCGGCAGTGGGTGAGACGGTGTTCATCGATCTGGGCAAGGACGACGGTCTTCGCGAAGGAAACAGTTTCTACGTCGTGCATCATCGAGACGAGATGGTTTCGATGATGGAAGAGCAGGCCAATATCCCAGACCAGGTGGTCGGCCGCGTGGTCCTGACCCGCGTCGACGATGCGACGAGCACGGGGGTAGTTGTGGATGCCTCTTCTCCAATACGGATCGGGGACCAAGTCGCAGCTTCAGTACAGTAGCCGCTGCTCTTAGGGCCGGTTAGGGGCTCGGGTCGCCGCCCTCCCGATCGCTCGGGAGAGCTACAATGTCTATTGTCCCTGGACCCTGGGCTGCCGCGTCGCGGTGGTCGGGCAACCTGGATATCCGGCCCATTTTGAAGCGCTTGGGGGAGACGCCCTTTGAGTGCGCAAGTCCCTCGGAGCTTGCCGCTGCTGGGTTGAATCCGAAGCGTGTCGGTCAAGTTTTCGCTCACGAGGCCGTTCGCAGTCAGTGCTCGTGGTTTCACCTCGGCCAATCAAGCTACCCTGCGGCGTTGCTGCGGCTGAGTAGGCCGCCGCCTGTCGTGTGGATCCATGGTGACCTGGAACTGCTGAGCCGAAAGTCACTCGCAGTGGTCGGTTCAAGAAGGTGCACGCCGTACGGAAGGGCCATTGCGTCAGCGCTGGGAAGAGGGTGCGCGGAGCGACAAGCACTTCTTGTCTCCGGAGGTGCCCACGGCATTGATACGGCTGCCCATAGAGGCGCTTTGGACGCGGGGGGGCCGACCGTAGCTGTCTTGGCCCAGGGCTTGGAGCGTGATCCTGGGGGTGATGCTGGAGCGCTTCTCGCTCGCATCCGAAGAGAGGAAGGCCTGCTGCTGACTGAGCGCCTCCCACAAGAGCCTGCGACCCGTTGGGCATTCCCCAGGCGAAATAGACTCATCGCTGCCTTGGGGCAAGCGACCGTGGTCGTCGAAGCAGGCTTACGTTCCGGCGCGCTGTATACGGCCCAGGCTGCGCTTGAGCTTGGACAAGATGTGTACGCGGTTCCCGGGCGCATCGACACACCGGCTTCTCAGGGCAGCAACGCCCTGTTGTTGGAGGGGGCTATTCCACTGGTTCGCAGCGCTCAGGTGCTCTCGGGTATGGAGCCGGAGCAGGGGGTTGGTCAGCGCCTTAGGGTCGCCCTGCCGGGCTCACCGGCCGAGCTTAGTCGTCGCAGCCGCATACCAATTCGACAAGTCATGGCGCTATTGAGCACATGGGAGTTGACGCGGCAGGTTCGTCGGCTATCTTCGGGCCACTATGAGCTGGTCCCCTGATGCTGCAGATTGTGGAGAGTGGTGCTTCCGCTCTTTGCGCCTGACCCCGCAAGCCCACGCATACTTGGAGTTGGTCCATTCGCTGGGCTACTTCAGCGCAGATTCCAAAGAGGAGCTCATCGAGCTTCTCTCACCGACTTGTGAGAGTCTGCGGGCGGAAGAACTGGTCGTGGACCGGGCCCGCATTCGCGCACGAGTAGCTGAGTACCTATTCACGCTGCACGA
>JBLHMA010000437.1:0-4738 GCA_047621545.1 Cognaticolwellia sp. | reverse complement strand
CGGACCCTCTGGCTCAGGCGCTTGCCCCGAGACATCACACGTCCGAGGAGACTCTTGGAGGAGGAGTTGTCAGCCATACAGGCGTTATCCCGGCCATCTTCTGGCCTTGCGAGGAAAAGATCTACGTCACGAGTAACCGGCGACGAGGAGCGGGCATACCCACCAATACCGCCCCAAACGACCTTGTCCGGAACCGACCATGACCAGCACCATCGCAAGCCGCAGCACCAGCCTAAGTGGCCAGGACGACCAAATCCTGGTCAGCCGCACTCTGGCCGGAGAGACCCACTGCTTCGAGGAGCTCTTCCGCCGCTATTCCAACAGGGTCTACGGCATCTCCCTGGGCATGGTCCGCAGCGAGGCTGAGGCCCAAGACGTGGTCCAAGAAACCTTCATGAGCGCCTTCCGGAAGTTGGACAGCTACCGAGCAGAGTCGCCTTTCCGCGGCTGGCTCTTCCGCATCGCGTCCAATGCCTCGTTGATGCGGCTGCGTACCCGACGTCGTCGCCCAGAAGTAAGTCTGGAGCTCCGCGGCCCCAGCTTTGACGAAGACGGTCGCCACGAGCGCCCTATCGTGGACCTACGCCCGCTAGCGTCTAAGACCCTGGAAGATCAAGAATTGGGTGGGCGCCTGCACCGATCCATCGACGCCCTGCCTGAGAAATACCGCAGCGTTTTAGTCCTGGCCGACTTCGATCATCGCTCCATGAAGGAGATCGGAGAGGAACTGGGCTTGTCGGTCCCAGCAGTCAAGACCCGGCTACATCGCGCGCGGCTCTCGATTCGGGAGGATCTCGAAGGCTATTTGTCCGGCAAAGTCTAATCGGACTGAGGGACTTGAGGGTCTGCGTCACCTAAAAAGCACAGCGCTATTGAAGCGTAGTCCGGGGTACTGGCATCTTGAAGCCAGTACCCCGGAGGCGAAATGCTTCGATGCGACGCTGCAGTGGATATGCTCCTTGATGCGCGTGATGGAACCTTGTCTTCGCAAGGACGTCAGGCCCTGAAGGGTCACCTGAGTCAATGTCCGAGCTGCACAGCATTCCAAAAGAGCTACGAGCGCAGCATCACGCTGACGGCTCAGGCCCTGGCAGTGAAGCTCCCCCCTCAGGCCAAGGCTCGAATACAGGCGATGATGATCCAAAGATTCGCCCGAGAGATCGCGTAAAAAAGCAGCGCCGCGAGTGGGGGCTAGCACTGCTGTTGAGCCTAACGGTCCATCTGCCCCTGGTGTTGGCAATGGAGGCTTGGGGCAGCTCGGAGGTGGAACAGGAAGAAGAGATGAGCACTCCGCTGGCACTGACGCTGGTGGAGATGGAGCCCACCCTCTCGGATCTCAGCCTGTCCAATGCTGAGGAAGGCGAGGAAGGTGATCAGCTGGACACCGGTGTTCAGGCTGAACTATCGCAGCTGGCACCGGAGCAGCTGGCCTCGGATGGCGAAACGCTGCAAGCCGACCTCCAGTCGCCAGAGAAGAGTTTGGACAAGGAAAAGGCCCCCGTGCCGGAGCCCGATGCTCTCCTAAAGGACCAAGAGGAGGACCCTGGAAAGCTCATCCACGTGCGCACCGAGAAGGAACTCGATGAAGGGGAGCCTGGCGCAGAGACACGGCACATCGCACGCACCAACCTGACTGCACCGAACGACAGCCGTAGCCCTACATCCGCAGCCGAGGACGGTGAATTCGCGCCCGACAACACCGGCTCCATTGGCCAAGCGGGCAACCGCAGCCCAGACACGACTGTGGCTCCGGACCAGGAGGCCGCGCGCCGCGGGGAGAAGGAAGCAGAGCTGCGTGCGCCGGTGGAACAAGCCAAGGCTCAGCGGCGGGACGCGGCGATCGGCGAGGAAGGGATTGGGCAAGCTGGCGGCGCAAAGGCCCGGGGGCCCAGCGAAGGAGGCGACCGCGCAGCCGGAAAGACAGGACTGGACAGCACAGGCGCAGGCGCCCGTCGCCCCTCCGAAAAGTCCGTGGGCGGACCTTCCCCAGCTCGGCTTGGCAGCACCGAGAGCCTCCCCCCCGCGCCGCAAGGCTGGCTGCCGTTGGCCGTTCGTGTCGACCCCAGGATGGGGCGCGCGCCACCCACGCTGGCCCCCAGCGAGATCGAGACTCCAGCGCGCAACCCGGAGTTGGAGATCCTCAGGGCCCGAGAAGAGAAAGCGCCGGAGACCATCGGCGACTTGGGGGGCCAGGACCACAGTGCCGAGGTCCCTGAAGAATTGGAGATGGACGATGCGCCCGCGGTGACCGAGTTGGAGAGCGACGGTGAGGAGGCTCCTCAGACCTCGCCTGGCTGGGGTGGTGATCAAGTGCTGAAAGCGAAGACACAAGCCAGCATGGCAGGCAATCTGGTCGAAGAAGGAGCGCCCTCCTCCTCTCCGCCCGAGGTCCTGGAACAAGAGCTGGAGGTTGCAGAGCGCACCCAATTCTCCGCACGGGCCCACGAGCACGCGGCCTATATGGATGAGGTGGACAGCACAGTGGACCGGGCCTGGCGCGAGCAGACTCCCACCGAGGTCAAAGCCATGGGGCTCCAAGGCACAGTGACAGTGCGGATCGAGCTTGACCGCAAGGGCCGCGTGGTCAGTAAAAGAGTCGTGAGGCAGAGCGGCTACTCAGAGCTGGACACCCTGGCATTGGCCGCAGTCCCCACCAGGCTCCCCAAGCCGCCCAAGGGACTCGCCGATCCAACCTGGAGCTATGAAATCAATCTGCGCATGAATGACCGTTGGGCCTCTACCCCCTAATGAACCCTTCGAGTTCCACCCTTGCCGGGAGTGTGCCAGGGTGGCACCTTTAAGAAGAGCGATGGCACGTAAGCAGAGACAGCGGCGCAGGTCCTCGGGACTTTTGCCCCGCCTCATCACCTGGGGCGGTCTGTCTCTGCTCGCTCACCTGTTGATCTTTGGAGTAGGTGCACCGCTCTTCACTGCACTGGAGCCCACAGACACTGAACCGCTTCCGCCGATGACCATCGTGATGCTGGAAGTGGAGGAGCCGGAGGAGCCCGAAGAAGAGGAGCCGGAGATCGATTGGGACGGGCAACTGGTCGACACGCCCAAGCCCAACGAGGAGATCAAGCCTGAGGAAGCGGATTACCTGGCCGAGTACAACAACACGGTCGAAGAAGAGACCATGTCTGAGCGCTTCCGGATCAACCCCGAGGTGCTCTCAAACGTGTACTCAGAAGAGGACAAGGTCGAGTACGAAGACCTGGTCGACGTGAACGCCGAGGATCCCAGCACGGGCGCCCAGATCGGAAACGAGCGCTTCGCCCCAGACCGTCACGGCGCCTTGGCCACCCTGCCCTCCCCCTTCAAAGTGACCAACAAGGATGGCTTCGAGAAGCCGACGGTGGCCTCGCACTCGAAGACAACGCTGGCTGGTGCGCCAAACAATGATCTCTTGAAGGAGAAGCGGGGCAACGCGACCAACCTGAACACCAAAGAGTTCTTGTATGCCTCGTACTTGAACCACATTCGACGGCTGGTGAACTTCTATTGGAGCCAGAACCTGGACAACCTGCCCGGGGGACTGCCCTTCTCCAAGCCGAGCTATGAGACCGTGGTGTCAGTGACCATCACAGAGGATGGACGCCTGGAGAGCATAGAGGTGGACAAGACCGCCGAGCTGGCTCCCCTCGATCAAGCTGTAGTTCAGGCTTGGTGGAGCGCAGGCCCCTTCCCACCTCCACCGGAGGGCATGGTGGAGGCGGATGGCCGCGCCTACCTTCCCGGGGCAAGCTTCACGGTCACGCTGGGCCAAGGTGAGAGCCGCTACATGGGCGTAGACCCGCGCCAGAACGTTCAGTTCCCAGGGATCATGAAAAGCCCACGTTAGACCCTGTGCTACTCGACCCGGCTGGACGGTGCCCAATTGGGCATGGGTGGCTGCCTTGATATTCGCCAGTCTCGGCCTAGCGCGACCAGTTCCCCCTGCTCCAGGGTCTCCCACGCATCGTCTTGGCCGATGGGCTCTGAGCTGATGAGCATGTGGTTTACCGGCTCACTCTCTGGCCGCTCTGCGAGAAGGCAGAACTTGTTGGGCTCGGGACATGTCTCAGCATCTGGGCACTGGTGCTTCTGGGTACTCAGGTACAGCGCCTTCCCGGCCCGCATCGCGAACATGACCTCGCCGTCGGTGAGGATGAAGTTCAAGATTGGGGGTTCCAATCCCAGCTTGGCGGCCAAGACGTAGAGCTGATCAACCGCCTCACTCAACACCTTGCCGGCGCCCTGAGCATCGTTCACGCTCAGATGACCGCTGGGACACCATCCTGCTGCTTCGAGCTGAGAGAGCAGGTAGTGGAAGATGTGCTCGGAGTCGGTCTCTCCCAAGATCAAGGCGCGGCGCTGGGCTGGGATCCAGCGCAAGAGCTCGGGAGCCAGCTGATCAAAGCCCCACAACGACCCATTGTGAGCGAAGACCCATCGGCCGTGACGGAAGGGGTGAGCGTTGAGGTAGTCAGTGGCCCCAACGGTGGCTTGGCGCACATGAACCACAAAGGTTTGGGAGCGAAGACGACTGCTAGCCAAGCGGAAGCGGTCCGAAGTGTGCGCCGCATCCCCGCTCTTGAGCACGTAAGCGTCGGGGCCTACGAAGTAGCCCATGCCCCAACCATGGGGGTGCAGGCGTGCTTGTTCCACCAAGGCATTGTCAGCCTCGACAAGAGAACGGTGGGTGCTGGATGGCACCGCGCTTCGGAAGCCGAACAAGCGGCACATGAGGTCCTCTTGG
>JBLHMA010000436.1:0-4746 GCA_047621545.1 Cognaticolwellia sp. | reverse complement strand
GTCCGCAAGGCAAAGAAAAGGCGCACGGCTCGCCCTTCACTGGGCCATTGTGATGATAGGAAGGGCCCATGGCGACTACAGAACCCGGCTACGACTTTGGCGACGCACGCTTCGATTTGAACGATCCACAGGATCGAGAGATCGTGGGATTCGTCCTTTCCCAGGCCCTCTTTGGCGAGGCGACGGGCGTATATTGCGGTAAGTCCCTGTACCAAGCCCGCTCTCTGGAAGCGGCGCGTTTTTACGTACGGCAGGCCCACCAGGAGCTCAACCACCTGGAGCATTTCGCTGCGATTTTCCGTCTGCTGGAGATGAAGCCAGAGCCGGGCCACTGGGTCATTCGGCTGCTGTCCAGCCACAACAACTACTACCCCCTCAAGGTGCTCATGGAGCACGCCATCGGCGAGGGGATGGTCCTGGACATCTTCAAGGATGTGTTGCAGCAGTGCCTGCCCGATGATCATCCCGGGGTGGACAAGGTCAAAAAGCGGCTGCGCGCCATCTCCATGGAGGAGGTCGAGCACGTGGAGTGGGGAGAGAAGGAAACCAAGTACATGCTCACCCAAAAACCCTGGTTGAAGTACCCCTATTACGGGCTGTTGGAGCTCCAGCTTATGGTCGCACCCTTGGTTCTTCGGCCCTACCAAAGCATGGCCAAGGACCACCCGGTGCTCTCTCACTTACCCAAGTTTGTCGAGCACGTGAACCAACGTGTTTGGAAGCAAGGTCAGGACATGGGGTTTGTGCCTGAGCAGCGTCCCGGCTTCCTCAAGCGCGTGGCCTGTATGGCTGCAGGCGCTGCGCTTTTTGTGCGCAGTCAACTGGCCCGTGCCGATTCGACTTTAGACAAGACCTACATTCGGGAGCTGGGCTTTCAACAATGATTTTGCTGTTTTTGGCGTGCAATGACCCTTGGGTCGATCAAGCGGTGCTCAGCGTTCCCATTACCCTGGATGGCACCCAAGCCAGCGAGGTCTTCTTCTCTTTGGAGGTCCTGGCCAGTGTCGAGTCCGACACCGGTGGCGGCGACGACGAGTGGGTTGACTTTGACGCAGGCATCGAGCTCTCCGGCGTGACCGAGCCGGTCCGGGTGCTCTTCTACAGCGACACCAGCTACCTCGTGCCCCCCGTCACTGACCTACGCACCGACTATACTTGGCGCACCGATCTTCACAGCTGCGAGATCCTGGCCGGCACCACCACCCTGTGCTGGCAGGACTACCGCATGCGCATTGAGCCCCGTGGCGCCGAGCGCGTTCAGGACCTGACCCTGACCATCAACGTGCAGGCCCAAGGCGAAAAAGGTTCCCGCTGGAGCCTGGATGACCCCTATGTGGGCGTGGTGGTCCAATGACTCTGTTGTTCTTGCCCTTGCTGGCTGCCTGCGGTCCCACTTGGTCCGACGCGCAGTCTCAGGTCGGCCCAAACCTCGAGCTTACCACGCAGATACCAGAGAGAACCTTGCCTTTCGAGGTGGTCCTCTACGCTGAGAGCAGCCGCTACATGGACGCATTCGTCTACGGTGGTGTGGCCGCAGAGTGGGCTGGTTCTGGTGCGGTTCGTGCTTTCTATGGGGGGGTGGAGCTTGCACCGGCGCCGGAGCAGGGCTCCGGCAGCTTGATTCTGAGCGAACTGGAAGCAAGCTGCGCGGAGGACGGGTTTGTAGAATGTGTCATCGCCGGCGAGGTCACCTTTGAGCTGCTCCAAGGGGAAGCGGTCACGCTCACGCCCTTCTTGGACTTCGGCGGAGATCTGAGCTCCCCCCCTGCGGAGAAGCTGGACACCGCCAGCGTGACCGGCACTTGGTTGCCGGCCGAGGGGCCAGGGGACGCGCCCTAGCCGCTCAGCGCTCTGTTGAACCCGCCCTCAGCGGCCTGGCTGTTGTGGGCCAATTGTAAAGCTGCGGTCTCCGTCGGAACATGCCGTTTCCGGCCCGGTCCCAACAGGCGTCTCTTCCGCTGGAGTGCATGTGGACTTGCTCTTTGCGCTCGTCCGCAACTTCATCCAGGCCCCCTCGCCGGTGGCTTGGCCCGTGCTAGGTATGCTGGTGATCGGGGTGGTTCTGCTACGGTCCAAAAGCAGTTTAGGCCAGCTTGTCTCTTGGACCCTTGTCCTGGGGGGATCAGCTGGCTGGGAGCTCACCTGACTTTGGTCGACACGCTGACTGCTATGGCCGGGCCCGTTGATCCCGTAGCCAAGATCTCCCCCGAGGTCTATCTCCTCGCTCGGCAGCTCAGCGTTCCAAGCGAAGTGTCTTTTGGCGCTGTTCTTGCCAAGCATAGGCCTGTTGCTTCGAGGAGACGCGCCGTGGAAGCGCGGGCTGGGTGGGTATCTCCTCGTTTCGGACCTCGTGTTGTACGCCTTCGATGTGGCACTTCACGGGCAAAGATCATCTGGCGAGCGCCCGAGGGGGGCACTCCTGGCTCACTCAGCACGCTTGGGAGATGTGGATTCACTGGCCCCTGGCTGCCGTTCTGGGGCTCCTTCTCTGCGTGTTGGTGGCCCAGGTTCCCAAGGAGCAGCGCTTCCCGGTGTTTGTGGCTGGCCTTGGACCGCCGCTCCTGCTGCTCGCCCTTCAGGCAGGCAATGTGCTGTTGGTGATGTCGGCTGTGGCCGAGATCCGGGGACAAGCTGGGTGAGGCCTCACATCAGGTGACGCGGATCCACATCCAAGCTCACCCGAACGCCCTTGCCAATCCCGCTCAAGTCCACGGTTCTAAGCCATTTCCTGAAGGCCTTGGACTCGTGTCCGCGCAGCAGGATTTGGTAGCGCCAGCGCCCCACCAGCCTGGGCATGGCGGCCTGAGCCGGCCCCTGGACTTCGATGACTTCGCCATCGCAAGTGGCCCGCAAACGGCGCAGTAGAGTCCAGCTGGCTTCCAGCGCTTGCTCCTGGATGCTGCCCTCGATGCGGATCAAACCCAGGCGAGCGATCGGCGGATAACGTAGTAAGTCCCTATGCTTGAGTTCTTCGTTGGCGAAGGTTGTGTAGTCCCCCAGCAGCTCAAAGACGTAGTGCTCCTTCTGACTGGTCTGTACCAGCATTCGCCCAGGGCGGTCCCCGCGGCCAGCTCGCCCGCCCAGCTGGGTAAGCAGGGCAAAGCTGCGCTCTGCGGCTCTAAAGTCTGGCATACGCAAGACGTGGTCGGCGCCCAAGACCACGGCCAGGGACACGTCGGGGAAGTCGTGGCCCTTGGCAACGATCTGGGTGCCCACAAGCAGGCGCGTCTTGCCACGGCGAAAGGCGTCCAAGATCTCAAAGTGGGCGCCGCGGGCCGCGGTGGTGTCGGCGTCCATGCGAGAGACGGGGATGTCTGGGAACATCTCGGCCAACACCTGCTCGATGCGCTCGGTGCCCTTGCCCATGATCTGCAGGGTGCCGCCGCAAGCGCCGCACTCGCTGGCCATCTTGCGGTGAAAGCCGCAGTAGTGGCAGCTCAGGGTGTGCTGGTGTTGGTGCAGAACCAGGCTGACCCCACAGCTTGGGCAGGAGTAGGACGCCCCGCAGTCCTCGCACTCCACCAGGGTGGCAAAACCCCGTCGGTTGTAGAGCACGATGGCCTGACCACCCGCCGCAAAGCACTCTTTTAGAGCCCGATGCACCGAGCGGGCGACGATGGGACGCCGGCCGTCCGGATCCTTGGGCTCCTGAGTCATGTCCACCAGCTCCACCTTGGGAACCGGTCTGGGAGTGGGCCGATCCAGGAGCTGTATCAGCCCGTATCGACTGGTCTGGGCGTTGTGCCAGCTCTCCAGGGAAGGGGTCGCTGAGCCCATGACCACGGGACACTTGGCCATGTGACCCCGCACCACGGCCAGGTCACGCGCGTTGTAGCGAACCCCGTCGTCCTGCTTGTAGGAGTCGTCGTGCTCCTCGTCCACGATGAGCAGGCCCAGGTTTACGAAGGGGGCAAAGAGCGCCGATCTCGCACCCACAGCGACCCGCGCTTCTCCGGCCCTGATGCGCCGCCACTCTCTGAGCTTCTGAGCCGGCGTGAGGCCACTATGAAGCACGGCCACAGCATCCCCAAAGCGTGCCCTAAAGCGCCCGGTAAGGAGCGGCGTCAGGCCGATCTCAGGCACCAGCAGCAGCACCTGTTGGCCACGCTCCAAGATGCTGGCAGACGCCCGCAGGTAGACCTCGGTCTTGCCAGCGCCAGTGACCCCGTAGAGCAGGTGGGGTTTTGGGGGACCCAAGATGGTGTCCACGGCGCCTTGTTGTGCCGCAGTCAAGGTTGGCGCCTCCCGGGTCTCAGGCAGCTCTCCGGCGACCACAGCATCCCGGCGCTCGCGGAGCTCTTGGCTGAGCACCCCGGCCTCCAGCATGGCCTTGGCAGCGGTCCGAGCGTAGGGACCTTGATCGGCCACCAGGGCCGAGGCGGAGATGGCGCCGCCTGCATCGGTGATGCACTGGAGTACGCTGAGCCGGCGAGCGCTCATGCGCTTCATCAGCTTGGCAGCCTCCTGGACCGGCACCTCTTGCACCCACCAGTTCTCGGTGCCGCCCACGCCGCCAGACTCCAGCTGCTCGGCTTCGATCCAGCCCTTTCGCAGCAGAGTGTCAATGGCATGAGCGCACTCTTTGGGCTCCAACAGCTCCCGCATGCGTCGCTGCAGGCCGCGCCGGGTCAGCTTGGGTCGCTGGATGACCTCGCGCAGGACCTCGCCGGCGGGACCCTCTCCCATGCCCGCTGCCAGTGCATCCACGCCTTCGTCCGAGGCGATGTGCACCGTCCGCGTGGTGGC
>JBLHMA010000435.1:0-4747 GCA_047621545.1 Cognaticolwellia sp. | reverse complement strand
CCCTTCTGCTGGAACCACCTTGGCCACGACCGGGCGCACCAATGGGGCGGGACTGGCTGAAGGCCGAGGACGCTCAGCAGGTAAGCTACGCTGGGTGGATTCCCACTCAGTGAACTGCTTCTCGTACTCCTCCTGAACGGCCTTCTCACCATAAATGACCTTGCCGCAAGTAAAGCAGTGGAGCTGAACTTGGTGCGGACCACGGGCAGAACTGCCACGGTAATCCCGCTCAAGGTCTAGGTTGTGGGACCCACACTTGGGGCACTGCATCCGGAACTTGCGCATGAACCTCTCTCTGGCCTGGGGCCGGGAGGGCAATGTGGACATGCGTCCCGGCGGGGCGCAGCTATAACGTGTCGGAGCGATTCTTGCTCACTCTGCACGCAATAGGTCTCAGGGCTGACGCGTTTAGCTGGTCGGAGGCCATAGATGTTTCATCCCCAAGGACCCACGTTCGCTGAGCTCGCCCAGCAGGCGCTTTCAGGCACCACGCAGGGCTACGACCTGCTGGCAAATAAGTTCGAATACACGCCCTTTCGAACACCCGATGACCTGTTGGACTTGGTGCAAGAACGAATCGTCGACCTCGGCTCCGTCGCGCGGGGCGTGGACCTCTGCTGTGGCACGGGTGCCGGCTTGGCTCACCTCAAGCAGGTGTGCACCGAGGAGGTCTTGGGGGTCGACCTGTCCCAAGGGATGCTGGACGTCGCCCAGGAGCGATTGGAGCAAACACCGGGCAGTGCACAGGTCAGTCTGATGCAGAGCGATGTGCTGGACCTTGACTTGGGCCAGCGCTTCGATGTGGTCACCTGCTTTGGCGCTTTTGGTCACATCTTGGAAGGAGAGCAGGAGGAGCGCTTCGTCCAGAGCGTGCACCGTGCACTTCGCCCGGGAGGCCGCTTTGTGTTCATCACATCTGGCAAGCCCGACATGATGAGCTGGCGGGTATGGGCGGCCAAGGCCTTCAACGCGAGTATCCACGCCCGAAACGCCGTGATGGATCCGCCCTTTCACATGTACTACCTGACCTTCAGACTACCCCGCGCCAAAGCACTGCTGGAGGCAGCTGGGTTCCAAGTCGAAGCAGAGCGCGGTCTATGGCAGGACAAGTTCCGTGGTGCCATCTTGGTTCAAGCCACCAAAAAGTGAAGAAGTGGCGCCCTAAATCTTAGGAACCGCACCCGGCTGGATGGGGCTCAAGTCAGGCCGGCGGATGATGTAGTGGTCTCCCGCGTAGTGTTCCGGAGCACCCGTCCCCACCTCCTCCAGTGTCCCCATGAACTCATTCAGGCTGAGCATCGCAAAGCGCACCATGAGCTCCTCCGGGACTGGGCCGCCAATGTCCGTGAACACCTCGTAGAGAACAAAAACCCCATCACTGGCGCGAACAATGGTCCACCGACCCCGGTTCACGGGCGTGGTCAGCGTGTCCGACTCCAACTCGATCGCTCCTTCGGGCAGCTCCAACATCAGGTCGCTGAGCGGCCGTGGATCAAGGTCCCAGTAGCGCTCCCACACCTTGCCTTCGCTCGCCGCGTAGAGCTCTGCGTTGCTGCGGATCTGCACCACCCAGTGGCGGTCGGAGAAGGGCTGAGGAACGTCCAGGTGTTGGTACAGGATCTTGCGCTCGGTGTTCGTTCCAGGCAGCCAGACCTCGGTCAAGCCAGCAGCCAACTGAGCGTGTCGATCGTCCAATCCGCCCACCCACACAGCCTCAGTGCTCAGTGGCATAAAGGCGATTCCCAACGCCCCATCAACCTCACCCTCACTCTCCAAGCGGCGCCCGATGGTCTTTCCCGACCGCAGACGGGCCAGGTCCCCCTGGCTAAGGACAGGTACGTGTCCCTTAGAGTGAGCCTCCAAGAATGGGCGCGCGATTTCCCAGTCGGAAATGTGTGACTCAGGGCTCTCTTTGGCCCATGAGATAGCCAACAGCAGAAGCATCATAATGCTCAGTATGACACAAAGCATTCAACTTCCCTTTCAGGAGTCCGCCATGCCCCAGAAACTCAACCCTGAACAAGTAACTACCGCCACCGCGGAGCTCACCCACTGGACATTGGGCCAGGCCCCAGAGAGCCTCTCCCGCAGCCTGGAGTTTCTTGATTTCAAGCAGGCCTTTGCCTTTATGACAAGGGTGGCCTTGCTGGCCGAGGAGCTGGGCCACCATCCCGAGTGGTTCAACGTCTATAGACGCGTGGAGATCACGCTGAGTACCCACGACTGCGATGGCCTCTCCGAGCTTGACCTGAAGATGGCCCGCAGTATCGACCAGTGGGCACCACCACCACGTTAGCTGCTCCCCCATGCGCTCCATACTGGCCATGACCCCAGACGAGTTGGCCCAGGCCAGCGACTGCACCATGGCCGAGTCTCGTCGCGTGCTGGCCTGTCTGCTCTCCGAGGGGAACCAAGATCTGGACGCAATGAAGCGACCGGTCTCCAAGGCCAAGCGCGCTCAGCTACGCCAAGGCTTTGAGAGCACCCTGCCCCAGGTCATCGAGACCATCGAAGACCCCCAGGACCAGAGTCTGCGCTTCCTCTTCCGCCTACACGACGGCAAGCTGGTCGAGGCCGTTCGCATCCCGCTACACAAGTCGGGACGATTCAGTGTGTGTCTGAGCTCACAGGTGGGCTGCGCTATGGGCTGTGGTTTCTGCGCCACCGGTCGCTTGGGCCTGAGCCGGAACCTGAAGGCCTGGGAGATGGTCGGCTGCTGGCTACAGGTCCGCGCCTACACCCAGGGACAAGTCACGGGTGCGGTATTCATGGGCCAGGGTGAGCCCTTTCACAACTACGACGAGGTCATCCGAGCCTGTCAAGTGCTCTCACGACCCTCAGGCTGCAGAATTCCGGCGGCCGGGATCACCATCAGCACCGTCGGTTTGGTCCCCCAGATCCGTCGCTACACGAGCGAGAAACACCCTTACCGCCTGATTGTAAGCCTCAGCTCAGCTCAGCAGGCCCAACGTGCCGAGCTGCTACCCATCGCCGGGAAGTGGCAGCTCGCAGAACTCTTCGCCGCGCTCAAGGAGCGTCACGCACTTAGCGGCGAACGCGTCACATTGGCCTGGGTTCTGATGGGTGGAGTCAACGACGCCCCAGCCCAGGTGAGTGCCCTGATGCAGCAGCTGGATGGCCTACCCATCACCCTGAACATCATTGACGTAAACGAGGCCAGAGAGCAGGGCTATAGGCGCAGCACCCCCACCGAGCGCGGCCTGTTTGTAGACCGACTCGCAGCCCTGGGCGTGCCTTTCGTGCGCCGCTACTCCGTTGGGCTGGAGAGCAACTCCGCTTGTGGAATGTTGGCGTCTAAGAGGTCCTGACCCAAGCCCTCATTCACGGTGGAGCGCTGCACCTTCTTGGTCTTGCCTCGCCCGCTGAGTTTCTGGGTGTAGGCCAAGGCAACAACCAAGCTTGTGTTGTCCAGCCAAAGCTCGTTGCCCACCGAGTCGGTGATGACCAAATGGCCCACTTCGACTGGGGCTCGTGCGTGCAAACCAAGCCAGGAGTCATCCCGCACCCGCCATAGGAGGGACAGGTCCAAGGCAATGAAGGGCGAGTAGATCACGCCTTCGGAGCGACCAGGAAACTCACGAGCGATGGCTCCACCTAAAACACCGATGCGCGGACTGACGACGTAGTTGCTCTCGAACCAAGCACCCACGAAAGCCTGGCGCTCGATGATGGGCCACCCCAAATAGCGCAAGCTCGTCCCCCGATCAGCCTGGATGCCCCCGCCTACGGAGATCGCCAGTGGCAGGCGCACGCCCGCGGTCACGCTCAGGCCCTCAGTGTTCTGCCGGAGGTGTTGAAGGTGCCACGTCGGTCCCACAGACGCCCAGATATAGGGTTCGCTACGAAAACCAGCCTCATGGTAGAGACCGCTGTCCTGAACGGAAACCAAGTTCAACGCCAGATCGGACCTTGAGCTGGTCCAGTGGTCTTCCCACAGGCCGCTCTCGCCACAGTCGGGCGCCGTCTCATCAGGTCCGATCAAGCGCAGGTAGCCACCCAGAAGGTAGGGCTGACCGGTGATGACCCCCACGCTGGCTCCGGCCTCGGCAACCAGCCCCCAGCTGCGCTCCACCAAGGCCCCTTCAGCGTCGTCAAAGCGCCCAACCGCCGTGACCCGCATGTTCCAGGTCCCGCCGCCCGAGGTCAGCGCGTCGGGTGCCGTTGCGCCGACCACAGGCAAAGTCAAAGCACCCCGACCAACGCTGCGGAGAGTGTGCTGGTCCTCGACCGTGGAAAGCTCGTGCATCAGGCGGAGAGTGCCAGGAGCGGAGCCACCGTAGGGAGAATCTGACCAGGGGGAATCCCGCTGGACCCACGTGGGCTCTCCCATGGGAGGTGAAGTGGCGTCAAAGCCCGAGAGCGCCCTTCGCACAAGCTGACGGGTCCACTCTTGACCCTGGGACTGAACGGGATCTGCCTTGGACAGGCCCTCCAAGTCTACATTTCTTAGAGTTCCATCCTTGCCCATGACCAGCTGAAGCTCGCTGCGCGTCAGCTCTTCGGCATAGTGCTGAGCCACCTTCTCGATGATGGCCGGGTCCTCGCCACTGACCGACGCGGCCACGATCGCGGCGTCCGACACCTCGCAGCTCAGGTCCCAGGTGTTCTCGTTGGCATCGACCGCCGAGCAGCTCATCACCATGGACAGACGGACCTTGGCTGTGCGCCCAAGCCCCTGCGTGCCCCAGACACCCAGCATCCAGGGACTGGGAACCGCGACCAGAGC
>JBLHMA010000434.1:0-4803 GCA_047621545.1 Cognaticolwellia sp. | reverse complement strand
GTAGGTGTAGGGGGCCTGGCAGAGCACACAGACGATGCGGCGTGCTTGCACGAAGTGCAGCGCGCAGGTGACTTGTCGCTTCAAGAAGACTCCGAGTCCAATGAGGGCCCATCATGCCTCACGGCCCCAGGCGACGCGGCACCCGGCACACCCAAAGGCGCTACACTGCGCCGATGTTCACCTTTCTCCTCGCCTGCGCATCGGCCCCAGAGCCCTCAGAACCTGGTCCCCCTGCCGAGTTGGCCGTGTTGGCCACGAAGGTGGTGACCTCGACTGCGGGAGAGGTCCAAGATGTGGCCCTGGCCCCCGAGCCCCCGGCCGAGCCAACCCCGCTAGAGGAGCCCACCGTGCCGGTCTTCACCTCCTCCATCTCCCCCATCTCCCCAGAGATCCGAGCAGCAATGCTGGAGACTGGTGTGTGGAAGGAGGGTTGCCCGGTTCCCTTGGATGCGCTCCGGGAAATCCAGATCGCCCACCACACCCTGGACGGGGTGGAGACAGGCCTGCTGGTCGCCGCCACCGTGCAAGCCGTGGGCCTGGTCCAGGTCTTTGCCACCCTGTATGAGAACCAGGTCATCGTCGAGAAGATACGGCCCGCCCACGAATACGGCGGAGACGACCACAAGATGATGGCCGACAACAACACCAGCGCGTTCAACTGCCGCCCGGTGGAAGGCGGGGCCAAGTACAGCGAGCACAGCTACGGCCACGCACTGGACTTGAACCCGCTGTGGAACCCCTACGTGCGCGGTGAGAAGGTCCAGCCCCCGGGCGGGGTCGACTACCTGGACCGCACGGTCGAAAAGTCTGGTTTGGTTCGGGATGGAGACCTGGTGGTCCAGGCCTTTGGGTCCATCGGCTGGAAGTGGGGAGGCACATGGACCCGCTCGCAGGACTACCAACACTTCTCGGCCACTGGAAAGTGAACCGCTTGCTTAGGACATCTTGATGCTTCTCTGGACCTCTTCGCACTGGCTCAATCCACGACCGGCGGCTGGGAGCTGTTCGAAGGCGGCCTGCCCCACTGTGAGAAGAGCGACGGCAAGACCACCAACCTGCGCGGTTGGGACAACACCGACAGCTTGATCCGCATGACCGCAGACGACGACGAGGTGGTGGTCATCGGCGCGAACAACCGCGTGTATTGGAAGCGCATCGGCGAGACCCTGCGCTTCGACAACCAGTGGTACGACGAGTGGGCTTTCCCATCCGCGGCGCGTTCGAGATGCCGATCATGGCCTGGACGCCTTGGCTTGGGGGGTTGGCCGGCGACGCATTGGCAGCACCGGCTACTTCACCGATCCGGTGGGCGATCCCCACGTCTCGGGCTTTGGCATCTCCACGGTGTACCTGCTCTCCACCGACCAGAACACCATCTGGCTGGCGGACACCAGCCTGCCACCTCGCCTGAGCCACAGCATGTGCGGCCCCCCGAGCCTAGACACAGCAGCCCCCGGTCTTCCCCGAGGCCCGCCCCTTTTGGGCCCACCTGAGTCAAGAGATCAGCATCCACCAGAACGGCTTGGGCAACGACACCCGCGAGCTGCGCATCCTCGGGACCGACCCAGGCGGCGAGTTGGGCTACTACCGCAAACAGCTGCTGGACGAGGCTCGGGAGTTCATCCCCGCCACCTTCTCTCTGGCCGACATCGCCTGGCTGGGAGATGAATCACGAGACACTGGCCTCGACGGACCCCGATGTAATGGCCCTTGTCGAAGAGCTGCGGCCCTTGCACCGGGAAGCGTTCTCCCTGTGGATCGAAGGCACCGACCAAGGCATTCGCCTGGACACCAAGGGCGTGCGTGAGCGCATAGAGATCGTGGCCATGGAGACGGGAGCTGAGAGCTTCGAGGCCGGAGAAGAGGCCTTCCTCGCCCACCCTGACCCCGCCAAGTTTGTGGAGCTGAGCTCTGAGCCCACATTGCTCGTCGACCCGGCAACCGCCAGCCAAGGCCAGCTCCAAGACGCCATCGCTGTGAACCAGGCCCTGCTGGACGCTCTAAAGGGAGACGATCTGGAGGGCACCCGCAACCTGACGGACTACCGCAGCAACTTCCGCCAATCCCGCCGTCTGACCAACACCATGTTCGTGGTCAACGGCGTACTGCGCATCACAGGCATTCGGCTCGTTGGCCGGATCGGCGACAAGCGGCGCCCAAAGGCCAAGCGCAGCGCCAAGTTTGGCGTGTGGACCAGCAAGGTCAGCATGGTGTTGGAGAACACCACCGGCATGATCGTGCGATCCAAGAAGAAGGACCGCCTGGAGCGGCGTCAGGCCAAGGCGGAATTCAAGGAAGCCAAGCGGATCCTGAAAGACCGGATCGAGCTCTAC
Organism: Cognaticolwellia sp.; assembly: GCA_047621545.1. Classification (GTDB taxonomy): domain Bacteria; phylum Myxococcota_A; class UBA796; order UBA796; family CAJQPC01; genus CAJQPC01. The sequence goes on along the minus strand of JBLHMA010000434.1, from coordinate 2,470 downwards.
GAAGATGCCCTGGAGTAGCCTCTCCCAGTGAAAGAGAGTGGCGTAGACCAGCTCAGCGACGAGTCGCTGATGAAGCGCGTAGGAGACAGCGATGACGCTGCGGCCTTTGCGGAGATCTTTAGGCGCTATGCCCAGCGCCTAAACGGCTACTTCCTGCGCTCTACTGGGGATCCCCACGCCAGCCAGGACCTGGTTCAACAGACCTTCCTGCACCTGCACCGGGCCCGCCGCGACTACAACGCCAAGCGGCCCCTGCGGCCGTGGCTGTACACCATCGCCGCAAACATGCGCCGAATGCACCACCGCCGGGCCCACCGAAAGCCCGAGGTGGCCTATGAGGAAGTCCACGAACAGAGCGTGGGCCCACAGGCCTCGACCATGGAGCAGCGCACCGTTCGCCGCGCCATCCTTCAGCTCCCCGAGAACCAGCGCGATGTCCTGATCCTGCACTGGTATGAGGGCATGAGCATGGCCGAGGTCGGCCAGATCCTTGGCGCAAGCACGTCAGCGGTAAAAGTGCGCGCACACCGCGCCTACAAGGCCCTTCAAGGTCTGCTTGGAGGCAGCCATGACTGAACTTCCTCCACCAGATCGCGACCCCAGACCCTCAAGCGGCATCCAAGACCCTATGGCCGAGCCACTGCGCAAATTGCCGCCCCTAGATGATGGGGAGCTGGACATCGAGTCCCTGCTGGAGCGGGTGCAGGAGGAGACCGCTCAAACAGGCGTTCGCGCCCAGATCCAGTCTCTGCCCAGCATGTGGCGGGTTGTGGCTGCCCTGTGCCTGATGGGTCTCATCAGCGCGGCAATGTTCCTGATCGCCGGTGTGCGCTCCGATTTCGACGAGAGCTTCGCAGCCTTGGCCGTGCCCCTGATTTTCTGCGGTGTGGCCGCCGGCGGAGCCGTGGTCCTGGCACTACGGGGCCCCCACAAAGCCCCCATGCGCGGCAGCAACTGGATCCTGGCTGGGGTGCTGCTCGTTCCCGTGATTCTCTCCGTGCTGCCACAGCCTGGTGTCGACACACACGGCGCCCTGCCCCCCATCCTTGGCTGCCTGACCATGGGCAGCATCGCCGCATTCGCCACCGCCGGCGGGGTGCTGCTCTTCTCCCGTTGGATACGTCAGGACCGGGGAACTCTGGCCCTTGCTGCGGGCGCTGGCGGCCTGGTGGGCTTCATCTTGCAGCAGCTGCACTGCATGGCTGGCGACCCCATCCACCTGCTGGCCTCTCATGGGCTCTTGGGGCTGTTGGTGGCGGGCTTCTTCGTGGGGGGCTCACTGCTGCGGCGCTGAGGGTCGTCACGGATTCGTCACCGAACACCTCAGGGCAGGCGACTGGTCGGTCGACCAGCGTACAGGCGAGATCACGCAGCTCGAAGAGCGCATCAATACCAAGGGGGACACACATGGCGTCAACTAGCCCAGTCAACGGCCTACCAACGGTGGAGCTGAACACCAACGCCTCGGGATCGGGCGGACGCGTCTTGATCAAGGATGGGAGCACCATCGTCTACGAGTTCACCAACAACCGACAGCTCAAGACCCCCGGCGGGCCGATGGAGTTGACCGGAGCGCTGAACGTAGACAACACCTTCCTGGTCTTCTCAGACGGCGTTCACACTCAAGAGATGCGGTACAGCTCCGACGAAATCGAGCTCTACTCCGGCTACGCCTACCGCGTCCGACCAGACCTGCTCCGCCTGGACACCAGCGGTCAAGATGGCGACGGCGACATGGTCGAGCTCTACCGCGGCGGCGTCTTGAAGGCGTCGATCGCTCAGGAGAGCGGCGATGCCGTCCTGAGCAGCGAAGGCGTTGGAACAGCGCTCGTTCTGCGCGGGGAATCCTTGATCTTGGACGGCACAAGTCCAGGTGGAGGGACCGGCGCAGTCCTGTTCAGGGACGCCGGCGCAGCGCTCGCCAGCATGGCGGCGGAAACCGGAAGAGCGGTCCTGAACGGTGGGAGCCGAAACTTGGTGCTGGCGACCAACAACACGGGGGCCAACGAGACAATCCTCACTGTCCGGGATGGGGCGACAGACGCCCTCCACGTCCAACGGGACAGCAGCAGCGGCCAAGTTACCTTGCGGACCGCGAGCGATGGGGAGTTGGAGTTCAACACCGACGGCGGAACCGGCTACGAGGCCCTTCGCATGACCAGCGACTTGGTCCAAGTCTACCGGCCAATCGCAAGCGCGCCCGCGGGCTCTGACCTGATCACCTTCAATTCAGAGTTGATCAAGACGAAGTCTGGCAGCATCCAGGCCTTCGACTCAGGCAAGAAGCTACGCATCGCGGGTGCGGCCGTGGCTGGGCGTGGCCTGCACCTAGGGTGGGAGGGCCGGTCCGTAGCGAAGATTGACTACACGAGCGGCGACGCCAGCTGGGCGCTCCTCGATCCCTCCGAGAACGCAACAATCGTCCATTTTCCGGACGAATCCAATGGATACTCTGGACGAGACGCGCGTG
>JBLHMA010000433.1:0-4815 GCA_047621545.1 Cognaticolwellia sp. | reverse complement strand
CTCATAGGTCACGGTCCTACCTGGCTCCTTCTCGATTGCCACCATGATGCGCACCTCTTTGGCGTTCACGTCCCCCTTCTCCATCAGGGGAAATATCCAGAGCTCCTGCGCCTCCCGACCCATGCGCGCTCCCCGGGTCACGTTGGCCCGCAGAGTGTAGTGCGCGGTCCCAGACACCGTGATGGCATCCGCGTCCGCGCTAGCCTCAGACCAGCTGACAGCTTCCGGGGTGGGGAGTCCATCAAAGGGCCAAGACCGCGTCATCCACAAGGCAAAGACCACCAAGCTGATGCCCAACGCTGCGACCAAAACACCGAGCCTCTTCATGCGACCTCCGAGATGGATTCAGAGTTAAGAGACAGGCACTGCCCTCTCAAGGTCCAATGCCCAAGCTCCCACGCACCTTTGTCGATCGCGGCGGCACCTTCACCGATGTGGTCCGCATCTCCTCCAACGGAGACGTGCAGATCCAAAAGGTGCCCTCGGACCAAGCGATCGTCGGCGAGCTGGCGGATGGGGAGTTGGTCTTTGGGACCACCGTGGCCACCAATGCCCTGCTGGAGCGCCAGGGAGTCCCCACACTCTTGGTGATCACCGCCGGCCTGGGGGATCTGGTGCACATCGGGGACATGACCCGACCTGACCTCTTTGACGCCGACCAGGACTGGCCAGTCCCCCTCTGCGAGAAGGTGCTCGAGGTACGGGAGCGCTTGGACGCCACAGGCAGAGTGCTCACCCCCCTGGAGCTGCCGTCTCTGGAGGGCCTGGAGTGGGCCCAAGCCATCGCCATCGTGCTGGCCCACGGACCCCGCAATCCGGCCCATGAGCTGGCCTTGAAAGAGCACTTTGCCCCACTCGGCAAGCACATCGCGCTGGGCCATCAGGTCGATCCGGAGCTCGGACTGCTCCCGCGAATCCACACCACCTTGATCGAGGCCGCCATTACACCGGTCTTGGCCAAAGCCATGGCCCGAGACGCCATTCCCAAGAACGCGCTCGCCATGCGCTCGGATGGCAGCCTCTGTCCCGCCGCCGAACTCAAGGCCCCCGACGCCGTGCTCTCCGGACCAGCCGGTGGGGTCCTGGCGGTCGCAGCCGTTGCAAAACAAGCGGGCTTTGAGCACGCCGTAGGCCTGGACATGGGCGGCACCAGCACGGACCTGTGTCGCGTGGACCACGGTCAACCACACCGTCGCGAAGGCGAGGTCAGAGTGGCGGGGTTTCGGTTGAGACGTCCCATGCTGGAGCTTGAGACCATCGCAGCCGGCGGCGGTTCCATCCTACGCAGCGACGGCCTGCGCCTCTCGGTGGGGCCAGACTCGGCAGGCGCCCATCCCGGCCCGGCCTGCTACGGCCGCGGTGGCCCGCCGACCCTGACCGATGCCGCCCTGCTCGCGGGCCTGGTCGACGCCCAGGCCTTCTCGCCACCCCTGGCTCCCAACGCGGTGTCTTTGCCGGGCGACCCCAACGACTTCTTGGACCTGGCCCGAGAGAGCATGGCCCAAGCCGCACGGCGTCTGGCAGCGGCACGCGGAGTCGACCTGCGGAGCCACGCTCTGGTCGCCTACGGGGGTGCAGCCGGCCAACACGCTGCATTCGTCGCAGAGCGCCTGGGCATCTCTACGGTCTTGGTGCACCCCTGCGCGGCGGTGCTCAGCGCCTTTGGCCAATCCCTGGCCCAGCGCCAAGAGCGCGCTACCCGAGCCATCTGGAGACCGCTGGACCAAGTGGACCTGCAGGTCATCCAAGCAGAGCTCCAGGCGGAACTTCCAGATCTGGGCCGCATCGTGCACAGCGCAGAGCTGCGGGTCCAAGGCACCGATCACAGCCTGGAGCTGACCACCGGCCCCGAGCTGGAGCACCGCTTTCGCGAGGAGCACCACCGCCGATATGGCACCCGACCCACAGGGCCGCTGGAGCTCGTGAACCTCCGGGCACGCAGCCTCGCCCCTGCGCCGCAGATGCCACAGATGGACAGCGACCCGTTCTCCTTGGGAGACGAGACGCATGCTGGCCCCACCGTGCTCTTCGCCCCCACCACCAGCGTGGCCTTGCCGACGGGATGGGTGGCCAGGAACGTCGCCGGAATCCTGCATCTGGAGCACCGGGAGCGCCAGCCTCCGGCACCCGAGACCCAACGCACCCCCTTCGGAGCCGCCTTGTGGGGCAGCCGTCTAATGGCGGTCGCAGAGCAAGCTGGCGAAGTGCTTCGACGCTGTGCCCGCAGCGTCAACATCAAGGAACGCCTCGACTTTTCCTGCGCGGTGTTCAACGAGAGAGGCGAGCTTGTGGCCAACGCGCCACACATCCCGGTACACCTGGGGGCCATGGGGGAGACCGTGCGGGACGTCTTGACTCACGTCGACCCCAAGAGCGCCGGCGCCTGGCTCAGCAACGATCCCGCGGCCGGGGGCTCACACCTACCCGACCTGACCGTCATCAGCCCGGCGGTGGTCGATGGCCAGCGCTTCTGGGTCGCCAGCCGGGGCCACCACGCTGACGTAGGCGGCCTGACTCCGGGGTCCATGCCCCCCCACTCCACCCGCCTGGACCAGGAAGGCCAAGTCTTTAGAAGGGTGCCCATCCTGTCCTCGACCGGGGAATACATGCCACCGGATCTCGGGGACTGCCGCCAGCCCGAGACCGTGCACGCCGATCTGCAAGCACAGATCGCATCCAACCACCACGCCGCACGGGGCCTAAGCAAGCTGGGATCGGGCCACCTGATCGCAACCTGGATGGCCCACCTGCACGATCTCGCCGATGAAAGTCTGGATGCTCTGCTGCCCAAGCTGGCACCCGGCTCCGCAAGCGAGGTCATCTCGGGCGTGCCCATACACCTGCGCATCGCGGTCACCCCAGAATCCTTGCATGTGGACTTCTCTGGGACCGGCGGGCCTCACCCCGGCAACCTGAACGCCCCTCAAGCCGTCATACGAGCGGCTGTTCTCTATGTGCTCCGATGCGCCGCCGGCGACCGCTTGCCGCTAAACGAAGGCGCCCTTCGCCGGGTTCGGATCACCCTGCCCCACCCCAGCATCCTGAACCCCCCACCGGGGTCAGCCGTGGTCGGCGGCAACGTGGAAACCAGCCAGCGCGTCGTGGACTTGCTCCTGAGCGCCATGGCCCTGCGCTCCCCTTCCCAAGGCACCATGAACAACCTGTCCCTCGGTGGGCCCGGATGGAGCCTCTACGAGACCATCGGAGGCGGGGTCGGCGCCAGTCCAACAAGCCCTGGCCGAAGCGGGCGACAGACCCACATGACCAACACCCGCATCACCGACGTGGAGGTGCTCGAAACCCGACTTCCACTGCGTGTGGCGGAGTTCTCTCTGCGACGGGGCTCCGCTGGAGGTGGGCTGCACACAGGCGGTGAAGGCCTTGTACGGGAGCTGGTTCTGCTCGACGGCGGCCAAGCGGCTCTGCTCGCCATTGAGGATTCGCCCCGCAGCGGCCTATCTGGCGGGGGCGCTGCGCAGGCTGGTCGCTGGTGGATTCAGCGTGGCTGCCTGCGGCAAAAGTGGCAAGGCCAAGCCCTCTCTCTTCAGCCTGGAGACCGGGTGCGCGTGGAGACGCCGGGCGGCGCAGGATGGGGTCTGGCAAAAGATTGAGCCAGGTTAGGTCCAAGTGATTGCTTGAGAGGCTCCAAGGCTACGGCTATGGTGCACACTGACCAGCCACCGCGAGGTACCCATGCGCGTCCTCTTGATCAACCCCTCGATGAATCTAGACAAGCTCGGCCGATTTGCCGCGCTCCTAGAGCCCATGCCCCCTACCGGGCTTGCGTACATCGCAGGATCCTTGGAAGCCCATGGCGTACACGTACGCTGCATCGACATGTTCGCGGAGGGGCTCAGCCCTCAGGACGTGGTCGAAAAGGCCGAACGCTTCAAACCCGACCTGATCGGCATGACAGTGCTCACGCCGTCAGCGCCCGTCTGCGAGGTGCTCACCCGCCTGCTCAAGAACCGCATCCCAGAGGCAAAGTTCGTCTGGGGCGGAGTGCACGCGGACGTGTTCGCCAAAGAGATCTGCCGCGACTTGGGCGTGGACTTTGCCGTTCACTACGACGGGGAGATCACGATCTGTGAGCTCGTCGACGCTCTGGGCCGCAACGAGACAGACTTCTCCGACGTGGACGGGATCACCTGGCGGACTACCGACGGCGAGGCCATCACGAACCGCGCTCGGGCTCTAAACCGGGACCTGGACAGCCTGCCCTACCCAGCGTGGCACCTGCTGCCCTACCACCGGTACGGCCTGCTCCCCTTCGCGGACATGGACAAGCCCATCCTGACGATGGCCGCTTCCCGTGGTTGCCCGTACCGCTGCGACTACTGCTCGCTGATCCACACCGGTGGCAAGACCTTCCGCCGCCGAAACCCCATGAAGGTTGTGGACGAGTACGAGTACTTGGTCTCGCGCTACGGCGTGAAGCAGATCGGCTTTATCGATCCCATCTTCCCCTTGGTGAAGAAGGACCTGCGGCCCATCTGCGAAGAGATCAAGAAGCGCGGCCTGGACAAGGAGTGCGTCTGGCTCTCCGAGACCCGCGCTGACCGCTTGGACCAAGAGACCTGCGAGCTGATGTACATGGGCGGCTGCCGCCGTGTGCTGATGGGCATTGAGTCCGGCGTGGACATGCTGCTGGGCAACGTGAACAAGACCCTGACCACCGCCAAGGTGCGTGAGGGAGTGGGCAACGCCCACGCAGCCGGCATTCAGACCGTCGGCCTGTTCATGATCGGCCTGCCTGGCGAGACCCCAGAGCTCACCCGCGAGACCATCGAGTTTGCCGTGGACCTGGAGCTGGAC
>JBLHMA010000432.1:0-4839 GCA_047621545.1 Cognaticolwellia sp. | reverse complement strand
CTGTCAGGAACCAAGCCGGTCTCGACGACCTGGTAGGTCCAGACCAGCTCATCGCTCCAGATCTCGCCGAACTGCGCATCGCGGCTGCCGTCCAGGGCGGTGGGGCTCTCCTCGGTGCGGACCATGGCGTTCTTGTACGCAGCGGCGACGTGGAAGGTCTCGCCGGTCTCCCAGTCCAGGCTGATGGCGTCGCGTGGGCCGTTGTTGCAGGCAGTGGTCAGCAGGAAAAGTGCGCCGATGCTCATCTGGAGGGCTCCTATGTACCGAAAGGTACCGGTGGGGTGGCGTATTTAGGCGCCAATGCGCTTGGATGCAAGTGACGTGGCCTTGGGCGTGCCAAAAAGCGGGCCAGGGTGTAAGAGTTCTCAGAAAGTACGGGTGGCGGGATGAAAATTGGCGGTGGGTGTAATATTCTGAGCCTATGAACACACGTACCCCTTTTGTAGTTGCCGCCATGTCCCTCATCGCCGGGTTGTCCTTGGCTTGTGGAGGGTTGGAGGAGCAGATGAATGAGCTCGCTGCCCAAGGGGAGGTGGTCATCGCAGAGGGCGAGAGCTTTGGTTCGGGCAATGATCAGGATGGCTGCATGACGGCGTCCTTGGACCGGGCTGCTGCTTGTAGCGGTGGTGTGATGGAAAAGGGCACTTGCCAGGGGATGGCCCAGGTCTACCTGCAGGGCTGTCTGAACACTTCTGCTGCAGTCCCGGGTTTCTGCGATGGGGCCCCCTCCGCCGACCAGATCATGGACACGGTGAACTGGAGTGCGGCTCAGTGCGACGCTGCAGGTCTCTCCACGGAGCAGTCCTGCTCCAACATTCAGCAGACCCGTGCGGAGTGGTGCAACCGCTGAGTCCTGGGCTCCGTTGAGCCCAAATGCAACGGGGGGCCCGCAGAACAGGGCCCCTTGTTGCGGCCGGGTGAAGCGCTTTGTAGCGGGGGCTCACAGGGGCGTACGCGTCCCGTCACAGAAGGGGGAGAGGGGTCTGATGGATCCCCATAGAATGCCGATCCTCGGGGGATCTGAAGACGTTGCGGGCGCGCCATCGGATGTGCGTCCTGTGTCACGGGGCGCGACATAGGTTGTGGGTGCAAAAGAAACTCTCCAGGGAGATGCACCCATGAAAAACCAGACCCCATCGAATGTCGCCAAGCTCAGCACCCTCACGCTGGCTCTCCTGATTCCCTTGGTGGGCTGCAGCAAGGACGACACCGTCGACTCCGCCGACGACACCGGCAGCACGGTCAGCGACTGCGACATCATCAACGGCAGCGAAGTCTGCGTCCTGACGGGCACGCTGACCGAAGACATGACCCTGACCGCAGACAAGAGCTACCTCTTGCGCGGCGGCTTCTTCATCGGCGACGACGAGAGCACGGTGGTCCTCACCATCGAGCCCGGAACCATCTTGTACGGCGAGACATCCACCCAGGGGATGCTGGTCGTGCGCCGCAACAGCAAGATCATGGCTGTGGGTACCGTCGAGGCGCCCATTGTGTTCACCTCCTCCAACGCCGAGGGCACCCGCGCACCTGGTGACTGGGGTGGGTTGATCCTCAACGGAAAGGCGCCCCTCAACGTCTGTGACGGTGTCGACGAAGCCCCGGACCCCTGCGAGGCCTTTGGCGAGGGCGGCACAGGCACCTACGGCGGCAACGACGCGGCCGACAGCTCCGGAACTCTCAAGTACGTGCGGGTCGAGTTCGGTGGCACCCTGCTCTCCCCGGAGAACGAGCTCAACGGCATCGCTTTCCAGGGTGTCGGCACGGGCACGGTCGTTGACTACATCCAGGTACACAAGAACGACGACGACGGCGTTGAGTTCTTCGGCGGCACCGTCCAGGCCAGCCACATCGTCATCAGCGGCGCAGGCGACGACTCCCTGGACTGGACCGATGGTTGGCAGGGCGGCGCACAGTACGTCATCCTCCAGCAGGACGGCGCCGGCGACAACGGCATTGAAGCGGACAACAACGGCGACAACAACGACGCCAACCCGCGCTCGAACCCCACGCTCTCCAACGTCACCATCATCGGCGCGCCGGACTCCGAGCAGTCCGACTTTGGCTTGCTTCTGCGAGAGGGCACCGCGTTGGACCTGGACAGCGTGCTGGTACAGGGATTCAACGATGCCTGCTTCGCGCTGAACCACGACGCCACCTACCAGCAGGCCTTGGACGGCAACCTGACCGTCACCAACATGATCGGCTCGTGCGCGACCCCCGTGGACCCCGACGGCAAAGCCGACGAGCTGGGCTTTGATGGTGGCGATGTCCAGGCTTGGCTCTCCGAGATGGAAGGCAACAGCTTCGTGAGCGGGACCTTGGTGGAGGACGGCTACAACCTGACCGCCCCCAACTTCCTGCCCACCGCTGCGGCCGACGGAGAAGGCGCCATCATCGATGGCGTTGACTGGACTGCTGGTTGGACTGATTTCCCTCAGAACTGAGTTTCAACCTGAGACTTGGAGGGCGACTATGGCCCGTAGATTTCCGACAAAGGCTCTCGCGCTCGGCGCAGCCCTCGCCCTGATTCTCGGCGCCATGCCCGCGGCCTACGCTGCAGACTTGGACACCATGGCTCAGACTCTCTCCGAGATGCGCCGGCAGGTGGAGCAGCTCTCCGCCGACCTGACCCTGCAGAAGGAGGACCTCCGCGGCCGCCTTCGGGCCCTGGATGGTGAGAAGGCCGAGCTGCAGGTTCAGCTGCGCCAACAGGAGCTGCGAGGCTCCCAACTGCAGCAAGCGCTGGACAGTGAGAAGGCCGTTCGTTCGGAGATCGTCGCCGAGGGCCAAGCCCTCACCCCCGCTGTAGTCGAGTCCATTGCAGCGGTTCGCGGCAGCGTAAAGAGGAGCATGCCCTTCCGCTTGCAGGAGCGGCTCGATGAGCTGGACAAGCTCGAAGCGGAGCTGGCGGCTGAGACCATCACCCCTCGTGAGGCCGCTCAGCGTCTCTGGTCCTTCAGCGAAGACGAGCTGCGCTTGTCCAAAGAAAACGCCATCGACCGCCAGGTCATCACCCTGGACGGCGAAGAGGTTCTGGTGGACGTGGCCCGCCTTGGCATGGTCGCCATGTACTACAAGACCGAGTCTGGCCAAGTGGGCTGGGCGGTACGCGAGGCGGGCGCCTGGGAGTGGAAGCCCACCACCAACACCGCCGAGCAGCAGCAGATCCTGGAGCTCTTCGATGCGCTGGAGAAGCAGATTCGGGTTGGCTTCTTTGAGCTGCCCAGCGCGCTGGTTGAAGGGGGGGCACAGTGATTGGATTGGCGATGGCGATGTTCATCTTGCTGACCTCACTCTTGGGTGGATCCGCTCAGGCTGCTGACCTGGACGCCGCGTATCAAAAGGAGTTTGCCTACCTGAAGGCTGAGAAGGGCTCGCTAATCCAAGCGACCGCCGACATGGAGAAGCAAACGCAGACCCAGCTGAGCGCATCCGAGGCCGAGACCGAAGGCCTGCAAGGCCGCTTGATCTTCCAGACCCTCCAAGCGGACAAGCTGGAGGAGACCTTGAACAAGGCGGAGCGCGCGAGCTTCTCAGCGGAGGAGGACGCTGACCGGGTCGGCGCGTTGCTCATGCAGGCCCGCACCACCCTGGAAGGCATCGAGCTTCCAAGCGAAGTGAACGGCCCAGATGCCGAGGCCGCTGCGCTGCGCACGGTGTTCTTGGTGGCCGCTGAGCGCATCGCGCAAGGTGGACAGGTTCGAGTGGAGGAGGGCGCCTTCTTCCTCAACGACGGCTCCGAAGCCAAGGGCCAGCTGGTCCGCCTGGGCAACGTGGCCAGCTATGGCGTCAGTCAAGGCCAGGCTGGCGCGCTCGCTCCTGCCGGCGAGGGCCGCTTGCAGCTCTGGCCCGCCGATGCATCCGCCACTGCCCGCGCACTGGCCGCCGGTGAGCTGCCGACCAAGCTGCCCGTGTTCTTGTACGAGAACCTGGACAAGCGCATGGAGGAGCAGCCTGCCAAGACCTTGGGTCAGGTGATGCAGGGCGGCGGAGTGGTCGGCTGGATCATCCTGGGCCTGGGCGTCGCGGCCTTCCTGATTACCGGCATTCGTCTCCTCATCCTGCGCAGCGCCGGCAAGCCCGGTGAGCTGGCGGATGCAGTCTGCAAGGCCCTTGAGGCCGGCGACATGAAGGGGGCCATCCAGGCAGCCCAGGCAGCAGGCGCAGCGTCTCGGGTCGCCCAAGCGGTGCTCGCAGCCCGGGGCATGGCCCGGGAGCAGATCGAGGACTTGGCCAGCGAGGCGCTCCTCCGCGAGACCCCCCGTCTGGAGCGCCTGGGCCCCGCCATCTTGGTCATCGCCGCTGTGGCTCCGCTGCTGGGCTTGCTCGGCACCGTGACCGGCATGATCTCCACCTTCGACATCATCACTGAGTTCGGCACTGGCGACCCCAAGATGCTCTCCGGGGGCATCTCCGAGGCACTCATCACCACCCAGTTGGGTCTGGTTGTGGCCATCCCGGCAGTGCTCTTGGGCAACGCCATTGGCGGTCGGACGGAGGCGGTGCTCTCAGAGTTGGACCGCGCGGCCCTTCAGTTGGTCAACGCCATCGACGCACCAGGCCTGGCGACTGAGCCGGAGAAGTCCATTGCTTGAGCACGCCCTAGAGGTCTGGAAGGCAGGCGGTTTCGTCATGCCCCCCCTGGCCATCGCCACACTGATTCTGTGGTGGACCCTGGGCAAGCGCTTGGCGCTGCTTCGCCGTGGTCAGAGCGGGCCATTGCGGGCTCTGCTCAACCAGGCCGAGAACGGAAAGCTTCACCCCAGCGGCGTGGTGGATCAGGCCCTGGCGGAGGGCTTGGCCGTCGCCCAAGCCCACCCCACCCAGGTGCGGGCC
>JBLHMA010000431.1:0-4895 GCA_047621545.1 Cognaticolwellia sp. | reverse complement strand
CTCAGCCAGCTTCATGGCCTTCTCCGCCTTGGTCTCAGCAATTTGCTTGCTGTAGATCCCGGCCACGCCCATCCCATTTTGGTGAATGTGGAGCATTATCTGCGTCGCTTCCGCCTCTGAGCGGCGAAAGGTGTTGCGGAGAATGAACACCACGAACTCCATGGTCGTGTAGTGGTCGTTGTGGAGAAGGACCTTGAACATCTTGGGCTTCTTGACCTTGGGCCGCTCTTTGACCTGGACACCCCCCTTACGAGAGGGGTCCTTCGGTTCTTCAGTGCTGGCTTGGGGGTTCGAAGTCAAAATGTGCTGGTTCCGTGCAGCGGTCATATGAAGCTACTCACACTCGGGAAGGCGTCTACTGCTATGCGAAGACAAGAGAAGGCGAATCGCATCGGCAGCATGCTGGATGACCTGTATCCCGAGTTGCCGATACCGCTCGATCACCGCAGCTCCTTTGAGCTTCTGGTAGCGGTTCTGCTCTCGGCTCAGACCACCGATAAAAAGGTGAACGAAGTCACCCCGGCCCTGTTTAAAGCTGCCCCTGGACCCGCTGAAATGGCTGCTCTGGGCTCCGATCGCATCTTGCCTCTGATTCGCCAGCTCGGCTTGGCGCCTACCAAAGCCAGAAACTTGGCGAAGCTCGGCGCGTTGGTGATGGAGCGTCACGGGGGCGAGATTCCTGAGACACTAGAGGAGCTGGAAAACTTGCCGGGCGTAGGGCACAAAACTGCTCAGGTTGTGATCGCGCAGGCCTTTGGCGTTCCAGCCTTCCCTGTCGACACCCACATTCACCGCTTGGCTGCACGCTGGGGCCTGAGCTCGGCCAAGAACATCCCCACGACCGAGCGGGATCTAAAGGCAGCCTTCCCCAGAGAGACCTGGAACGACCGTCACTTGCAGATCATCTGGTTCGGACGCGAGTATTGCCCGGCGCTCTACCACGATCTCAGCAAGTGCCCGATTTGCGCCTGGTCAGCCACCAAGAAGCGCATGCGGGAGGAGAATGCGCGAAACACAGCCCTAAAGACCCGCAAGAGTAAGAAAGTTGGGTAGATGACAGTCCAGTGCAAAGCTAAGAAAGCTCGGTAAATGACTGCTCCGGGCGAGCCGAGAAGAACTCCGACGCACGGAGTTGAACTTGACCTCAATCCTTTCCTTAATGGCACTATCACCCTTGTTTATCGCTTGTGAAGGGACTCCTCTGAATGGAGAAATCTCTCCCGATGAGCCGACCACACAAGACGATCTCGCCTTGGCGCTGGATGACACCAACGGCCAGGTCAATACGATCACCTGGGCGGTGAATGGCAAGGCCCAGCCGGCACTGGAGGGTGCCACATTGGTACCCGCGGGCCTGACGGAGAAGGGGGACATCTGGGAGGCGACGGTCGAGGGGCCCAACGCCAGATTTTCCGTGAGCAGCACCATTCGGAACAGCCCACCCATTGCGGGCTCCACCGCCATTGAGCCCGAGAGCCCCGGCGCTGCCGACACTCTGAGCTGCGTCCCAGACGACTTTAGCGACGCAGACAATGACCCTGCCTCATGGCAATACCTCTGGCAGGTCAACGACCAGGATGCCGGAGAGGCGGCAGTGCTGGAAGCAGAGCTGACCGTCGGAGACCAAGTGAGCTGCACAGCTTGGCCCATTGACCCTGCCTCCAGCGGAGCCGGCGTGAGCGCAACGGTCGTCATCGGCAACACGGCACCCACCATCAGCAGCGTGACCATCACGCCGCTGTCCCCGAGCACCGAGAGCGACCTGAGCTACGAAGCTGTGGCCGAGGACATCGACGGGGACGAGGTTTCCTTCATCGCCGAGTGGCAGGTGAACGGGGAGCTGGTGCACAGCGGGCCCACTCTGGCCTCGGCCTACTTTGAACGAGACGACGAAGTCCGCGTCACCCTGAGCCCAGCCGATGGGATTGTGGGCGGACCCTCCGTGCAGGCCCGCACCATGATCGAGAACGCCTCCCCCACTCTGGTGGAGCTGAGCATGGACCCCAGCAGCCCGGATGGCACCGACCGTGTCCACGCTCTGTTACGGGCCACCGATCCGGACGGGGACACCCTGCACCCAGTGTTCAGCTGGTGGGTCAATGACGTGGAGATCACCGACGGGCCAGTTCTCCCCCCTGGCCTCACCCAGCGGGGAGACCGCCTGGAGGTCAGAGCCTCGATCAGCGACGGAGAGTTCACCGAGCTAGGGCAGACCTGGGTTCGCGTGGCCAACGCCGCTCCAAGCATTCCCACAGTGATTATCTCCCCCGAGAACGGACCAGTGGCCGGCGTGGATGACCTGGTCTGTGAGGTCTTGCGTCCCAGCGTGGACCCCGACGGCGACACAGTCACGTACAACATCCTATGGACCCGAGAGGGCATGCCCTACTTAGGCGAGCAGTCCGAGAGTGTGATCGCAGGAGACACGGTGTCCGCCGATGTGCTCGAGGAAGGCGACAACTGGAGCTGCCTGATGAACGCCGGTGATGGCGTGGTCGAAACCTTCGCCTCGGCCTCGACCACAGTCTTGACCTGCTCAAGCTCCGTCGAGGTCTTTGTGGCCACGACCAGCGCCAGCGTCGACCCCAGCGACAGCAGCGCCATTGAAGAGGTGGGCATCAGCGCCAGCGAAGACAGTCAAGCCTGGCTGCTCTTTGACTTTAGCGGTCTGCCTGAGCGCAGCTTTGTGACCGACGCCACCCTCTCCGTCCACACCCAGAGCTCCGGAGTCGTCGGCGGTCCCAGTGTGCACGCTCTGGCGTCTGCAACCAGTGGATGGACAGCGAGCAGCCCGACCGTTGGTGTTGGACAGCAAGTGAGCGAGGGTCAAGGTGGAATAGACTCAGAGGAGTGGGTCAACCTGGAGATCGACGTGAACACATGGGGCTGGGGCCGCGTCTTGCGCAACCAGGCCGGCAGCATGGGCATCGCCACGGGCGAGCGGGAGAGCTCGGTGTCCTTCTACGGTGAGAGCGAGACCGGCAAGGAGCCCACCCTGACCCTGACACTGACCATCTGCGAATAGTCAGCAGCACGGACTAGCAGGATTGAGTAGCAGCCCGAAGCGGTGGCTGGAACCAAAGCGGCGGCGTGTGGTCAACCGACTTCATGTTGCCGCTTTTGCTTTGTATACAGGCCAGCTTGGCCTCGACTTGGCTCTCCACTGACGGGGGTTCCTTTCCGGAAGGCGGGCCCCAGAACGCGCGACCTATGGTCTGGCTAAGCCAGGCTCAAGACGCCGAGCACGTCTGGTTGACCGACCCGAATGGCTACGTCGTGGATACCGAGCGCGTGGAGGGAGAAGGCTGGATTCAGCTGCATCCAACCAAGTTGCTGGAGCCCGGGCTGTACAGCCTGCACGCAGGGGGAAAACCGTCCCGCTTCCCAGTGCATGCAGGAGTCGATCACCTAGCACCACAGGCCAGCGCCACCTTCACAGCCTCAGGCTGGGCGGTGCAGAACGACCGCTTTCATCTCGCCCTCTCCGGCGAGAAACCCCAGGATGAGAGCGCTGTGGCCCTGCAGGTTCAAGTCTGGTCCCCAGAGGAGCCCGTTCCGCCTGTGGAACGCGTGGACGGCATGAGCCGCTGGGCCATCCTCTCGCAGATCTTCCCGGGCGAGCTGAACCACACCCTGCTTCGGGCCCGCTGGATAGACGCTGCCGGAAACAAGACGGCCTGGAGTACGCCACAAGCCGCCGGGGACACCGTCTACGACCAAAAGGCCGATGTTGCGCGCCAACTGCGGGTTGCCTGCGTGGGCGTAATCCCGCTGCTCGCCGCCCTTCTCGCCAGCGCGATCTTACAGCTACGGACCAAACGCCCACACCGCAGCCCCGTCGGCCTGCATCGCCCCATTCCTCCAGGACCCCGATGATCCTGCTCCTCGCCGGCCTCTCTGCGGCCCACGCCACCAGCTGCCTCATCTTTGAGGACTCCTACAATCCGGAGATTTTTCCCCGGACTGAAGCGGCGCTGCCCCCCAACGTGCGGCCTCTGGTTCGGGGCTATGGAGGAGAGGAGATCCTGCTGCTGGACAGCGACGGAGCCCAAGTCCCCATCACGGTCTCCCCGGGTCCCTCCTTCGACGGGCGCTCCCAGCGCGAGGTCAGGCCAGATCACGACCTGCCACCTGGAACCTACAGCCTAAGTGTCGGCGGGTCCGGGGTGCTCTTGAACATCTCAGGGCACGCTGACCACGCTGCGCCGCTGGGAGGCAGCCTGCAGTCCGTCGAGTGGTTTGGCCCGATGCTCTCTCAGGACTTGATGTACTTCGGCCAAGGGCGCTACCTGATGCTGGAGCTCGAGGAGGTGGTGGACGCGCTGCCCGCGCTGGTCGAAGTGCGCTGGGCCCGCAGCCCGACTGGACCCTGGACCCTGCACAGCTTTTGGCCCCGGGAGAACACCTTTATTGGCCACGACGTCTGCCCTCCGAGCACCGCCCAGGACCCGACTCCCGGCGTGCCCATGTACCTGGAGACGCGCACCCGCGACGCGGCCGGACAAGTCAGCTCTTGGAGCCTGCCAACGCGTGTGGTGCCCGGACGAAAGAGCGCCCTTACGCTCGAGTCAGACCTGGCCTTGGGACTGGGTCTCTTGGTGCTCTTGATCGCCTTAGGCGCCGCCGTAGTGGTCATCCAGCAGGTCAAGAGCGGCGCCCCCGTCCGCAGGTGAGGTTCTGGATGGGAGCGCGACGAACCGCTCCCAGCTGAAAGTGTTCTTCCCTGTGCTCTTTTACCTACACGAGGCCCGTGAGTCCGGCACGTTCAGCCTCGCGCCTCCCGGACAGGGGCACGGATCTTTGGGCTAAGATCTGGGCGGCAGAGCATGGTCTGCCAGGCCTCGTAGACGCCTCCCAGTGCCCACAGACAAGACTCCAGGTCCTGCACTATGGTT
>JBLHMA010000430.1:0-4908 GCA_047621545.1 Cognaticolwellia sp. | reverse complement strand
ATCAACCCTTGAATGACCGGAGGCATCGTCTGGCGATTCCGATACATGGGGTCGCCCAGTAGCGGCCAGTTCTCACTGGCCATGTGCACCCGAACCTGGTGAGTACGGCCCGTCTCCAGGCGGCATGCAAGCAGCGAGCTGCGGTGTAGGCGCTCCACGACCGTCCAGTGAGTTCGGGCCCAGCGGCCCTCACCTTCGGCGACCGTCGCAAAGCGCATCCGATCATTCTCCTTGCGGCCCAGCCAGCCCTCTACTTGGCCAGCATTGAGGTCCGGAATGCCGAGCACCAAGGCCCAGTACTCCCGGGTGATGCTGTGATCGAAGAACTGGTCCTTCAAGGCCTGATGGGCCACATCGCTCTTGGCGACCACCATTACGCCACTGGTGCCTTTGTCTAGCCGGTGCACGATCCCAGGACGCTCAGTGCCGCCGATTCCGGAGAGATCGGTGATGCAGTGCAGCAGTCCATGAACCAGGGTGCCGCTGTCGTGTCCCTTGGAGGGGTGCACAACCATGCCGGCCCGCTTGTTGACCACCAGCAGGTCAGCGTCTTCGAAGACGATGTCCAGGTTTAGATCTTCGGGGATCAGGCTGAGCTGCTCCAGCGGCGGGACCACCACGTGAATGCTCTGGCCAGCCTGAAGCTTTACGCTCGCTGAGACCCGGATCACAGCGTTCACGCGCACGTGACCCCCTTCGATCAGGGCCTTGGCACGGGAACGCGACATCTCAGGGATGCTGCGTGCGATCAATCGGTCCAGACGCTCACGCTTGAGTGCCTGGAGTTCGTACTGCGGTTCCAATCAGCCCCCGCGTTGTTGGGTGTACAGGGCCATGTAGCCCTCGACCAAGGCGCCCTGTTCTATTTCCAGAACAGCAGCGATCTCGCGTAGGTAGCCGCGTACAAATACGGCCGCCGGCAGGCGGTCCACTTCGTTCGCTTCGATGGCTTCGAGGTAACGCACAGCGATCTTGGTCTCCTCGGAGACTTGCTCCAGGCTCATTGAACGGCCCTCGCGGGCAGACTTTAGGTAGCGGCCATCGTATCCGACGTGCTCAGCGACGCTGTCCAGGCTGGTGTGCCCATGCACTTCAGCAGACTTTCCAATCGCCTGAGGCTCAACCATCACAACGGAAGAGGTAGGCATAGCGACCTGCGGCATGGAGACCTGTGGCAATGAAGCAGGCTCCGGGACGGACGCGACCGCCTGGTAGGCCCGCTCTTCACGCTCGACCTGAGAGAGCAGAGAGACGGCCTTGGGACGCGGTGGCAGTTGAGGCGTGGGGGCAGAACGAAGCTCCACCGGATCGGTGCGCTCGTCCTCCATCGACGCGAAAGGCTCACCCAGATCCAGCTCGGTGACAGCGCGGACAACCTCGACAGCAGCCGCAGCGCTTGGGTCCACTAATCCACCCTCGACCCGATCCCAGAGTTCTTCGGCGTCTTGAGGGAGCCCCTCCAAATCCAGGCGCAGCATCAGATCGTAGCGGCGCCGGCGCGCGGCATCCGTGAGAACCTCGAAGGCCTCCCGGAGTTCGTCCCGATGGGCCTCGATCACCGCAGTATCGGCGCCCTGGGTTCGGGCCGCGCGAAGCTTTTTCACCAGACGAGCCAAGGCTTGGTGGTAGCCCGAACGGATCTGCTCGTCCGGTGCACCTGCCCGTGTGCCAAGTCGCTCGTAAAAGCCCGCCATCCAGCCCTCGTGTCGATAGAGCCCTTGCTATTCCGAAGTGCCGGATCTGTCGCCCCAGCGGCGCAGAGCGTCCACAACCAACCCATCCTCTCCTGGAAGGAGCGTGCGCGGGTCAATGAGCAGGGCGCCGTCAGCGACCCGGGCCACAATGGGCACAGGCTGCTCTCGGAGCCAGGTACTCAGGCGCTCAGGTCGCGGCACAGAAACGCGTAAAAGGGTCGTCGGCAAGCCTTCCCCCGGGAGAGCCCCTCCGCCGCTAAAGCCCACACCCGCGACCACACTCAGCTTCAAGCCAGCGCCAACCAGGTCAGACTTGAGCTGCTCCGCCGTTTCTTTGGGGTCACGCTTCATCAGCTCAATGGCAACGGGAACTTGGCCCAAGAGGTGCTCGCGCAACGTGGCCTCGAGGGCGGCAAGGACCATCTTGTCCAGTCGCATCGCGCGATAGAGCGGGTGCTTGCGACAGGCTTGAACCAGGGCAGGATCCCCTGCAATGATCCCCGCTTGTGGGCCCCCGAGTAGCTTGTCCCCGCTGAAGATCACCAGGTCGGCGCCGTCGGCCAAGACCTGACTCACCACAGGCTCATCGCCCAAGCCCGGCTGCAAGGCCCCGCTACCGAGATCCTCGACCAGCGGCACCCCGTGGCCAGCCAAATCCAAAGTGCTGGGCCGCTCGGTGAAACCCTCGATGCGAAAGTTGCTTGGATGAATGCGCATCAAGAGCGCGGTCTGGTCCGTGATGGCGTCGACAAAATCGGCTGCGCGGGTGCGGTTCGTCGTGCCCACTTCGACCAACTGGGCGCCCGAGACCCGCATGATGTCCGGCACTCGGAAAGAACCGCCGATCTCTACCAACTCGCCTCGAGAGACCACCACCTGCTTGCCCAGAGCAAGGGCGCTGAGGACCAACACTACTGCCGCGGCGCCATTGTTCACCGCAATGGCAGCCTGACAGCCCAGGAGCGCACAGAGAGGCTCACTTACCCCACGAAGGCGACCACCGCGTTTACCCGTGTGCAACTCCATCTCCGTGTTCGAGTAGCCCCGAGCCACCTCAAAGGCCGCCGTCGCCGCCGCATGGGACATGGGGGCCCGACCCAGGTTGGTGTGCAGCACGATGCCGGTAGCGTTGACCACCCTGCGCAAGCGCTGAGTCTCTAAAGCCGCCATGCGCTTGCGAAGGATCTGGGAGAGCTCAGGGAGCACCGTCAGCTCACCGGATAGCACCTGCGCGCGGACCCCATCCAACAACGAACGGGCCTGCGAAACCACTCGCTCACTGGGCCAATGCGCAAGCGCGGGATCTCCGGCTAGGGCGTCCACGCGGGGTAGCTGTCGTAGCAGATCGTTCATGTGCCAGAGGATAGCAGGGCAGCCCACCACCCGGGGGCGCAGTACACTGCATGGGTGAACGCCGTCATCTACCTCCTCGTGGCCGCGCTGGCCGGCCTGCTCGGGGTGCGCTCCTTTGTACGCGACCGGCAACAGCTTCTGCGCCGCGACTTTGCCGTACTCGCCGGGCTCCTCTGCGTCACCTACGCCAGCTTCAGCCTCTACCTCTTCCCAGGCATCCCAGCGGCGCGCTTCCCCTTCGCCTTGGCCGCCACTTTCCTGCCCGTCGCCAGCCTGCAGTTCCTCGAGCACTTCATCGCGCGACAGGCCCCCGACCGCACCCGTCTCCTGCGGCGCCTCTGGGCCATCACCCCCATCGTCGCTCTGGCATTCCTCGCCACCGACCTGGTGCTCTTCGGCAGCAGCCCCCTGGCCCAGTGGCCCGAGATCGTCTTGGGCCTGCTCATCTACTGCGGCTTCTGCGCTGCCCTCTGGCGCCTCTGGCGGGCACACCAGACCACCACCTACCGGGTCGAGAAGACGCGCATTCGCTACCTGCTGGGCTTCATGGCGGGCTCGGTGGGCTTCTCCGCCATGGAAGGCGTGGACCGAATCGTACGCGCCGTACCACAGGACATCGCTGCCCTGCCCTTGCTACAGCGCAGCGTGGAACTCCAGGGCAATCTGCCCCCGGTCGGCGCCTTGTTTTCTGGCTTGTTCCTGTTCTTTCTCTATCAGATGCTCATGAAGGAGCGCCTGTTGGATCTCAACGAGATCTTCTCGCGTTTCGTGACCCTCAGCGCGACGGCCCTGGCTCTGGTCCTCATCCTGGGCGTGGGCGTCATGTGGATGCAGGCCGCTTCCGGCAACCAGCTCCAGACCATCTTCCACCTCTTCGTCGTCAGCCTGCTCTTCCTGCTCGCCTACGATCCCCTGCGCGCCCGAATCACCCTACAGGCCGGGAAGTGGCTCAACGTGCGTGGCCATCAGCTCTCTCTGGCCCTGGATGAGCTGGACCGCATCCTGCCAAGCATCATCGACCGGGACGACCTGGCCCAGCAGATCGTTGACCGCCTGCACGCCAGCGGCCGCGTCCCTGCTCTGTCCTTTTACGCCTTCGACCCCAAGCGCCAGCAGGTGCGCCTCTTGGACACCCGTCAGGGGGAAGAGGAGCTGCAAGCGCTCCCTGTCGTTGCACTCAACCCCTTCGCCGAGTCCTTCGCAGGCCGAAAGGCGGTCACCCGTCAGAACCTGCTCCGCCAACGAGGCCAGTCTGAGCACCCCGAAGAGATCGACGCCCGCATGGCGCTACTCGAAGGCATGAACGCCGACTTGGTCGTGCCCGTGCGCTCCGGCGAGCTGGTCCTGGGCTGGCTGGCCCTAAAGGACGAGGACTGGAGCGACGGATTCTCACAAGAGGAGATCAACCGCTTGGCCGCAACTATGGTGCGCGCAGCCACCGTGCTGGAGAACATCAAGGGCTTCGAGGCCGTCAAGGAGCAGGCCCGACTGGCCGCCCTAGGCACCATGAGTGCGGGTCTGGCTCACGAGATCCGCAACCCACTGGCCGGCATCAAAGGCGCAGCCCAATACCTGGAGACCTTGGATGTCACAGAAGAGGAGCGCGAGTTCCTCGGAATCATCCAAGACGAGACCGAGCGCTTGAACTTGGTGGTCACCAACTTCCTGGACTACGCCCGGCACTTCGAGCTGCGCACGCGTTTGGTGGCCCCGCAGGACTTGGTTGAGCCCGTCTTGAAGCTAGCGCGCGCTGAAGGCCTGCTCCCAGGCATTCAGCTCAGCGACACTCAGCCCCCAAACTTGCCTGCGGTCTCGGTGGACGCCGACAAGATCCGGCAGGTGGTCCTGAACCTGGTGCGCA
>JBLHMA010000429.1:0-4909 GCA_047621545.1 Cognaticolwellia sp. | reverse complement strand
CCGGAGAGGGCGCGAGGCTTGCGCGCGAGCAGATGGGCGATCTCCAGGTGCTCGGCCAGAGCCAAGACCTGCACGCGCCCCCCTCCGCCAAAACGCAGGTTTTCCGCCACGCTTAGGTGTGGGAAGAGCAGCGCATCCTGGGGTACCCAGCCGATTCTACGCTCCCAGACCAGCATGGATTTGTTGGGGTCTTGCAGCACCCGTCCCCAGACGGAAACACTGCCGGATGCGGGTTCCAGCCCGGCGATGCAGCGCAGTAATGTGCTCTTTCCCGCCCCCGAGGCCCCGCTGATGCCGACGCGGCTGGCGGTGCTCTGAAAGGCGATGTGGTGACCTCGGGCGAGGTGCAGATCTACCGAAATCATGGCTGATCCAAACGCCGCTGCTGCCAGCGGTTCAAGCCCTCAAAGGCCAAGAGTGCTCCCAGAGACAAGAGCACGCTGGCTGCGACGAGCAGGCCCACGCCCTGGCCGCTGGGGTCCTCCATGAGTTGATAGACCGCCAGAGAGATGGTTCGGGTCTCGCCTTCGATGTTGCCGGCCAGGACTGCGGTGGCGCCGAACTCTCCCAGGCCTCGGGCGAAAGCCAGCACAGCACCGGCGGCCAAACCCGGCAACGCTAGCGGGAAGGTGATTCGCCAGAACTGCTGCCGTGGGGGGGCGCCGAGGGTGGCACCGAGTTCCTCTAAGCGGGGGTCTACGGCGGTGAATGCGGCGCGCGCGGACCAGACATAGAGGGGCAGGCCGACGATGAGTGCGGCCAGAACGGCGCCACCGAAAGAGAAGGACAGGGGCAGACCCATGTCGGCCAAGGCACCACCGAGAGCGGTGTTTCGCCCCACTACTTCGAGGAGAAGAAGGCCGGTGACGACCGGGGGCAGCACCATAGGAACCAGGACGAGAGCGCTGAGCAGTCCGTGGCCCAGGAAGCGCTTGCGGGCGAGCAGGTAGCCCAAGGCCATGGCGGGCGGGAGGCCCAAGACCGCGGCGAGGAGGCCGACTTGCAGGGAGAGCCAGACGGCGTTCATGGTGCGTCTGCCTCGGTGCGAACAGACCCAACGCCGGTGAACCCCGCTGCGATGAAGCGGGCCTGGCCAGGAGGCTCGGCGAGCACCGACAACAGGCCCTGGGCTGGGGCTTGGGCTTGGGGGGTCGTGGCAGCCCATATCGCAATGGGTTCGTGGGCGTGCTCTGGGAAGCGGTGCAGGACCCGGACCTTGGGGTTGTTGTGCGCATCGGAGCCGTACACCACAGCCGCGCTGACCTCGCCCCGGGAGACCCAGGCCAGGACCGTCCGAACGTTGTCCCCTCTCCGAGCCTGGGGAGACAGGTTGGCCCAGAGACCCTCCGCTCTTAGGGCCTGCTCTGCGTACCGTCCTGCAGGAACCTGCTCTCCGGCCAGAGCGATGGGGCCCTGGAGATCGGTGAGGGTCTGCACCGGGCTACCGGCAGCGACGACCAGGACCAGAGTGTTGCTGAGCAGGTGCACCGGGGACTGGACCAAGCCACCGTCAACCAGGAACTGCATCCAGAGGGTGTCCGCGGTGAGCACCAGATCCGCTGGAGCACCAGACTGGAGCTGGGAGACGATTCGGGGTGTGCTGGCTGTGCTGAGCGCTGTGGGGTGTCCAGAGTCCTGGCTCCACGCCTCCAAGATTGGCGTGAGCGCGGGCCCCAAGCTGGCGGCCGCATACACCCGCACGGGTTCCTCATTCGAGGCCCCCATACAAGACAGGGTGCAGGCAAGGGCGGCGAGCAAGAGCATGGTGTGAGGCTATCGTGAGCACCGGGGCTCGCAACTCTTCGTGACCGGAGCGGGCTTGGGCAATAGAGGCGCCCCCACTGGAGGGTCTTGTGGCCATCAACTGGTTCCCCGGACACATGAACAAGGCCAAGAGGCAGATCGCCAAGGCCATGGGCCAGGTGAACCTCGTCATAGAGGTCTTGGACGCGCGCATGCCGCACAGCTCCGAGAATCCGCTGGTAGCGGGCCTTCGCCAGGACACGCCGTGCATCAAGATCCTGAACAAGAAGGACCTGGCGGACCCCAACATCACCGCACACTGGCTCTCCTGGTTCAACGCGCAGCCTGGCACCTATGCGGTCGCCCACGAGCGCCTTCAGCCAAAGGCCACCAAGCGCATCTTGAACTTGGGCCGCAAGATCATGCCGGCGGACCGCAACACCTCCAAGCCCATCGTCGCGATGATCCTGGGGGTGCCCAACGTCGGCAAGTCCACAATCATCAACACCCTGATCGGCCGCACCCTGGCCAAGACCGGGAACATCCCTGCGGTGACCCGTCGCCAGCAGCGCATTGAGCTCAAAGGCGGCTACATCCTGATGGACACGCCGGGCTTTCTCTGGCCCAGGCTGGATCCCCCCGAGTGCGGCCTGCGGCTGGCTCTGTTGGGCTCGATTCCGGACAACGTCGTGGTCTACGATGAGCTGGCTGTGTTCGCCGCTCAGACGCTGATGGCGCGGTATCCAGACCAGGTGATGGAGCGCTACAAGATCAAGGAGATGCCGGAGACGCCGGAGCTCCTGGTCGAGAAGATCGGCATGAAGCGCGGATGCATGCGCAAGGGCGGCATTGTCGACACCCAGAAAGCCAGCGAGGTCCTGGTGAAGGAGCTTCGGGCTGGGCTGCTGGGGCCCGTGAGTCTCGAGCGGCCGGGGGAAGCGGCAGACCAGGTCTAAGGGGCCCCCTAAAGAGCGCCCAGAGCTGCGATCTCCACCTCTTCCAGAGTGCTCCTACCTCCCTCTGAGTTCATCAGAACGACGACCCCTCGGCCGTCTGATTGCCGGAAGAGGATCTCTGTGGAGACCCCCACCTCCCCACCGTTGTGGCCGATGACGGTCTCTCCATCGAGCTGCCACTGGTACCACATCAGGCCCTGCTCCTCGTCGAGCTGTGGAGCCTGTACGCGGAGCATCTCGTCCACTGAGCTTGTCTCGAGGAGCGTCGTCCCAAGGGTGGTGCCGCCACTGGAGACGGCGGCCAGCAACACCGCCATGCTGCGCGCATCGGCCCGAAGCTGCCCGTTTGGGTAGTCCGGAAAGCCGTAGTGCTCGACGACCTGCCACTCCCCGCCGGAGTACTCGGTCGGAGAAGCGACCTGTTCCACGTCAAAGTCGGCCAGGTGCCAGCCGGCGTTCAAGTCGAGCGGCTCAAAGAGTCCCTGCTGACAGTAGTCATCGAAGGGGGTTCCAGTCGCCGCTTCGACCATATAGCCAGCCAGAGCCGCCCCGCTGTTGCTGTACTCCGTGACTTGACCCACTCCATCTGGGTGGAAGTTCTCCAAGGCGTCGTAGTCCACACCACCCGGCACCAAGTAGCCCTGCAGAAAGTCGCCCAGCGCCTCCTCCGAGTCCCCGGTCACGTAGTGGGTCTCCAGGGCGTCCCAGTTGTCGACGATTCCTGAGGTGTGGGCCATAAGCTGGCGGGTGGTGATGTCGGCACCCGGTGCGTCCGGGTGGGTGACCTGGAAGGAGAGGTGGTCATTGATTGGGTCATCCAGACCCAGTGCGCCGTCCTCCACAGCCTGCATCACCGCCATCCCTGTGACCGCCTTGGACACGCTGGCCAACATGAAGGGCGTGGAGGGCGTGGCCAGCATTCCGGAGTCCGGGTTGGCTTGGCCGTAGCCACCACACCAGACCACCTCACCGCCGTCGATGATGCATGCCGCCAAGCCGGCGACGCCGTCGGACTCCATCACCTCCGTGATCTTCTCGTCCAGCTCCGGGAGGCTGGGCCAGTCGGCGTCGGGGTCGCCGTTAACCGAACGCTCTGGCGCAGAACCGCAGGCGCTGAGCAGTACAAAAGTCTGCAGTACGAGAATTGGCAGCATGTTCTTGTCCGTGAATTCCACCAACCGTAAGGCCAGATCCACGGCTGTCTACGAAGAAAGGGCCAGGGTCGACAAGGGCTCGCCCTTCTGCTCAGGAAAGAGATCCAAAAGCCATGTACGGCACAAGGGTCGTCTCCTTGGGCCAACCGGTCCTCTCAACCAGAACATCACGGGCATCCTGGGGGGTCTCGGCAGGCCATTCGTGGATGTCATTTATGCGCATCCCTTCGGGTGTGTTCACGGCATTGACGACAAAGGCTAGAGGCACTGTCATGACATTGACGGGGAGGGGCCTGACCTTGGCCTTGACCACAAAGTACAGGCAGATGGCGCTTCCATCGGGGTGCAGCGCCATGTGCATGTCGTGTCGCGCGATGCGCGTCCGCTTGAGTGCCTTGGAGAGCGTTGCCTGAACGTCTGATGCGAGAATCGGCTCCTCCTCCCCTTCCTTGGTGCCCCACAACGGAGCATGCGCGGTGAGGGTGCAGTCGGCCGTTGCAAAGCCGCTCATATCGCCCTGAGTCTCCAGATCGATCACCCCGTCGTAGTAGCCAAAGTGACCCGCCCACTGGTCGATCAGAGCCAGCAGCTCGTTCTGTTGCGCGGTGAAGGTGCCTGGGTCTGGAAGCGCGGTGGCCACATCCAGGGCGCCTGTCTTGGCACAGCCAGCAAGGAATGCTGGGGCCATCAGGAGGGTGGCTCCGGCGGCGACGGACTGCATGAGTGCGCGGCGGGACATGGGCTCGGACATAGGATGACCTCGGGTTGGATCGATGCAGGCGGTGTCGAGCGGCAGTGTGCGCTTGAGCGGGGAGCAGAGTCGGCTGCAGACCACTCTCTCCTCCTCCAACTTAGGAGGCCGACAACACGTATGCATTCGCCGTGCGCGCCAAAGCGTTCGCAAGACACGCCATTTTGGCGCATACCGACGTTACATTGGCGGCGTCTGCGAGTGACGCAGGCTCAGTGGCCCCCTACAGTGTGTCCAAGAGGCAGCGAATGACCGAATCCCGAGACATCACCCTGGACCGCGGCTGGATCATCATACTGCGCGAT
>JBLHMA010000428.1:0-4917 GCA_047621545.1 Cognaticolwellia sp. | reverse complement strand
CTTCAAAAGGCTCCCAAGACCATTGATGGCTGCATGATCACCAGCGAAGACACACCCTCCTGAGGGGCGCAACAGGGCCGCGCGGCTATCGGGGCGGCAACGAGCAGCGGAGCCCGAGAAGGCCACCTGTGGGCACGGATTGGATGTGCCTGGGTTGGACAGGCCCCCCGACTAGGTCCCCGTCAGCATTCGCGCGCTCCCTAGGTCGAAAAGTCCAGCGGGACGGTTGGTCATCGAGAAGCCGTGTCTGGGAACAGGCTGCCGCTTGATTTCTGAGCGCTGCGGTCGGCCTGGCTCTCCTTCCACCGTCGCGGCACCCCGGATGTCAGGTAGGCTCGGACGTGGGTTCGTCGTTGGCTTGGCACTCATCGGGCTGGTCACGCTCCGCCAGCGGCGCTCAGCCAGCGCTCCATAGGGGCCCCGTTTCTGTACTTCTCTACAGGGGGTGCGCTCTTGTGGCTCACCCCCTGTAGAATCCCTCCATGCAGAAGCACAACGCCAACCGCCCCGCGGTGATGGACCTGCTCGAGCACCACGGTGGCCTAGCCCCCGGTGTCTCGGCCAAGGTCAGCGAAGAAACCGGTGTCCCGGAAGCCGACATCTATGGAGTGGTCAGCTTCTACACCTTGCTCGCCAAGCCCGGGGTCGCCCGGGTCTGCCAGGGCATCTCCTGCGCGATGGCCGGATCTGACGCGCTCGTCGATGCGCTGCAGGCCAAAGGAGAGCCCTACGAGAAGGTCTCCTGCTTGGGCTACTGCGACCAAGCGCCGGTGCAGATAGACAAGGAGATGGAGCTCACAAAATATGGACCCGAGGGCGCCGTTACCCCCGATGACCCTGAGCTTCCCATCAACCTGGGTGGCCACGATAGCGCCGCCTACAAGGCCCTGACCGCCTTTGGCCAGATGGAACCCGACGCCTTCTTGGACCAACTCCAAAGCAGCGGCCTGCAAGGCCGCGGAGGCGCCGGATTCCCCGCTTGGATCAAGTGGAAGGCCGTACGCAATGAGCCACCCGGCACCCGCTACGTGGTGGTCAACGCTGACGAGGGCGAGCCCGGCACTTTCAAGGACCGCGAGACCATGCTTCGCCGTCCCCATCGGCTCATCGAAGGCTTGGCTATCGCCTGCCGATACGTGGGCGCCACCACCGCCTACATCTACCTACGCGGAGAATTCCCAGCGCCGCGCCGCGCACTGGAGCGGGCCCTTGCCCAGGCCCGACCCAATCTGAGCGGTCTGGACATACGCTTGACCATGGGCCACGGCGCCTACATCTGCGGCGAGGAGACCGCACTGCTCGAAGCCATCGAAGGCAAGCGCGGCATGCCCCGCCTCAAGCCCCCCTACCCTACCCAGGTGGGTCTGTTTGGGGAGCCCACGTTGATCAACAACGTCGAGACCCTGGCCTGTGTGCCCGAGATTGTGCTGCGCGGCGGCCAGTGGTTCAAGGATCTGGGCAAGACGGAGCCCGGCAGCAAGCTCTACTGCATCAGCGGTCACGTACAGAAGGCCGGTGTGTACGAGTTGCCCCTGGGGGCCACGCTCAATGAGCTGGTCCAGGCAGCCGGCGGCTACATCGGCGCGCCGAAGGCCTTCTCCCCAGGCGGCGCCAGCAGCGGCTTTCTGCCCATGGACTACGCCGAGACCCCCTTGGACTTTAAGGGGCTGGCCCAGGTGGGCAGCATGCTGGGCAGCGCCGGGGTGGTGGTGCT
This sequence comes from Cognaticolwellia sp., assembly GCA_047621545.1. GTDB lineage: Bacteria > Myxococcota_A > UBA796 > UBA796 > CAJQPC01 > CAJQPC01. The sequence goes on along the minus strand of JBLHMA010000428.1, from coordinate 3,203 downwards.
CAACGACACGGTGGACATGGCCCAGGCCGTGCGCTGGCAGCAAGTCTTCTTCGAGGATGAGAGCTGCGGGCAGTGTGCGCCTTGCCGCATCGGCTGCCGCATGCAGCGCCAAGCCATCGACGCCTTCATCGAGACGGGCGATGTGGCCTCGCTGGTGCACACCGAAGACCTACACTGGGAGATGGAAGAGGGCTCCATCTGCGGGCTCGGCATGGTGGCCAGCCTGCCCCTGCTCACAGCCCAAAAACACTTCCCTTCCGAATTCGAGGGCAGCTGAATGTCTACACAAACTCCGGCTGAGCTGACCCTGACACTAGATGGCGAGCAGGTCCAAGCCCAAGACGGCGAGACCCTGCTCGATGTGTGCCGCCGCGCAGGCAAAGAGGTGCCCACATTGTGCGCGGAGGACCGCGTAGACCCGATGGGTTCCTGCCGCATGTGCTTGGTAGAAGTAAAAGGCCAACGCCGGCTTCAACCCAGCTGTGCTTTCAAGGTGCAGGCCGGCCAGGTCGTCCAGACGGCCTCCGAGAAGGTCAAGCGCCACCGCCAACTCCTGCTGAGCATGTATCTGGCCGACCACGAGCTGGACGAGGACGACCTGCCCCGAGAGCGCGGTACCGGAAACCTGCTGCGCAAGCACGTCCTGGACCACGGCACCGGCCCCAAGCTGCCTGCTATCAACGCGCCGCGCGAATACCGGATGGAGAACAACCCCTACATCCACTTTGACCCCCAGGCCTGCATCCTGTGCAACCTCTGCGTGCGCTACTGCGACGAGGTCGAGGCCGTCTCCGCCATCACACTGGCCGGCCGTGGAGCCAGCACAACCATCGCCACGGCTGACCAGAGGGGCCTGCTGGACACCACCTGTGAGATGTGCGGCGGCTGCATCGCGGTCTGCCCTACCGGAGCGATGACCGAAAAGCCGAGCTTGGCCAGTGACTTCCGAGAAGAAGAGGTCGTACGCAGCACCTGCAACTTCTGCGGCGTGGGCTGCCAGGTCAACCTGCACACCCAGGACAACAAGGTCGTAAGAGTCACCAGTCCCCCAGCAGGAGAGACCGTCAACGACGGCAACCTCTGCATCAAGGGGCGCTTCTCGATGGAGTTTATCCAACACCAGGACAGGCTGACCGAGCCTTTGATTCGCGGGAAAGACGGCGGTCTGCACCCGACCACCTGGGAGAACGCGCTGAAGGTGGCCGCTGAGGGCCTGATGGCCGTCAAGAACAAACACGGCACCGATTCCCTTGGGTTCATCTCCTCCTCCCGCTGCACCGGCGAGGAGAACTACCTCCTCCAGAAGCTCTCGCGGGCGGCCTTTGGCACAAACAACTGCCACCAGTGTGCTGCAACCTGACACGCACCCACCGTCGCCGGTCTGGTGACAATGTTTGGTGCAGGCGCGATGACCAACTCCATCCCCGAGATCCGGGGAACGGACCTGATGTTCGTCATCGGCTCGAATACGACGGAGGCCCACCCCATCATCGCGATGGAGATGAAGCGGGCCAAAAAGAACGGGGCCAAGCTGATTGTGGCCGACCCCCGCCGGATCTGGTTGGCGGACATAGCCGACCTGTACCTGCAGCTCAAGCCGGGCACCGATGTGGCTCTGCTCTCCGCGATGATGCACGTCATCGTGACCGAAGGCCTGCACGACCGGGAGTTTGTGGCCAAACACACCACTGGATTTGAGGATCTGGTGGCAAGTGTCGCAGAAGCCACCCCAGAGTGGGCCGAGACCATCACGGAGGTGCCTGCAGAAGACATCCGTACGGCAGCCAGGCTCTACGCCACCACCGAGAAGGCCGGGATCTACTACACCCTGGGCATCACGGAGCACAGCCACGGTACGGACAACGTCTACGGTCTGGCCAACCTGGTTCTCATGACCGGACACCTGGGCAAAGAGAACTGCGGCATGAACCCTCTGCGCGGACAAAACAACGTGCAAGGAGCAAACGACGCTGGCGCCAGTCCCATCTACTATGCGGGCTACCAGCGCGTGGACGACCCAGTCGCCCAGGCGAAATTCGAGGCAGCCTGGGATACGAAGCTCTCCCCCACCCCAGGCATGAACCTCAACGTGATGATGAAGCACATGGGTGGACTCATCCGTGGGCTCTTCATCATGGGCGAGGACATCGTGCTCTCCGAGCCCAACACCGAGCGGGTGGAAGCGGGCATGAACGGCCTGGACTTTGTGGTTGTTCAAGACATCTTTTTGAACGAGACCACCCGCTTTGCAGACGTGGTCTTTCCCGCCGCCTGTTTTGCCGAGAAGGACGGGGTGTTCACCAACTCCGACCGCCGCGTCCAGCGCGTCCGCAAGGCTGTGGACGCACCTGGCGAGGCACGCCCTGACTGGCAGATCCTGGTGCAGCTGGCCCAGGCCGTCGGCTACCCCATGCCCGACTATCAGCACCCCTCCGAGGTGTACTCCGAGATGGCTCAGCTCTCTCCCAAGTTCGCTGGCATTAGCCATGAGCGCCTGGAGGACAACGTGAGCGGCCTGCAGTGGCCCTGTCCGGACCCCGAACACCCGGGCACAGTGACCATGCACAGCGACGGCCCCATTATTGGAAAGGCACCCTTCCAGACCATCGCTTACCGCCCCAGTGAGGAGCTGCCCGACAGCAACTTTCCTCTGCTGCTGAGCACCGGACGCACCCTCTACCACTACAACTCCGGCACCCAGACTCGACGGGCCAGCGGCGCGGTCGCAAAGCAGCCCGAGAACTTCATCGAGATCAGCCGGCGAGACGCGCGCAAGCGTGGACTCGACGACGGTCAGCTGGTTCAGGTCAGCTCAAGGCGGGGCACAGTGATTGCGGCCATAAACATCAGCCCCCGCATGAAGCGCGGCTGCGTGTGGATGCCCCTGCACTTCCCTAAATCGAACACGAACCGGCTGACCAACGATGTGGGCGATCCAGTCACCCAGACGGCCGAGTTCAAGGTGTGCGCGGTTCGGGTACAGGCGCTGGTTCAGGCGGCGAAATAGATGCAAGCTGCAGAGCTGCGAGGGTCAGCCCTCGTTGCTCTCACCGGGACTCGCATCTGCCGTGGTGGCCCACTCTGAGCCGCCATCCGTCGTGCGTGCAGTGGAGATGTCCTGCTCTTGGGGCCCAAAGTCCAGCTCGTCCGAGGCTTGCCCGCCCGGCGTGTACAGGCCCAGCTCCTCTCCGGCAGAGCCCAAC
>JBLHMA010000427.1:0-4932 GCA_047621545.1 Cognaticolwellia sp. | reverse complement strand
CGGTGAACTCCGCTTCGATTCGGTCAAAGACCTGTTGGTCGTAGGAGACCAGGTCCATCTTGTTCACACACACGGCCAAGTGGGGAATGCCCAACAGGCTGGCGATGTAGGCGTGACGGCGGGACTGCTGCAGCACACCCAGGCGGGCATCGATCAGGATGATGCCCACGTTGGCGGTGGAGGCACCGGTCACCATGTTGCGGGTGTACTGGGTGTGACCCGGTGTGTCCGCGATGATGAACTTGCGCTTGTCGGTGCTGAAGTAGCGGTAGGCCACATCGATGGTGATGCCCTGCTCGCGCTCAGCGCGCAGACCGTCGGTCAGCAAAGAGAAATCAATCTCCTCGCCTTCGATGTTTGAGGCCTTTTTCACGGCGGCCAACTGGTCGTCGTAGATCATGCCGGTGTCGTGCAGCAGGCGCCCAATCAGCGTGCTCTTGCCGTCGTCCACGGAACCTACAGCCACGAAGCGTAGAAGCTCCTTGTACTCGTATCGCTCAAGGTAGGCGGTGATGTCGCTCTTGATGAGATCTGCGTCGGTGACGGCCATTAGAAGTACCCCTCGCGCTTCTTGCGCTCCATCGAACCATCTTCGTCAAAGTCAATCATGCGGCCCTGGCGCTCCGACATGGTGGTGCTGAGCATCTCTTGGATGACCTCGGGCACGGTACGCGCGGTGCTCGGGACCGCGCCGCTGAGGGGGTAGCAGCCCAAGGTGCGGAAGCGTACGTCCACCATCTTGGGAACCTCGCCTTCCTTCAAGCGCATGCGCTCGTCGTCCACCATGATCAGGTTTCCGTCGCGCACCACCATGGGGCGCTTCTTGGCCAAGTACAGGGGCACGATGTCGATGTTTTCGCGCTCGATGTACAGTCAGACGTCCAGCTCGGTCCAGTTGCTCAGTGGGAACACGCGAACGCTCTCACCCTTGCGGGTGCGGGTGTTGTAGTTGCTCCAGAGCTCTGGTCGCTGGTTCTTGGGGTCCCACTGGTGGAACGCGTCGCGGAAGGAGAAGATGCGCTCCTTGGCGCGACTGCGCTCCTCGTCCCGACGGGCGCCACCAAAAGCACAGTCAAAGCCATGCTTGTTCAGGACCTGCTTTAGGCCGTCCGTCTTCATGATGGTGGTGTATTCGTTGGACCCATAATCAAAGGGGTTCATGTTCTGCTTCACACCATCTTGGTTGGTGTGAACGATGAGCTCGATGCCGTACTTCGCCGCGAACTGAGCACGGAACGTGATCATCTCGCTGAACTTCCACGTGGTGTCCACGTGCACGAAGGGGAAGGGCGGCTTGCCTGGAGCAAAGGCTTTCATGGCCAGGTGCGCCATCACACCGGAGTCTTTTCCGATGGAGTAGAGCATCGCTGGGTTGTCGAACTCGGCGGCAGCCTCACGCAGGATGTGAATGCTCTCGGTCTCGAGCTGCTGCAGGTGGGTCAGTTTCTGTTGCAAAGACATGCAGATCCATCGGCTGAAGGGCACCGGCCGTCCAGAAGGGAGGCGCCGGGAATGGGGAAGACCTGTACCGCCTAATAGGCCGCTTTGCCACCCACTTGGAAGGACGCTCCGCAGATCTGGATGAGCGGTCCCTAAACCTTGCGGCGGCGGGTCAACAGGGCGCCGGCAAGCAGGGGCATGAGCCAGAAGCTGGATGACGAGGGCACTTGACCGCAGCCACATCCCCCTGGAGCCTGGGGTGGAGCGGGCTCCGGCTCCGGGGTGGGTTCGTCCGCCAGGGCGAGCTGGTATTGCGTGTCCTGTGCGAGCCCAGTCACCGAGAGCAGCTCGCCTGCAAAGACCTGGACCTCGGCGCCGCTCTCCCCCCGGGCGTTGCCCAGCACAGCGCGGCCCTCGACCTTTACCCAGGTGTCTGCGCTGACCTCCCAGAACTCGCTGCCCAGGTAGCTGCTGGTGCTTGATGCCCCTTCAATCAACAAGCCCATGGGGGTGACAAAGGCGTAAAAGCTGGACTCTGGAAGGGTGCCGTTGGCGTAGCGTCCGCTGAATCCACCGAAGATCTCCTCTGGAGACAGGCCCGTTCCTTCACGCATCAGCTTGTCCCACAGGGCATCGGGGTCTTGGCGACCGGCCTCCCAGATGCTCTTCAGCGTGCCCGGTCCAAGGATGTCTTCGAGGTGGGCGTTGAGCACATACAGGCCGTACTGGTGGTAGCCAATGTCGGTGTCGTAGCGCTCGTGCGCGTTGTCGGCGTACCAGGCCGAGGTGTAGTGGTGGCCGTCCCAAGACGACTCCACGAGCTCTGGGGCCATGTTGGCGCTGGCCTCCCAGTACCAACTCTGGGCCTCAACATCGTATTCGTACGCGCGCATCTCGTACTGGATGGCGTGCATGAACTCGTGAGCGGCCAGGCCCTTGTAAAAGGCGGGGCTGGTGACCCAGGTGGGGTTGATGTACATCACCGGGTAGCCCTGGGGGTATTCCGGGGCGATGTATTCGGTGGTAAAGCCTGTGCCCTCCATGTTCTCGTCCAGAACGACCCACAGCAGGTAGCCCTGGGAACTCACAGGTTCGGGCCAGCCTTGCTCTTCAATGAGTCGGGTCCAAGCAAGCTCCAGGGCCTCGGCCACCAGCTCCACCGCGGGCTCGGGCATGTCTGCCTGGGTCCAGTTGATCAGGAAGTTCTCCGTCTCCCGGTTCAGCACATAGGGCGTGCCGAAGGGCACCTTGTCGGCTGCAAACATCTGCGGTCCCGGGCCCCCAAGTCCGGGGGGAGCCTCCAGCATGTGTGGATGGGTGGGCTCCGCTTGGCCCGTCAGGGCCCGCAATGCGTCGGGGGTCTTGCACAGACCAGTCTCGGAACCCGCTCCACGCGCGAGGCCAGCAAGGAGCAACAACATGGGTACCCGTGGTGTAGGTCAAGCAGGATAGCTGATTGACGGTCCCTTTGATCGGGCCCTCTGACTGGATGTTGAGATGCTCGCGAACCTCATCCGCTCCGCCGCCCGAGCCGGCGCAAGCGATCTGCACTTCGAACCCGGCCTGCCGGTGATGATGCGGGTGGACGGCACCCTGCGGAAGATCGCCGAGCCCATCGGTGCCCAAGAGCTCCAAGACGCTGCCCGCGGGCTGATTCCCCCGGCCGAGTGGCCACGCTTTCTGGAGCGCCGCAGCGCTGATCTCTCCAAGGTCCTGGGCGGCGTGTCTTGCCGCATCAACGTGCTCCAGTCCATGCGCGGCGTGGGCATGGCGGTGAGACTGCTCTCAGGCGCCCAGCCCACCCTGGCGCGCCTGAACCTGCACCCCGATCTGGCTGAGCTGGTGCAGGGGAAGCACGGCTTGGTCTTGGTCGCGGGGTCCACCGGATCTGGCAAGTCCAGCACTCTGGCCGCTCTGATTCACGCTCTGGACCGGGCCCCATCCAAGCACGTGCTCACCCTCGAAGAGCCTGTGGAATACCGCCTGCGCATGCAGCACGCCTTCGTGCGCCAGCGCGAGGTGGGCCAGCACACGCCCAGCTTTGAGCAGGGCTTACTGGACGCTCTGCGCGAGGATCCCGACGTCATCCTGGTTGGGGAGATGCGAAGAGCACGCACCATGGAGCTGACACTGGATGCCGCAGAGACCGGCCACCTGGTCCTGGCCAGCATGCACGCCTCTTCCGCCAGCGAGGCCATCTCGCGTCTGGTCTCCAGCTTCCCCTCCGACGCCCAAGCGGGTGTGCGGGCTCAGCTTGCCAACTGCCTGGTCGGCGTGCTCACCCAGCGCTTGGTGCGGCGGCCTGGTTTGGACTTCCGTGTGCCCGAGTGCGAGGTCCTGCGCGCCAGCTCAGGGATTCGTGCGGTCATCCGCGAGGGGAACCTGCACAAGCTGGCCTCGTTGATGGAGCTGGGTGCACCCGATGGGCAGTGGAGCTTTGCCAGATACCAGCGCTGGTTGGATGGCCGCAGCAGCTTCCTCAAACCCAAGCTGCAAGATGGGCCCGCCGCGCCCATTCCACGTCCTCCACCGCTGGCACGTCCCAGCACGGGCTCCCCGAGTGGCGGCGACGGGGTCTTGGACTTGGGAGATGGTGGCGGGGATCTGGAGGACCTGATCAAGCAGATCCAGAAGCGCTGAGGGCCAGGGAGAGCACGACGCACCTTGAGTGGGGCTACTCCAGGGCGGCGCGTACGACGGGCTGCATCTGCGCTGCGATCCAGGCGTGACCCGCGTCATTGAGGTGTATCGGGTCGTCCGCTCTCCGACGGAGACCGACAGGGTCGTCGCTCCGATCCAGGACGTCGATGCCGGGTATTTCATGAGACAGGGCGTTCAATTCAGCGACAGAAAACGGGTCGTCCTGCAGCTGAAGTGGGGGCAGGTACCACATCTGGGTGGGTCCGGCCGCCTGCAAGGATTGGAGCGCCGAAACGACCTGCAGGGACGGCACACTCACCGGAATCCGCGCAGCGCGGTCAGGGTCGGCGATGGCGAGCTGCCAATGGGCAAAACGGAAGGCCTCGCTTTGGCCATACAGCCACGGTTGCCACGCGGGGCCCCACGCCAGGGTGTGGCTGGGAGGCTCATACAGGGCCAGTCTGCCGTTCAGGGTCACCGAGTAGCGGGCGGGCCGATCGGCCAGGTCGTTCTCGCACAGCACGATCAAGGTCAGGTCGGGCTCTAGCCCTCGATCTTGCACATACTTTGCCATGGCTGCGTACTCTGCGGGATGGTAGCCGTCTTCGGCCAGGACGCAGATCTGTACATCATTGGGCCACTCGATCTGAAGCGGCCACGTGCCGAGGTGAGTGTCGCGTCCCTCGCTGGCTTGGCGGGTCACGCTGTCCCCTAAAATCAGAACGGTTCGCCCGTCCCAATCGTAGTCGCAGCGCCCCCAAGGGGTCTGGAATCCCGTATGCGTCTCCGTCATGCCCCGCGGCAGGTAGGCCACCCCCCATTGTCCTGTCATATCTTGGCGCCCTGCTGTGT
>JBLHMA010000426.1:0-4942 GCA_047621545.1 Cognaticolwellia sp. | reverse complement strand
CCAACACAGAGCACGTTCATGCTCTACCTGAACGACTCCACCCTTCGAGACCTGAGCTTCGGCAACAACGGGGACGCGCACTTCTGGGTCAACAACAGCAGCACCGTGTCCCAGGCGAACATCTTTGACTCCCCCGGTGAGTCTGGCCGCCTCTTCAGCGTGGAGTCCGGCAGCAGCCTCGCCTTGAGCGCCGCCCAGATGATCAACTCCGGCGGGGTGATCCTGCGGCCCGACTCCACTCTGTTCCTCCAAGACACAGAATTCCCCGACCTGGACTGCCCCATCTTGTGCAACGAGACCTGCCTGCCGCCAGCTGAGCAGGTGGAATGCCCTTGAGCTGGATGTTGCTGCTCGCCTGCGCGGAAGTGGACCCCATGGACCCCTGCGCGAGCACCGGGATCTGGGACGCCTCCACAGGCCTGGCCTACGGGAGCGTGGAGCGGGCACTCAGCTCCGGCGTGGAGGACCTGTGTCTGGGCCCAGGCACCTACGCCATGCCTTGCGGCACCTTCGAAGACTCGCCAGTGCGCATCACAGGGGCCGGCGCCGAGCTGACGGAGCTGCAGGACGCCGGGTGCTTGGGGACCGAATTCATGGCGGAAGGCCCACACCTGCTTCAAGACCTGGCTCTGAGCTCCGCCCAGCTTCGCATACAGCCTGCCTACCCCGGCACCGTGGAGGTGCGGGATGTAGTGGTCCGCGACCTACAGCCCATCGCCAACGCGCAAGACAGGGTGATTCTCTGGGGTCTGGTTGACGTAGACGGCCTGGAAGTACGGGACTCCGCCCTGCCCTACAGCTTTCTGACCATTGTGGGTTTTGGCTCAACGGTCAAGAACCTGTGGGTGCACGACAACCACGACCGGTCCGCAACCGGACTCGAGTTCCAGGGGATCGAACTGGAGGATGTGCGAATCGAGGACAACGCACAGACAGACCCAAGCCAAGGCAAGCAACTAATCCGACTCGGAGAGTCCAGCGTGCGCAACATGCGCTTCTCCAACAACGTTGGAGAGCTCGAACTAGATGGCCAAGTCTTCCTCTCAGATCTCGCCGTCGAGGCGGCCACGACAAGCGAAGGGCACAGCATCAACATCCTGAGCGGCAGCGTCGTCTCCATGACGGCCGCACAGCTCACCCGCTCCGGTGGCGTCTCCATGGACTCTGGCTCCACGCTCCTGCTCAAAGACGCCGAGTTTGCAGACCAGGAGTGCCCGATCCGCTGCGGCGGGGTCTGTTTGGCGCCAGCGGAGCGCGTCTCGTGCCCCTGATCTGGCTGCTCATGCTGGGCTGCACCGATGCGGGGCCCATGGAGCCCTGCGCGAGCACCGGGGTATGGGACATGGAGACTGGGGGATCCTTCAACAGCATCCACGCCGCGCTAGCGACTGGAGCCAAGGAGATCTGCTTGGGCCCCGGGACCTACGCCCTGAGCTGTGAGCCCCTGGTCGGACCCGCCTTTTCTCTGATTGGTGCCGGCAGCGAGGTCACCGAGGTCCGGCGCCCAGATTGCTACGACTACATCGAGCTGGACATGCCCGGCGGCTACCGTTTGGAGACCTTGGCCCTCACGACCGCCGACTTCTTCTTCAACTCCAACGATACAACCGAGCTGGTCGACGTCGTCATTCGAGACACCTTGACCCGTGGGCCGTCTTTTAGTGTCGCTGGCCCCCTCTCAATCGACGGACTGGAAGTACGGGACAACGATCTGGGGTCCGCTTCCATACGAGGAAGCGCCCAAGCCAAGAGCGGTGGATGACAAGGGGAATGACTTCTTCAAGGGTCTCCTATAGCCTTTAGGGCACAATGTTCTTCTTCCTCCTGGCATGCAGCGAGTCCCCCGACCTCTCCCCCTGTCCTGAGACCGGGGTGTGGGACTTGGCGACCGGCACCGAGCACGCCAGCATCCAGGACGCTCTCACAGATGGAGTGGAGGAGATCTGTCTGGGCCCAGGACGCTACGAGCTGGGCTGTGAGCAGCTCATCGGTCCAGCCTTCTCGATCCTGGGTTCCGGAAGCAAGGTCACGGAGTTGGACCGACCCCAGGCGTGCGAGAAAGCGCTGCTGCTGGACCAGCCCGGCACCTACCGGTTCTCGATGCTGTCATTGACCACGGCCAACATGACCTTTTCAGCCGAGTCAGGCGCGCTGGAGCTGGACCAGGTCATCTTTAGAAACCTTCAAGAAGAAGATGGCCACTTTACGGTGAAGGTCCCGGTTTACGGCCACCGGATTCAGGTCCGGAACAGCGTTCTTGGCAACCACACCCTGAATTTTGTCGGTGGCGGCGAGATCGTGGGACTGTGGCTACACGACCTTCGGGTGCACGAAGACAGGGCCAGGATCCGACTGCAAGACCTGTCACTGGAGAGACTCAGGGTCGAGCGTGTTGGCCTACGGAACCCTGAGAAACGGGACAGCTTAGGCTTCCAACTTCAGGACTGCAGCCTACAAGACGTCCTGGTCGGGGACAGCGAATACGTCTTCTTCTCCGCCGGCGGAGATACGACCCTCCGGAACGTCGAGTTTCGTCTTGAGGAGGACCAAGCCGCGTACATCTCTGTCCACGAAAAAGTCTGGCTCTACGACTCCTCACTAGGGCACGGCACAGTCGAGATGTATGGCGACTCGGAGCTGTTCAGCGAGAACCTGCTCTTCGACGACCCGCTCGCTTGCAACATCGCCTGTGAGAGTCGCTGCATGCCGGAGTGGGATTACGTTTACTGCGTCGCAGGGCCCTGAATCTACAGGCTTGCGAGCTCTTCGCCAGTCCCACCGTGAGGACCCCTATGCTGCTCCTGCTGCTCGCCTGCCTACGCCCCTCTCCAGGGACCGGCACTGGCCCCCAGGTCAACGCCCAGGCCCCCGCCCTGCGTGCGCTTGTTCTCGCAGACAGCGCTGCACTGTCCTCGATGGGGCCAGACGGGGCTATCAACCTGCAGGTCAAGGAAGGCGAGGTGCTGCGGGTACACGCTCAGAGCAGCTGGATCCCAATCCCCCCCCGAAGTGAGCGACTGGGACGAAGGTTTTCCTCTCTACCTGGTCCAAGGCCCAAACGGAACGGGCTGGATCTCTGGCGCCAACCTGGCCATCGAGCAGGACTGGAACAGCGACGGCTGGCAGGGTGAGCGCCCCCTCCCAAGGCAAGTCGGAGAGCATGCCTGGTGGCCCGCGGCTCGGGAGGCCCGTCAGTGGGGCGAGAAATTCGAGGGGTGGGACCGGCACACAACCCAGGGCTGGTGGGTACGAGAGGGGCCGGGAGGGACACAGAAAGTGAAGCTGATCGACTCCAACGGATGGGGGTCGGCCCACTCTGTCGAGCGTGTGATCTGGCGAGATCTCACGGGCGATGGCGAAGACGAGGCCATGGTGATCATCCATGAGGGCATGACCGAGGCCGGAAACGTTGGCATCAGTGCCGTCGCGAAAGTCTTACACTGAGCTATAATCTCCAGCTCATACGGGGAGTTTTCTCTCCTCATTTTCCGAGATTTCGATGCTCTTGACCATGCTGGCTGCCTTGACCGGCTGTCGCGGAGACCGGTCGTCCGGCGCGGACTCAGCCACCGACCCGAAGGCGCTCGACCGGCCTGCTGCAGGATCCGAAGACTGGCTGGCTGTCGAAAGCCGACAGTTCGCCGTCCAGTCTCTCGGCGTGCTCGTGGCTGACATCCCGGGGGTACTGCACGCGGAGCTGACCGCAAACGGTTTGCTGGCCAGCGCCGACGGCGACGAACTCATCCTGGCAACAGTGGCCTATGGCCGCCATGGCATCGGCGGCGCCGAGCCCGCACTGGGCGACTGCGTACCCACCGGCGAGAAAATCGGTCGTAGCTGCGCGCCTTCTGCCGCGCTCGACCACGGCCTGGTGACCGAGTGGTGGACCAGCAGCGCCCGCGGCATACTCCACGGCTGGACGCTGCACGCTCCCTCAGACCCATCCCGCCCCATCGCAGAGCTACACTTGGCTGTCCGCACCGGCAAGCTGTTGCAGGTAGACGTAGATGGGCAAGGCGCCTGGTTCGCCGGCACCATGGGCGGACTGTGGCGCTACGAAGACCTGGCCGCCTGGGACGCCACCGGGCGCAACCTCCCAATCGCTTTGGAGCAGGCCGGATCGTTTTTGTCTCTGGTAGTAGACGTGCAGGGGGCAAAGTGGCCCGTCAACGTCGACCCCTTGCTCTCCCCCGCGCTGTCGGTGGAAGACAAGCTCGTGGCATCAGATGGTGCAGCGTACGACTTCTTCGGCAACTCGGTGTCAGCAGCAGGCGACGTGGATGGCGATGGATACGACGACCTGGTGGTCGGCGCTGTATACGACGGCGACAACGGGTCATTCAGCGGCTCAGTCTACGTGTACTACGGCACGGCCACGGGCATCTCCACCGCCTTTCAGGACAAGCTGGTGGCGTCGGATGGCGCAGCGGCAGACTACTTCGGCACCTCGGTCTCGGGTGCTGGCGATGTGAACAGGGACGGCTACGACGACCTGGTGGTGGGTGCCTACGGAGACGACGACAACGGCTCAATCAGCGGCTCAGCGTACGTGTACTACGGCACCCCCACGGGTATCTCTACCGCCTCCCAAGACAAGCTGGTGGCACTGGATGGGGCAGCGGGAGACTACTTCGGCATCTCGGTATCCGGCGCGGGCGATGTGAACGGAGACGGCTACGACGACCTAGTGGTGGGCGCCTTCCAAGACGGCGACAACGGCTCAGCCAGCGGCTCAGCCTACGTGTACTACGGCACCCCAACCGGCATTTCCACCGCCTCCCAGAACAAGCTGGTGGCTACAGATGGGGCAAAACACGACGCCTTTGGCAGCTCGGTATCCGGTGCGGGCGACGTGGACGGAGACGGCTACGACGACCTGATCGTAGGCGCCCACGGAGACGACGACAACGGCTCAGGCAGCGGCTCAGCTTACGTGTACTAC
>JBLHMA010000425.1:0-4953 GCA_047621545.1 Cognaticolwellia sp. | reverse complement strand
CATCGCAGTAGAGGACGGCCTGGTCGCTGCCGCTCATTTCGAACTTGCTGTGGCTGTAGGTGCCTTGGCAGTCCACCCCGCCGTTGTCCCACGTGGAGTCGTTGGCGCAGAGCACAAGGGTCTCTCCAGGCTCCAAGATCAGGCTCTGGCTCTGGGTCGCCGTCAGGGTGGCCTTGTCTGATCCCTCGTCGCGCAGCGTGCACGTTCCGGTCTTGAGCCACAAGCCAGAGGTGTTGGTCAGCTCCACCCACTCTCCATCGGCCTGGGAGGACTCAGCAGGCGTGATCATCAGCTCGGCGATGGTGACCTCGCCTTCGGAAGGAACCTTGGGGTTGTCCTTGGAGCCGAGCGAGGGCCCGGGGTCGCCCGTGTCGAGGGGCCCAGTATCCTCTCCTGTGTCATCCCCACCGCCGCCGCCGGTGTCATCGCCCCCGGTCGATCCGGTGTCGTCGCTTCCGGTGCTCGTGTCCCGGGTGCCCGAGTCCTGAGCACCATTTCCCTGGCCCGGGCCCCAGTCTGGGAAGAAACCGTTGCCCTCTTGGCCCTCTCCACCAGAGGAGCAAGCCAAAGCAAAAAGGGCAAAGCCAACAAGGGCGGGCCGAAGGACGCGTCGGCTCATGGGTTCTCCGGACTCACGCCCAGGGTACCCAAGTCCACTTGCTGTCGCACGGTCTGACCTACAGGAATCACCGCAGGAGGCTTGACGCTGGCCTGAAAGCTGGCCACCTGAGCGATCAATTCCCCCTCTTCCGCCGCCGAGGACAGCAGCAAGACACAGCCAGCCTGACCCTTGTCACCCGAGCTGTCCAAGATCAGGTCGATCTTGCCGTCCCCATCCAGGTCTCCGGCAAAGCGCACACCTGGCGTACGGCCCCGTGTGCTGGGTAGAATCAAGACCGGTTGCGCTGACCCCTGAAAGGACAGCATCATCCTGTAGTTCTCCCCCCCATCTGCGACCAGGCGGGTGCCGGCGCCCAGCTTGACGCTGGTGTATCGAGGAAGCGGTTGTGGTGTTGCAAACTGGGTACTCACGGGCCCAGCCGGTAGTCCCTGAACCAGCGCCAGAGCGCCACCCTCTGCACGCACCGCGCTCCGGCCCTGGGACTGCGCCACCTGAACTTGGGTGGGCACTAAGGAGCAAGATCCTTGATCTTCACAGCGCAAGGCGAGCCACTGTGTGTCCTGTACCTGCACCACCTCGGTGTAGTCACCGGGCAGCAGGATGGCCGGCTCTTGAGCCATGGCCGAGGCGACGATCCACAACATAGAAACCTCCACCTCCCTGAAACCTGGGAGGCCTGTTTGAATCCCCTATCTTGAACCAGCTCGACCAGCTCTGAGGTAATCCATGCCCCTTCTCGCACTGCTCTCGGTGTTGGCCTGCGCAAACGACCCCGTCAACGACAGCGTCCCCGTCGAGGAAACCGGCACCGCGCCAGTCGACATGGACCAGGACGGCTTTGAGAGCACGGTGGATTGTGACGACAACAACGCGGCGGTCAACCCGGGCGCAGCCGAGATCTGCGATGGCGTGGACAACGACTGCAGCGGGGCCATCGACGACTCCGCCACCGACGCTGACACCTGGTACCAGGACCTGGACAAGGACGGCTTTGGCGACGACGCCAGCGCAACGCTCGCCTGCGATGCCCCGAACGGCTTTGTCTCGGTCGGCGGGGACTGCGATGACAAGCAGGCCCTGTTCTACCCAGGCGCTGAGGAGACCTGCACCGACGACTTTGACTACAACTGCGATGGCAGCGTGGGCCGGGCCGACGCCGACGGCGATGGATTCGCCGCTTGCGAGGAATGCGACGACTCCAAGGCCGCCATCAACCCCGCCGCCGACGAGTACTGCGACGGCATCGACAACGACTGCAACGGCACTCTGGACGACGACTACTCCCTGGACGCCAGCACTTGGTACGAGGACATGGATGGGGACGGCTACGGCACCAGCGCTTGGTATCTGGCGTGTGAGCAGCCCAGTGGCTACGCCGACAACTCCGACGACTGTTTGGACACCGACCCGGACACGAACCCAGGGGCTGCCGAGGTCGATCTGGATGGCGTAGACCAGGACTGCGACGGCTACGACGGTGGTGTAGATACAGACGGCGACGGACTGGATGACGCGGACGAGGTCAACGTGCACGGCTCCGACCCCACCCTGCGCGACACCGACGGCGACGGCTTGGACGATGGCGACGAGGTCAACACACACGGCACCGATCCGACTCTGACCGACAGCGACGCAGACGGCTGGGATGACGATGAGGAGATCGACTCCTACACGGACCCCAACGACTCCGCCGACCACCCCTACACCGGGGGCTGGGAGATCGACTCCTGCAGAAGCAGCACCACGGGCACCGGAAACTCGGTGGGCGACGTGGCCACAAACTTCTCCCTGAGCGACCAGAACGGCGACACCGTCAAGCTGCACGACTTTTGCGGCAAGGCTGTTTTGGTGGACTTCTCCACCATGTGGTGCGGCGTCTGCCAAGCCAAAGCCAGCACCCTGGGCTCTTGGTACAGCACCTACAAGGACTACGGCTTCATCATCGTTCAAGCCCACTCCGAGAACACCAGCCGCTCAGCCCCCACCCAGTCCGAGCTGGCCAGCTGGGACACCAACTACAGCCTGGGCTACCCCGTCGTGGCCGACCCAAGCGGCACCCAAGACGCGCTCTACGACCCCAAGTCCTCCACCCGCCCCACACTGGTGCTCATCGAGCCTGGCATGACCATCGTCAGCGTAGGCGATTCGACCAGCGTGGTGGCAGCGGACATCGAAGCGATTCTGCCGATTAGCTACCCCTGAGGGCTGATTCAGGAGAACCGGCATGGGTCGGTCTGGGAAGCACCCCATGCCGGCCCCTTCTGTTTTCTGCTACGGTTCTCGGTACCTTGATGGAGCTTTTCTATGCGCGCCCTGACTCTGGCCCCCCTGTTGATTCTCGCACTGACCGCTTGCACAGGCCAAGGAGAGGGCGAGATTGATCCCGACCTTCCTGAGCGCGCCTGTGCGGATGGGGTGGACAACGACCAGGATGGACTGACTGACTGCGCAGACGACGACTGTGATGGGGATGCGGTCTGTGACAAAGACGAGGGCGAGCCCGAAATCTGTGACGATGGACTCGACAATGATTTGGACGGTCAGGCGGACTGCGATGACTCAGACTGTGCAGATGTTGCACCTTGCTGGTGGCCGGAGACCATTGAACACGAAGGTGATTTCCAGTTCGAAGGTGGCTACTTCGATTGTGGGGTCTGGGGTGGCGACGACATCGACGACTGCACCGAGCGCTACGTGACTTCCTTGAAGGAGAACACCGCGGCCAGCTGTGCCGACTGTGACATTGCATTCGTCGGCGAACTGGACTGGAAGTCCCGCGAGTGCAAAGAGAAGTACGGGGACTCTGTTGGAAACGGCGCCGAACAGGCCAACATCGGGTTCAAGTTTACCAGTCAGACCAACTGGACCCTGTACTCCAAGGATAGCCAAGGGAACTGGAAAGAAGCAGTCACGATGGAGCAACAGGCCGATGGCAGCTTCGTCACGTCCGATGAATCCGAGATCAGCGGCACAGTGCCTCCCTATGAGAGTTGCGGCGAGCAAGACTTGGGTACCCTGACCACGACCCTGACCTTTACTCCCTGAGCACGCCGGACTTACATTCCGGGGGAGAGAAGGACATGAACGCTTCCGGACCCAGAGTCCGGGCATCCGGTCATCAGGTCGTCGTATCCGTCGAGATCTGCGTCCAAGCCCAGGAACTCAGCTGAGCACTCCCCGTTGGTGATCCCGACCATAGTGGCAGTGGAGTCGTCGGTGGTCCAAGTCCCAAGCCCACCTGCTGTATCGAACAGGTAGACGTCACCAGTCCCTGCTTCCGACACGACCAGCTCCACGATTCCATCAGCGTTGCCATCCACGAACTCGACGCTCCGCCCGAGCCTCCCTTCTGCTTCGCTTCCACGAACGGAGGCCAGAGATGCAGTGGTGTCTGTTGACCCGGACCATTGACCTGGCAAGATCCATACGGCTCCGCCGTTCACGAACTCCTCTGAGTAGGACAAATCACTGAGCGCAAGCTCCGGGTATCCATCACCGTCGACATCGACTGCTCTGGGGGAACCACCCATCGCCTCTGGCTCGTAGCTACCCTCGCTCAGAAGCCACCAGTCTGAATCAGTATTCAAAACTTGACCCGCGACCCCGCCTTCGAAGACATCCACTCGACCGAACATGCCTCCCAGGACCAGCTCATCGACACCATCCCCGGTAAGATCTGCGGAGAGTGTCGTGTTTAGGAAGCCGAGAAACGAAGAGTCAACACCTTCCACGCCGGCGTCTGGTGAGGAGAGGTCTTCGATAGACTCTGGGGGAGAATCCCAAAGGTACACTTCCCCGATCTCCCCAATCAAGAGCCCGTTCTCTCCGTACCTGTTCAGCTCGAATCCGAATCCCCAGCTCGCGTCAGGAATGTCATTCCAGTCGAAAGTGACCTGCTCCTCCCACTCAGGTCCTGGGGCGCTGGAGAACAACGAGACCGCTACCGTCATAAGGCGGCTCAAATCCAAACACTTTGTTGGATGTCCCGACGAACAACCAAGGCTGCCCCTCCCCCACCTCGACCAGCGCAAAGCTGCTCCCAAAGTCCGCCCCACCAGGACTGAGCACTAAGTCCGCCCGGTTCAAGGTGTACGCCCCCTCAAAGCCGCACTCCGGCGCACCACCCGAGCAGTCGTTGTCGATGCCGTCCTGGCAGACCTCGATCGCGCCAGGGTTGACCGACTTGGCCGAGTCATCGCAGTCCCCGAGGGTCTCAACGTAGCCAGCCGGCGCAGTACAGAAGCCGACGGCCGACGCGTCATCGGATGCATAACCATCCCCGTCAGTGTCCACGTACCAAGTCTGTCCTGGTACCTCCGCGAGCTCATCCG
>JBLHMA010000424.1:0-4955 GCA_047621545.1 Cognaticolwellia sp. | reverse complement strand
TGCCCACGGCGATGAGGCCCACGGCGAGAACAATGACCAGCACGGCGAGGACCACGGGTCCGACGCCGGCAAGCACTGATCAGGGAGACGGCAATGCAAAACGAAAACGCCGTGACCTATGGCCTGGTGAACAAAGAGGTCATCGAGCCCTTGTTCAAGCCTTCCCTCGCGTGGGCCGCCATCTTCGCAGTGGATCTGTTGATCCTTGCGTTTGGCGTCTATTGCTGGAGCTACCAGCTCGAGTGGGGAATGGGGGTCGCAGGCTACACGCCTCCCGTCTTCTGGGGTGTGTACATCACCACCTTCGTGTTCTGGGTCGGTATCGGTCACGCCGGTACCCTGATCTCCGCGATTCTCTACTTGTTTCGCGCACGATTCCGTACTGGTGTGTACCGGGCAGCGGAAGCCATGACGATCTTTGCGGTGCTCTCCGCAGGGCTGTTCCCCAACATTCATGTTGGGCGCCTCTGGTACGTCTACTTCCTGTTTCCGTACCCCAACCAGCGCCTGCTCTGGCCAAACTTCAAGAGCCCGCTGGTCTGGGACGTCTTCGCGATTTCGACCTACCTGACCATCTCCTCAGTGTTCTTCTTTGTGGGGCTCATTCCGGACATCGCTGCCGTGCGCGACAGCAACCGGAACCCCATCATCAAGAAGGTCTACAACATGCTGTGCTTCGGCTGGCGTGGGACCGACACCCAGTGGCGCCACTACATGGCAGCCTACGGCTTCTTCGCCGCATTGTGCACCCCCTTGGTGGTCTCAGTGCACAGCGTGGTGTCCTGGGACTTTGCGATGGCGCAGACCGCTGGCTGGCACAGCACCATCTTCCCGCCCTACTTTGTGGCTGGCGCAATCTTCTCCGGATGCGCGATGGTCATCACCCTGTTGATCCCCATCACGAAGATCTTCAAGTGGGAGAACTACCTCAACATCCTCCACTTCGAAGCCATGGCCAAGCTGTGTCTGCTGACAGGATTCATCCTGACCTACAGCTACGGAATTGAGCACTTCATCGGTTGGTACTCCGACAACCCCTACGAGTGGGGAATCTTCGTCGACCGTGCCACCGGCCAGTACGACTGGATCTTCTTCATGATGGTCGCCTGCAACTGCGTCATCCCCTTGGTCTGGTGGTTCAAGAAGGTCCGCACCAACCTCTGGGGACTATGGATTGTCAGCATCATCATCAACATCGGAATGTGGTTTGAGCGGTACAACATCATCGCGTCCTCGCTCGCACACCAGTTCGACCCCGGCGCATGGGTACTCTACGTGCCCAGCTGGGTAGAGATGGGAATCATGGTGGGCTCCTTCGCCTGGTTCTTCATGTGGTTCCTGCTCTTTGTGAAGCTGATGCCTGCCATCGCTATCGCCGAGATCAAGGAGATGATCAAGCCACCCCTCAGCACCGACACCGAGGAGGCCGCATGAGCGCTCACGTCAAGGGCGTCTTCAATCACCTGGACAGCCTGATCACCGCGATCGACCGGCTGCGAAAGGCTGACTTTGATGACTACACCGTGCTCTCTCCCCTGCCCCGTCACGAGATTGAAGAGGCCATCTACGACAACCAACCTTCACCGGTGCGTTGGTGGACCCTGACTGGCGCGTTGATCGGCGGCACGGGTGGATTCACCCTGGCCAGCTTGACCTCGGCCGTGTGGCCCATGGCCTTGCCTGCCGGCAAGCCAATGATCTCCATCCCCCCATTCGTTGTCATCACCTTCGAGAGCACCGTACTCATCGCGGGCTTGGCGACCTTGGCGGCCATCTTCTTCCACTGCCGCCTGCCGGCAGCGGACCTGCCCATCGAGTGTGAGGATCCACGCTACTCCAGCGACCGATTCGGTCTGGTCTTCCATGACCTGGAGGGTGCCCGCAAGGAAGAGGCCATCAAGCTTCTCCACGACGCTGGTGCCGAAGAAGTGTCCTGTGCTGATGACGAGGACGATGCCACTGAGCTCGTCCACGAGGAGGCCTGAGCGAATGCCCAGCAAAACACCATTTTACAAGTGGGCCGGCGCCTACCTCGCAGCTGGAGCATTGGCTGGAGGCTACGGCCTCTATTCGCTGATCAGCTACGACCTAATGCCACCCTTTCTGCAGGGTCGACAGACCTGGTTCGTCGACATGTACGACGGCTGGTTCGTTCGCGCCTACGAGCAGCCCATGTCTCCTCTCCCCGAGGGCGTGGTCTCCCAGAACCGCTACGCGGCAAACTTCGACCGCGTCACGCCCGAAGGCAAGTCACTCATCAATCCATACGTGGGTGAAGGCGTCGATATGGACGTAGTCATCGACCAAGGTGAGTGGAACTACCAGACCTACTGCTCCCCCTGCCACAATACCAACGCTCTGGGCGGCGGTGCTGTGAACGACATGAGCGATGGAAAGAAGCGCTTCCCCGTTCCCGCGCCCGCGCTGGCCGGAGATGCCTCGATCATCAACGCCGCCAGCTACACCCAAGGCTACGTCTACCTGACCATTCGCAACGGCGCAGCCGTGATGAAGGGCTACAGCTGGGCGATGACCGATGAAGAGATGTGGTCAGTGACCGAGTACCTCAACACCCTTGACGGGGTGAACTATGGGGCACCACCCGAGCCCGAAGCCGCTGATGAAGCGGCGATGGAGGGTTGAGCCATGATTGGTATTCCAAACTTCGATCCCAAGCCGCACCTGACCCCAAAGGCGCTGCCCAAGAACTTCACCTACGCATCCATCGGCATGGCCGTCCTGGGCGCCATCCTTTTGGGTGTCGGCTACGGTCAGTCCGAGCTGGCCGCGAAGACCAGCTTTCTGGTCGCGATGAACTACTTCACCGCTCTCAGTTTTGGTGGCATGGCCTTTACGATGGCCATCACCATCACATGGGCCCGGTGGGCACGGCCCCTGAAGCGCATCAGCGAAAGCATGATCATGTTCACCCCGGTGATCGTAATTCTGTTCGCCCTTTACGGCACCGTGCTCGGCGGCATCGACCTGTATGAGTGGCACACCCACCCAGACAGCATCAGCGGCCACAAGGCCATCTGGCTGCAGCAGGGTCCCTGGCTCGCTCGCAACATCGCAATGATGGGCGCGCTGAGCCTGCTCGGTCTGTTTTATGTCCGAACCAGCCTCCAGCCAGATGTGCAGCTCGCTACGCAGAACGGCGTTGAGCTACCCGGTTGGGTGAAGACCTTTGCCGGCACGGCGACCGGAGACCACTCCGAAGTGGTCAAGGCCAGCCAGAAGCGGCAGATTGCCCTGGGCCCCATCATTGGTATCGTCTACGCCTTTACCCTGAGCTTCTACGCCTTCGACGTCATCATGTCCCTGGCACCTCACTGGTACGCCAACATGTTTGGCGGCTGGTACTTTGCCTCGGGCATCTGGTCAGGAATGATCTGGACAGGTCTCCTGTCCCTGGTCTTCCGCAAGCACCTAGGCATCGAGAAGATGGTCAAGCCTGCGACCTACCATGACTTGGGCAAGCTCATCTTCGCCTTCTCCATGCTGTGGGCCTACATGTTCTTCGCTCAGTTGCTGCCCATCTGGTACGGCAACATGACCGAGGAGATTGGCTTCTTGCTCGTCCGTATGCAGTTGGAGCCCTGGAGCAAGCTTGCTCCAGTGGTCGGCGCCATGTGCTTCCTGATTCCATTCGGCAGTCTGCTCTCCCGCGGCCTAAAGAAGATGCCAATCGGCTTCGGAATCGTGCTCACCATAATCGCTGTGGGCATCTTTCTGGAGCGCTACCTGGTCACCGTGCCATCGGTCTGGATGGAGGACACTTTCCCCCCCGTCCTACCGTTCATCGGAAGCGCGCTCTTCTTCCTGGGACTCTTTCTCCTGGTCGTCATCAAGTACCTTGAGAGTGTGCCCCCAGTTCCAGTGAGCGACCCCTTCATGCTGCCCCACCCCGACGATGTGCATGTGCACAGCCGGGACGCGCACCACGACCACTGAGCCAACCCTCAGAGACAGCAAGACCCTCGCCCTACGGCGGGGGTCTTCTGCGTTTGGGCTCTCAGGAGCGCGGGGACCGCGTCCCCGTTCACAACCTTAGAAGTTCAGCAGCGCCAAGGTCTTGGGCATGCCTTGAGCCACCAACAGATCTGTGGCTGCAGTGCACATGCCCTTCACGCCACAGAGCACCAGAGCGGCATTGGCACCGTCCACTGGGTCCTGTGCGTAGACTTCTTGGATGTGGCCACGGGCCCCGTCCCAATCGCCGTCTTCACGGGAAAGAACAGGAATGACTTGTACTCCCCTGGCCTCCCAGGCGGAAAACTGCGCCTGATAGGGCATACGCGCCAAGGTGCGAGCGCCGTAGTAGAGCCGCGCTCCAGTGCCGGACCAGTCTCTGGACTCCAACACCGAACGTAGGGCACTAATGCCGGATCCGGTTGCGAAGAACAGAGGAGTTCTGTTCTCCAAGCCGCTCAGATCAAAGCCTTTTCCCATCGGGGTGCTGACCTGCACACTGTCCCCTACTTGAAGCCGGGCCAGGTCCTGGGTCAGCGGGCTGCCCACCTGAACCAGGAAGCGCATCTGTGGCGCGCCAGGCGCCGAGGCAATGGCCAAGAACGCCGCGTCGTGCGCTCCAACGCTGAGCTTGATGAACTGGCCGGCCTTGGTCTGGGCAGCAGCCTCGGGGTGGAGCAGGGTGAGCTCCAGGTGGTCCTCGGCGACGATCTCGACGCTCAACAGGGTGGCAGACTGCATCGAGTCTCCAGGAGATAGGTGTGGGGGGACTTAGGAGACTAGGTCTTCTGCTTTTGCGCGGGCCTGGCTGGCCTGCTGAACATCGCTGAAATCTCGAGCTTTCTGCAGCAAGAGTTGAGCGGCCTTATCAACGGCGTCGGCGCCCACGAGCTCCGTGCGCAAGGCACGACGCTGAGCTTGGGTGCGGATGGCTTGGTAGGCTGCCTGGTGCGACTGCTGGATCTGATCCAGGGCCCCTCGAA
>JBLHMA010000423.1:0-4957 GCA_047621545.1 Cognaticolwellia sp. | reverse complement strand
CGAGGCCAGGCGCGCCCGGATCTCCTGTAGGCGACGCTCCAGGTCCAGGTCTGCGGTCCAGCGCGCGGGATCCAGGTCCCGAAGCAAGTCATGGAGCTCCAGGGCCAAGGTCCGGGAGTTCACTGTCAGAGCAGCGCTCATGAAGCTCTAAGCCTCCTGCTTGGTCAGCGGTGCGCCGCAGACTTTGGCTACTTCATCGGTCATCTGGCCGCGCAGCGCGAGGCTGTACATCTTGAAGTCAGCGGCCAGGGACCAGAAGGGGTACTTAAAGGTCGCTGGGCGGTTTTTCTCGACAAAAAAATGGCCGGTCCAGGCAAATCCGTAAGCGCCGACCACCCCGCTGAGCAGAAACCAGGGGTTCAAGGTCACCAGCAGAGCACCGATATTCAGCAGCGCCAGGGTGGTTCCGATGTAGTGCAGGGTGCGGCAGGTCGGGTTGCGGTGCTCGGCCACGTAGTAGGGCCAGAAAGCCTCGAAGCTCTCGTAGCGGGCGGGCTCTGGTGCGGTCTGCGACACGGCTGGCTCCTGCGGTGCCGAAGTTGTAACCCACGGACGCAGGGGATTGAAAGAGGGAAGCTCAGTCAGTCTTTTTGGCTGCCTCCTTTTGGGGGGCTGCCGTCTGGGGTGCAAAGAGGTAGAAGACCTCGACCCCCTGGACCCCGCTGACCTTGGGCCAGGGGTAGCCGTCAGCGACTTCGCAGATCTTACCGCTGGGCACGCCGTCGATCTCCACATCGCCTGTGAGGAAGGTGGTTCCAAGAGGGCAGCCTATCCCATTTGGGTCAAAACCCACGTCCAAGCGCAGGCCGTGCAGCTGGCCATCCTGGGGAACCAGTTGCGCGAGCGAGGTCACCATCTTGCCCTGGTCCAGCACCATGCGGCCGGCCTGCTCTTGGCCCACCAAGCCCGCCTGGGACTTTTGAACGGCCACCCCTCGAGTCACCGTAAATCCAGGGATGTCCAGGGCGCCACTGCCCTCGCCTAAAGACGCCAGCCCAGCTTCGTCCTGGTGCAAGTGGTCGACGAGGGCGACGCCGGTGGTGATGCCCCAGAGCTGCAGTCCTTTCTCCATCGCCTGTTGCCGGGCAGGCCCAGGCTCTAGATCGGCGCCAGCACCGCGTCCCTTGGCGCTCACGGCAGGCATGGGTTGGCCGTCCACCTCAACGTCGACCACAAAGTCCATCGTCAGACTGCCGGGCAGCTCCGTGGCGCTGCGTCCCATGCCGATGCTACGACCAGGAAACCAGGTGCCTGGCTTGGCGTTCATCGTGACCACAAGGCTGTGCTCCTCGAGCGTCAGCGTGTTGCCGTCTTGGGTACAGGAGTGCTTGGCCTGTTGAACCATGCGGCAGAGCATGTCTGCGGCAGCGGTGCTGTCGGCCACGGGATCGGCTGGGATCTCCCTGGCGCTGGTTGGGGGAGTTTGGCTGCAGGCGATGAGGAGCAGAAGCATGGGTAGTCCGACAAGGGGGCGCAGTTGTGGTTCCGTATTCCTGTCGCGCCTCGGGCGCCGACGTTCGGCCTCCGTTTTGTCGAATGCCTTTCGTCCAAGTCGTCGCCTATCGGCTCCTTTGTCGAACGAAAGACATCCGCTCCGGCCGATTCAGCCGGCCACCGCGAGGGGCACGAAGGCCACCAAGACTAGGGCGATGGCCATGACAGTGACGGGCAGAAGGATGCGTTCGTGTTTCTGCCAGAAGTTGGTGGGGGGTGGGTCTTCTGGTCCGGGGTCCTCGATCTCTGAGACGACCTGGCGCACCAACAAGTGGTTCAAGGCCACCGGCGGGGTCAGGTAGCCCAGCTCAAAGGCGACCAGGACCACCATCCAGAAGTGCACCGGGTCAATGCCGCTGGCGATGGCCACGTCGGCCAAGGTAGCCGAGACCAAGATGACCGCGCCGTAGGGGTCCATGGTCATACCGACCACGACCAGCAGGGCCACAAGCAGGCACATCGCTGCCCACGGGGACTCAAAGCTGGCGGGCACGATGCTCATCAGCTCGGCGCGCTCCACCAGGCCACCCAGACAGACGCTCATGCCCATCAGAAGCAGAAGAGCACCGATGTGTACGGCGGCCTCGGAGGTGGCGGACTCGACCTGTAGGCGCACCTTGGGAGCGGGGGTGTCGACCGCGCCCGAGAGCTGCTCGCGCTTGAGCATGATGCGATCCAGCACCAACATCAGGACCAGGATGACCGGTAGAATCAGGGGAGCCGAGTGCTGGTCCAAGCCGACATCGAGCACGCCGCGGTAGCCGAAGAGCACCACTGCGAAGAGCGCCAGGAACAGGCCTATACCCTTCAGAGCGGTCCAGGTCTTCGCGCCGGCATTCGGCACCTTGTTCAGCTTCCAGGTGCCTTGTCGGGTAAGGAAGGCCACGATGGCGAAGAGCCCGGCGGTGAGCAGGAAGACCCAGCGTCCCCAGCCGAACAGGGCGTCGCTGGACACCGGATTCAAGTAGGCCACGATGACCACAAGCAGGCAAGGGCGAAGGACCACGCCTAGGCTGCCACTCATTGCGGCTGAGGCCATCGCCAAGCTCTTTCGGGCACCAGCGGCTCTGAGCTCCTGGAAGAGGATGGCACCCACTGCGATCACGAAGATGCCAGAGGCACCGGAGTAGGCGGTGGGTATGGCCGAGGCCACCACGACCACGATGGCCAGCAGCTCAGGTGGCAGGCCCCAGGGGCGCAGTGCGTCAAAGCTACGGTGGGCCAGGCTGGTGCGCTTGAGCAGCATGCCAGCCCACACATACAGGCCCACCTGAAGGTAGAGCTGGGCGTGCTCGGTGAGCTTGTCCAGGTAGACGGCCAGGCCAGCAAAGTAGCCCTCGCCGATGAAGAACCAGGCTGCGGAGAGCACGGCCATCGACGCGTAGAGGGGTACGGCCAAGAGCGCGGTACCCCAGGAGTCCTCCTCCTTGCCGTCGGCGGCCATGGGTTTGGCCAAGTGGTAGATGTTGCCCGCGCACATGGCCACAAAGGCGGCGATCCAGATCCAGGATAAGCCAGGATGGTCAGGTAGAATACCGGACGCTTCCCAGGCTGTGCGCTGGGCGAAGAGCGAGAACATCACCAGGAGGTTGGCCACCAGCTGGGAGCCGGCTGAGATGCGGTCGCCGCGGGGGCCGTGGATGTTGCGCAGGGCGATGTGGTGGCGGGTCCAGGTCGTGGTGACCGACGCCAGGGCCAGCAGGAGCACGAAGAGGTGCTTGATGTGGGCGTTGACCCATCCCACAAAGGACTCGAGGGCCAGGTCGACGACCGAGAAGCGCTGTACCCCTTCGGTGCGGCGCTCCAGAATCGAGGCCACCCGTACTTGCTCGCGCTCAAAGGACTCGAGCTGGCGCTCGTAGCGGGCTTGGGCTGGCGTCCCTTGGGGGTTCTCCTTGGGCTCGCCGAGCAGGTCGCCGATCAGGTCTTCGTCGATGCCATCCGCATCGATGGCAGCTACGTCTGGCTCGTCCGCGAGCAGGTCGCCGATCAGGTCTTCATCGATTTCACCGGCGGACTCGCTGTCTTGGTCCGCTAGAAGATCGCCGATCAGGTCCTGGTCTACGCCTTCTTTTGGGGCGGCGGGGGTGTCATCGCCGAGCAGGTCCCCGATCAAGTCCTGATCCACGCCTTCGGTGGCCGTTGGGCTCTGCTCAGGTGGCTCAGGGGCCGTCGGCTGAACGGGCTCGCGCCGGAGCTCGGAACCGTAGCCGGGCCAGACGCCTTCGCCGGCTTGGATGACCTTGGATTGCAGCTGGGAGCCGGTCCACTGCACCAGCACGGCGAGGAGAACCACCAAGATGGGGAGGGTGGAGAGCCAGCGGCGCAAGGTAGAGGGGGCGTTGTCGTTGGCGCTCAAGGACGTGTCCTTTGGGTGCAGCTCGCGGTGCTATTCACGGTGCTGTTCTCGGTACATACGCGGGCAGCGTAGCACCGGAGCAATGCTGACTTGTGGGCGGCTGAGAATGGCGCATCCCAACCTTTATCGAATACAACGGTGTCTCGCGGCGTTCTAGCTGCTTGAGATGGAGATCCAATGACCCTGTTGCTTGCATTGCCTGCCCTTGTCGCCTGTGGCCCCGGCTACCTGACCCCGGACGAGGTGCGTGAGCACCTGGACAACCCCAGCGGAAGCGTGGACCCAGGTTCCCTGGGCAACATCGCTGACGACTACTTTGATGCCCAGATGGGCATGAACGCCCAGGACCTCGCATTTTTCATTAAGTCGGACCAAGGCGGCGGCTCTCGCAGCAGTGCCCAATCTCGCGGCAGTGCCCGATCTCGCGGCAGTGCCCGATCTCGCGGCAGTGCCCAACGTGTCGCGGGACTGGTTGGGACATCGCCCTTGGCCAAGAACACCGCCGGCGACATCTTCTGCGCGACGACGCTGGTGGCACAGGTCGCCAGCTTCGACACGTGCGAGGGTGACGGCAACTGCGAGGCGGAGCTGACCATCGATGCCTGCGTGCTGCGCTTGGGCGAAGATGGCGATGAGAACGCCAGCGGCAAGCTGCACTTCACCGTCTCGGAGGAGACCTCCGAGGAGATCGACCGCGGCACCCTGCAGGTGGAGTTCGACAAGTGGGAGACCACGGTGGGAACACCCGAGATCATCGACCACTTGGACGGCATCCTGGCCTTTGAGTATACCGACTACAAGCTGGAGAACCGGGCCGAGACCATCATGAGCATCGACGTGCTCAACAAGCAGGTGGACCCGAGCGCCTCTGGGTTCTTCCGCAGTGGCCTGGTCTACGAGCACCGCTCGACAGCCGCGCTGCGCACCAGCTTTGCAGAGACGGAAACCGGTGAGACGGCCAGCCTGGAAATCCTCGCCTTCATCGATGATGAGCTCACCGAGTCCTTGAACCTGCAGTTCGACTACGAGGCCACCTGGGTCTCCGACACCCACTCGACCTTCGATGCGTCCATGACTGTTTACGGTGACAACGGCATGTTCACT
>JBLHMA010000422.1:0-4974 GCA_047621545.1 Cognaticolwellia sp. | reverse complement strand
AGCGTCTGCTGTCTGGGGAAAATGGGGTCTTGGTCAGTGACGCGGGGACCCCAGGAGTCTCTGACCCTGGGCGCTTCTTAGTGCAGGCTTGCCATGCCCAGGGCGTAGGCGTGAATGCCTTGGCGGGGCCCAGTGCATCGGCTGCGGCGATTAGTGTCTCGGGCCTGGCCGCTGCTCCCTTTCACTTCTTGGGCTTTCCACCGCGCAAGGGGGGGCCACTTAGGCGCTGGCTGATCCAATTCGGCCAAGTACCCGGCGCCCTGGTGCTCTTTGAGGCGCCGTCGCGAACGGTCGCCACACTGCAGGCCATCGCCGAGATCATGCCTGACCGACAAGTCTGTTTGTGCAGAGAGCTGACCAAGCTGCATGAGGAGATCAAGCTGGCCTCGGCGGCGGATTTGGCCATGATGCTCTCGGAACGGGAGCGTGTCCGGGGCGAGGTGGCTCTTGTGGTGGGCCCAGGGCTGGCGCCCAAAGAAGAGAGCACCACTGTGGAGGCAGACGCTGCCAGCCTCAAGTCGATTGCCGCTGTGTTGGCCGAACGCTGGGGCGTAAAAAAGCGCACTGCATACCAAGCGCTACTCAAGCTTGAAGCGGAGCTGGCGCGGGACTAAGGCCTCGATGTCGGCCTCCAATCTGCGCGAGTGCCTACCGGAACATGACCACCAAGTCGGCTCGGGTGTCGAAGCGCACCGTGTTGGAGCCGGTCTGGACCAAGTAGGGGTTCTCCAGCTGAGTAGGCATGACGTAAGATACGTCGCTGGCCAGCTCCAGCTTGAGGTACTCGAAGAGGCGCCAGTAGATGCCGATACCACCGATGAAACGGGTCTGCTCCCCCATCGTGGTCACGCTGCCCATACTGGAGTCCAGCACGCTGGGCAGGTACAAACCGCTGGGAAGGTCGCCCCAGGTTTGGTAGGCAAAGCCCATGCGGAAGTCCACGGCGAATTCAGCTTGGGAGATCGGGTCTGCGAAGGTGTGAACCTCGACGCCGCTCATGACCAGGAGCTCGTCGGGGTTGATCACTGTGGCTTGGATCTGGCTGCCATCAGTTCCCACAAGAGTGGCGTTGGTCTCGCCGACGCGGCTGTAGGTCGCGCTGATGTGGGGTTGGCTCTGGCCCAGCTCCTTGGAGAAAGAGCTACGGATGCGCAGGGTCGAGGCGCCATGACCTGCACCACGCTCAACTGCGCTCAGGTCGTAGAAGTTGGTGGCGTCTTTTGTCCGGTAGCTCAGGTCCAGCAACCAGCTGGCCCGGTTGCCGCGGTTGGTAAAGTCTCGCTCAGAGAAGGGAGCGACCTGTACGCCCATCCAAACGCCGGAGAGCCCGCTGCCAGTGTCAGGATCCCGCTCGATGGGAAGACCACCCTGCATTGACCCGCGTCCCACCGTGGGGTCAAAGGCCATGGACGTGGCGTCGCTCCAGCCAATCTGCTGCTTTGCGGTAATTGGGAATTCCAAGGTCAGCGCGGCGATCGGGGCCACACCAAACGAACCACCGACGTGCACGCGGTGGTCTTGGGTCACAAGCCTTCCGACAGACACCTCTTCGCCCTTGACCGGTTCGACCAGGGAGCCGGTCTGGTAGCTCATCCGGTAGCCGGCATAGACGTCGCCACGCAGGAAAGGAGGGAGGTCGGTTGGCTCGGCGGCCAAGGCGCCGGAGATCATCAGAAGGTGCAACATGGACAGAGGGTACGGCGCGGAGTGGTCTACGGGCAACCGCTGCCGGTCAGTCTTCTCTTAGGCCGTAGTCTTTCATCTTGGTTTGAAGAGACTTTCGCGAGATGCCAAGCCGCTTTGCGGCCCGAGTGACGTTGTGCTGCTCTGCCTGCAGAGCTTCCCGGATCCGGGCCCGCTCCAGCTTCGCGGTGTGCACACGTACGTAGTCCTTGAGGGGCAGACCCTCCATTGAGCTGGATTGTGGGGTGCCCGATATGCCTGAGAGACCCGGTAGCTCTGGCAGCCCAATCCAGTCGCCGTCGGCCAGCAGAACTGCCCGTTCCATGAAGTTCTCAAGCTCGCGGATGTTGCCCGGCCAGTGCCAGGCCGCCAGGGCCTCGCTGGCGGCTGGGGTCAGGCCCTTCAGTTGACGTCCCAGGCGTTGGTTGAAGCGTTCCAGGAAGTGCTGTGCGAGTAGAACGACGTCTTCACTGCGCTCCCGGAGCGGGGGCAGGTGCATGGGGATCACGTTGAGGCGGTAGTAGAGGTCCTGGCGAAAGTTGCCGATGCGTGCCGCCTCAGCCAGGTCTCGGTTGGTGGCGGCGATCAGGCGCACATCCACGTCGATGCTGCGTAGACCGCCCACACGCTCGAATCGTCTTTCTTGCAAGACCCGAAGCAGCTTGACCTGCATGTCGGCAGGAAGTTCACCCACTTCGTCCAGGAGGAGCGTGCCGCCATGGGCCAACTCGAAGCGCCCTGGCTTGGACTGAACCGCCCCTGTGAAGGCCCCGCGCTCGTGACCAAAGAGTTCTGATTCGAAGAGGTTCTCAGGAATGGCGCCGCAGTTGACAGTGATGAAGGGCCCGCCTGCCCGGTCGGATTGCTGGTGCAAGGCGCGGGCGACGAGTTCTTTTCCGGTGCCGGACTCACCAGTGATCAATACGGTGGTGGGGGAGGGGGCCACTCGCGCAATCAGGTCGAAGATCTTCCGCATGGAAGGCGTCTGGCCGATGATCGCAAAGCGGCCTGGTGCGGGCTGAACTTTGGTGCGGCTGATCTGTCCCGAGGCCACAGCCTTAGCAATGATGCGCTGCAGATCGTCCCGATCGAATGGCTTGGTGATGTAGTCGTGCGCCCCCTGCTTGATGGCTTCGACTGCGGAATCGACCGTACCGTGGGCCGTGATGAGGATCACCGGGAGCGCGCTGCGCTGATCGGTGCACCATCGAAGCAACTCGAGTCCCCCGACCCCAGGCATTTTCATGTCCGAGACGACAGCGTCGAACTCCGCCTCTTGCAGGGCGGCGATCGCCTCTGCGCCATCACATGCCGTTTGGGTCTCGTAGCCATCCCGACGAAGGTGAGCAGAGAGAACCTTTCGGATGCTGGGCTCGTCATCGACGATCAGGATGCGTTTGGCCATAGTGGGAGCGTAACCTTGCTCCGCCTTTACACCCGCCGTGGGACATCGAATAGACTCTGGCATCGAAGCGTTGTGGTGGATGACTGCATCCAACGCCTTTCCGGAGTCTCCATGTCCCGCAAGATCGCCAGCGCCCTTGTCCTCGCCACAGCTGGAGCTGTGCTCCTCTCGGCCACCCCCGCCGTTGATGCCGCCGACTCAAAGGCGGCGGGGTTCACCCTTCGGGACACCTCCAACAAGGAAGTCAGCCTGGAGGATCAGAAGGGCAAGGTGGTTCTGGTCAGCTTCTGGGCCACTTGGTGCGCTCCCTGTGTCTCTGAGTTGCACCACGTTCAGAAGCTATACGCCGAATACCAAGACGAGGGCTTGCAGGTCTTGGCCATTTCTATTGACGCGGCCCGTGACGCGGCCAAGGTCAAGCCTACGGTCAAGTCCAAGGGCTGGACCTTCCCCGTCTTGCTGGACAAGCAGACCACGGTCATCAACCAGTATTTCCCCTCCAAGGCGATCCCCTACAGCGAACTCATCGACGCTGAAGGGAACAGCATCTACAAGCACGCCAGCTATACGGCTGGCGATGAGTGCGAGATGGCCCACAAGGTCATCGAAGCCTTGACCGCATTGAACGGAACGGCACCTGAAAAGGACATGGCCGCTGTGCTGTGCACTGAGGAAGCCGCTCACTAGCCTCGCTCTGGGAGATCCTTTGCTCTTCGCCTTGTGTGCCTTGGCTATTGCCCAGGACGATGCAGACGCGTCCCAAGATGTTGGCCTGTTCGAACAGGTCAATGTGACTGGTGGCTTTGATGTCGAGGGTCGGTACTACACCTCCGACCGGGTCCTGCCAGACTTCCCTGATCAATCTGGGCTGTTCAACTACGGAGAAGTTGTTTCCCGTAGCAACGTTTTGGTGGACTCTCAGAACTGGCAGTTGGGAGCGCAGTTTGATCACGTCAGCATGTTCAACGGCTGGTATTTCCTGGACGATGAGAAGACTTACGAGTTTGACCTGTTGGCCAATGGAGTCCGCTCCCCGTGGAAGATGAGCTCCCTGAACTTGGAGAAGACCTGGCTCACCATCAACGCTGGCCCGCTGGAACTGGGTTTGGGCGATCAGTACATGAGCGTGGGACGCGGCCTAGCGCTGAATCTGGTGAAGAACACGGACATCGACGTGGACACCACCCTGCGTGGCGCTCGCCTAAACACCACCTTGGGCATGTGGGATCTAGCCTTCATTTCGGGCTTGACCAACCAGCAGCAGATTCAGCAGGACAACCCCAACCGCCAATTGCGCCCCTCGGTGCACAACTTGGTCAACGCTGTGCGGATCGACCGGTATGGATTGGGGCCATTCAACCTGGGCGCTCATGCCGTCAGCTACAACATGGCCGACAGCGCTGAGCCGCTACTGGCTAGCTACTCGCGCTACGCTGAGATTTCCGACCTGGACGCTTTGGTGGGTGGCGCAAGCATTGAGGGCTTCTTGGGGCCCGCCGATGTGTTTGTGGAAGGCGACTACTTCCACTACCGAAATGAGCGTCTGTTCACCGATGGTCAGATTGAGCCTGGCTACGCAGTGTACGGGAGCACCTCCTTCTATCCGGGCCGCTTCGCGGTCCTGGTCGAGGGCAAGCGCTACAAGAATACTGAACGTTTGAACAGCTTGACCACCCTGGAGGGCTACGAGATCGCCGTCGGGCCATCTATGGAGTACGAGCGTGTCATCACCGAAGACTCCTCTGCAGCGGTGAACTCCAACGATGTATATGGTGGGCGCGCCCGGGTAGACTTTATGGCCAAGCCGGGAGAGTTCATTCCCTACTTCTCCCTGGGCGTCTTCCGGGACCAGGAGTTGGGTGGTCTGCACTTCAATCGCTCAATGG
>JBLHMA010000421.1:0-4980 GCA_047621545.1 Cognaticolwellia sp. | reverse complement strand
GCGACAGACTCCTCCTGGAACGAGGATGCAACCGAGCTTCGCTTCGAGATTCGCCAAGGGGTGCGCTGGTCGGATGGCCAGCCCTTCAGCGCCAACGATGTCGCATTTACCTTCAACATGATGAAGACCGTGCCCGGTGCGGATCTCGGCGGTGTCTGGGGCTTTCTGGAGTCCGTGGTCGTGGACCCATCCCCAAAGGGCGCGCCCGAGAGACACAGCGTCACATTTACCTTCAAGCGCCCCTATGTCTCCGGTCTGCAGGCCATCTCACAGCAGGCCATCCTGCCCGAGCACATCTGGTCCACCATCGAGTCCCCCCTGCTCGAGCAGAACCCGAACCCTGTCGGAACCGGTCCCTTCACCGAAGTGAGCACCTTCCGCGGCCAGGTCTTCCAGCTGGACAAGAACCCCTACTACTGGCAGGAGTTGGGGGTAGACGCGCTGCGCTTTCCTGCGCTGTCCTCGAACGACCAAGCCAGCATTGCGTTGATTCGCGGGGAGCTGGACTGGGCGGGCATCTTCGTTCCCGCAGTGGAGCGCACCTACCTGGCCCGAGACGAGAACTACCAGGCTTGGTTTCCCACCCAAGGCGGCACCATCTTTCTGTACGCCAACACGCAGGTGGAGCCTCTGAGCAACCCCAAGGTGCGCGAGGCCCTGAGTCTGGCCATCAACAGGGAGCGCTTGGTGGAGGTGGCCATGTACAACTACACCACCCCAGCACGGCCCACAGCGCTCTCCGACGGCTACCGAGACTGGGAGGATGGCAGCCTGAAAGGGTGGACCCACTACGACGCCCAGCGTGCCGGCGAGCTGCTGGACCAAGCGGGGCTGAAACGGGGTAGCGACGGCATGCGCACACTGCCCGATGGCAGCGACTTGACCCTGAGCATCACGAGCCCAGCCGGCTGGTCTGACTGGGTTCGCGCCGTACAGGTCATCGCCGGTGACCTGCGCAGCATCGGCCTGGACGTCCAGGTCAAAGGCTACGACTTCAGCGCTTGGTATGAGCGTGTGGGCCGAGGGGACTTTGAGCTCTCTCTGGGCTGGAGCGAGCAAGGGCCCAGTCCGGTGCCCATGTACAAGGCCTTGATGGATCCCGCCGCCGTGGAGCCTGTGGGCGAGGCAAGCTTCCGCAACTGGCACCGCTATGGCAGCGAAAAAGCAGCCCCGCTCTTCGCAGCCTTTGATGCGACACCCGACCCTGTTGAGCAGGCACGAATCGTTGGCGAGCTCCAACAGATCTTCGTCGACGAGGTCCCGGCCATTCCTCTGTTCCCTGCCCCCGCCTGGGGTGAGGCCAACCACACCCACATCACCGGCTTTCCCAGCGCCGAGGACCCTTACGCACCCCTGAGTCCGAACTCGGTCCCCGGCTGTCTGCTGGTCATGACCCGCTTGAAGGCCAAGTGAGAGCTGCAGCTGGCTGGCTGGCCCGTCGCCTGGGCTTTTACTTCATCGCAGCGATGGTCGCGGTTGTGTTGAATTTTCTGATTCCCAGGCTCATGCCCGGCGACCCGGCCAGTGTGCTCTTCGCACGCTTTCAAGGGGATCTCGACCCCGAGGCCATCGAGGGGCTGCGGGCAACTTTTGGCCTGCAAGACGCCCCCCTGCACGAGCAGTTCGGCACCTACATCTCGGCCCTGGCCCACGGGGACTTGGGTCTCTCCGTGGCCTACTTCCCCACCCCGGTCTCCCAGGTGCTGGGAGAAGGACTGCTCTGGACAGGCCTGTTGGCCGGCGGTGCCGTGCTGATCTCCTTTGTCCTGGGCAGCTCTCTTGGGGCCTTGGCCGCTTGGAAGAAGGGCGGCCCACTGGACACTGTGCTGCCTCCCCTGCTCGCTTTCTTGGGCGCCTTTCCCTACTTTTGGCTGGCCATGCTGGCCGCTTGGGTCTTCGGCTTTCAGCTGGACTGGTTCCCGCTGAGACACGCCTACGCCGACAACCTGGCCCCCAGCTTCTCCTGGCCCTTCATCCAGTCCGTCATCAGCCACGCCTTCCTTCCGGCCCTGACGATGGTGGTGGTCTCCCTTGGCGGCTGGCTCCTGGCCATGCGCAACACGATGATCGGCGTATTGGGCGCCGAGCACGTTCGCTATGCCCAAGCCCGCGGCCTGACCCCGCGGCGCATCCTGGTGCACTACGCCGCTCGAAACGCCTTGCTGCCCAACGTGGCGGGCTTTGGCATGGCCCTGGGCTTTGTGCTCTCCGGCGCCCTGCTCACCGAGGTGGTCTTCTCCTACCCTGGCACCGGGCTGCTCCTGCTCACCGCCGTGCGCGGCCAGGACTACCCGCTGCTCCAGGGGCTGTTCTTGGCCATCACATTCGCCGTACTCTCGGCCAACTGGATGGTGGACGTGGTCACTGTGGCCCTGGACCCCAGGACACGCACATGAGGGCAGGCCAATGAGAATCCTGCGCAGCCTCTGGAACAGCCGCCAGGCCCAAGTAGGCATGGGCCTGCTGCTCTTCTTCTTCCTGATGGCCTTTGTCGGGCCCTTCTTGGTGGGTGACCCGCTGGCGTTTGACGGGCGGCCACTGTTGGGTCCATCGACCCAACACTGGCTGGGCACCACCGGTCAAGGCCAGGATGTGCTCGCACAGACCGTGGTCGGGGCCCGAACCACCTTGCTCGTGGGTCTGATTACAGGCAGCCTCGTTGTCCTCATTGGCGCCTTGGTGGGTGGCTTGGCCGGCACACTGGGGGGCAAGACGGACGATGGCCTGTCCCTGCTCATCAACGTCTTCTTGGTGCTCCCCGGGCTCCCGCTGATGGTGGTGCTCGCGGCCTGGCTGCCTGCTGGCCCAGTCTCTATGTGCGCCGTCCTGGTGCTCACCGGCTGGGCTTGGAATGCGCGCGTTCTCAGAGCCCAAGCCCTCACCTTGCGGCAGCGCGACTTTGTGGCCGCTGCCAAGGTGTCCGGGGAGAGCTGGATCCGCATCCTCTTTGTGGAGATCTTGCCCAACATGACCGGCCTGCTGGTCTCCAGCTTTATCGGCGCGACCATCTACGCAGTTGGTGCCCAGGTGGGTCTGGAGTTCCTGGGTCTAGGCGACCTGGGCGTGGTCAGCTGGGGCACCAACCTATACTGGGCCAGCAACGACCAGGCCCTGCTCACGGGCTCCTGGTGGACCTTTGTTCCCACCGGCTTTTGCATCGCGCTCCTGGGCTTTTCCCTGACCCTGATCAACTTCGGCTTGGACGCCGTCACCAATCCCAAGCTGGCACATCCCCAGCGTGTGGGTCCCACTCCAGTGATCTCGGCGCCAAAGCAATGATGGAGAAGCAATGAGCATCCTGCAAGTGCGCGGTCTGAGCGTGAACTATGGCAGTGTCCGTGCCGCCGAAAACGTCAGCTTTTCCCTAAAGCCCGGCCAGATCTTGGGTCTGGTAGGAGAGTCGGGCTGCGGCAAGAGCACTGTGGCTTTTGGCATGCTCCGTCTGCTGGGGGCACCTGCACACATCTCCGCCGGCCAGGTCCTCTTTCAGGGGCAAGACCTGCTCCGACTGGACGATGAGCCCTTGCGTGCCTTGCGCTGGAAGGAGATCTCGGTGGTCCCCCAGAGCGCTCTGAGCGCCTTGAATCCCGTGCTCAGTATCGGCGAGCAGTTCCGAGACACACTGGCTCCCCATGGTGCCGAGCACCTCGCCGTAGAGGCGATGGAGCGTGTGGAGCTGGATCCCCAGCACCTCAAGAGCTACCCCCACCAGCTCTCCGGTGGCATGCGCCAGCGGGTTGTTTTGGCGCTCGCTTTGGCCCTGAGCCCCAAGCTTGTGGTCATGGATGAGCCCACCACCGCGCTAGACGTGGTGGTCGAGCGTCAGATCCTGCGCCGTGTCTTGGCCCTGCAACGAGAGCAGGGCTTTGCCATGGTCTTTGTGACCCATGACCTGTCCCTGCTGATGGACTTTGCCACCGACATCGGCGTGATGTACGCCGGGCGTTTGGTGGAGTTGGGGCCCGCTTCGTCCTTCAAAGCTGGCGGCCGCCACCCCTACACCCAAGGCCTGCGCAAGTCCATCCCTCCTGCCCTAAACGAGGACAGGAAACCCTACTCCATCCCGGGGGCCCCTCCAAGGGCCGACCAGCCCCCTTCCGGATGCCGCTTTCACCCCCGCTGTAGCTTGGCCACCCCGCGCTGTGCTGCAGAGGAGCCGCCCCGGGACTACTTCAATGTCCAGGGACTTGACGATACAAATGGAAAGAGCGTGCACTGGGCGAGTTGCTGGGAGCTCAACAATGCTTCTTGAGATCCAAGGCTTGGGCGTGGACTTTCCACAGGGTGGGCTGTTCTCCAAGAGTGCCTTGCGGGCCCTGAACGACGTGAGCCTGAACATCGCTGCTGGGGAGGCCCTGGCCCTGGTAGGTGAGTCGGGCAGCGGCAAGAGCACCCTGGCCAAGTTGGTCGCCGGACTGCAAGTGGCCTCGCGCGGGGAGATTCGTTTCAACGGGGCCCCTCGTGCCGACGCCGCCCGAGACGACATCCAGATGGTGTTCCAGAACCCCTTCGCCTCCTTGAACCCCGTCCACGACGTCCGCCACCACCTGGAGCGTCCTCTAAAGCTCTACGGCTTGGACAAACCTGGCGCGCTCAAGGCGCTCCTAGAGACGGTGGGCCTGGATGAGAGCTACCTGCCGCGCTTCCCCCATGAGCTCTCCGGCGGGCAACGCCAACGGGTCGCGATCGCCCGAGCCCTGGCCCCAAAGCCCAAGCTGCTCCTGGCCGACGAGCCCACCTCGATGCTCGACGTGTCCAGCCGCATGGACATCCTCCAGCTGCTGGATCGCCTGCGCAAAGAGACCGGTGTTGGTCTTCTCTTCGTGACCCATGATCTGGCTGCGGCCCGGTGGCTGTGCGACCGCATCCTGGTGCTCTATGCTGGCCAAGTGATGGAGATGGCCGCATCGGACACGCTGCTGCGCGAACCCAAGCATCCCTACACGCAGCTGCTCCTCGCGGCGGCGACCCATGGGGTGG